>JBGVLR010000159.1:0-83473 GCA_045124375.1 Acetatifactor sp.
CCAATCTCTTTGCCAATCTCTTTTCCGATCTCCTTTCCCTTCTCAATTCCACGATTCTCAATCCTATCTAATCCGTCACACATAGTCACTCCTTCTTTCCGCTCTTCTTCTGTGAGCATTTCCTTCGCCTCTAAAAATCTCTTATCACTTGTTATGGTTTCCAGTAAATCAAAGAACTCCTCCGGATGCCTGATGATTTGTTTATTATCCGCCAACAACGCATCCAGCTTCTTCGGTTGATTACGACAGGCAACATACTCTGCAATCAACCGAAAATCAGAAGTCAAACGTTTCCTCACTTCTTCGGGCAGTTTCTTCACTTCAATCAGGTTCACATGGTAATCCGGTACCAGCTTCTCCAGCTGCTCCCTCAGTCCCTCCGGGAACTCCAACATCTCATATAATCTTCTCGGCCCGGTCCAGTTCGATCCAAAGTACAGAACTGCCGTTACCACCGGTGCAAGCTTCTGTTCATCATGTATCCTCTTTGCATAAGCCGGCTTATCGTCTTTGTCGTTCTTCTCCCTTATCTGCCGTATCTGTTCCTCATAGGCTGCATAATCATACCCCATGGTGCGCTCCGGCATGGTATTGTCGCAGCCTTCCTGGTTCTCAAGCCCGCAAATCAACCGATAATGCTGATGCCGGGTGTCTGCTTTTCTCACATCACGGTTGCCCTGACGCAGTTTCCCTCCTACTTTACGAATAAAGGATTCTGTCGGCATACTCGTCAGCTTGTCCTCTTCCAGTACTTTGTTGCCTTCAAACACTACGTTGTTAAAAATATCTGTGAATACATCATTGTATTCTTCCAGCCTCTTCTTAGTAATATCTTTATCCATTCTCCGCCTTTCCTTCTTCGGCGATGATCGATGAGATGAGTACTATTAATTAGAGTATATCAAAATACGCAATATCGGTCAATATCTTCACCGAAGAAATTTTAATATAAAATTATCACTTTGGATTCATTGACCGAAATGGCCTGTGAAGCTTTGCTATAAAGAGCATAACAAAACTATATGAATCTCCAGACAGTATACAAAGATACTGTGATGAATTTAAAGTTTAAAAATGTGTAATCTGCTTGTCCGGACGTTTATCTAAATCATACGCATTTTATAAACCATAAATCGTATGCGATAAGTCTAGCATAGTCATGGCGAAAAAGCAAGAGAAACTTATGAAAAAATTGTTACCACCAAAAAGAAAAGCACCAGAATATCTTGCATCCTGGTGCTCTCATCATTTCTTCAGTTATCGTATGCGAATAAGGTCTCTGTAATAACAGGCTTGTCCCTTATTCAATCACATGAATCCATCCTTCAGGAGCTTCAATTCTGCCCATCTGGATACCGGTCAGAGTCTCATACAGCTTCTTGGTGGTAGGTCCCATCTCAGTCATACCGCTGGGCAGGCAAATTTCCTTGCCATGATCAACGATCTTACCTACAGGAGAGATAACTGCTGCGGTACCGCACAGTCCGCACTCTGCGAAATCTTTCACTTCATCCAGATATACTTCTCTCTCTTCTACTTCCAGTCCCAGATATTCCTTAGCTACATATACAAGACTTCTTCTGGTAATGGAAGGAAGGATACTGCTGGACTTAGGAGTAACTACCTTATTATCCCTGGTTACAAACAGGAAGTTAGCTCCACCTGTCTCTTCTACCTTGGTTCTGGTCTTAGGATCCAAATACATGTTCTCATCATAGCCTTCATTATGAGCACTTACGATAGCATGTAAGCTCATCGCATAGTTCAGACCGGCCTTGATATGACCTGTACCGTTTGGTGCTGCACGGTCGAAATCGCTGACACGGATGGTCAGAGGCTTTACGCCGCCCTTGAAGTAAGGACCTACAGGAGTACAGAAGATACGGAACTGATACTCGGTAGCAGGCTTAACACCGATAACCGGATTGGAACCGAACATGTAGGGACGCAGATACAGGGTTGCTCCGCTTCCGTAAGGAGGTACATAAGCAGCATTGGCTGCTACTACCTTGTTAACAGCATCTATAAAGCGATCCTTCGGGAATACCGGCATCTCCAGTCTGGCTGCAGAATTCATCATACGCTCTGCATTCAGGTCAGGGCGGAAGGTCACGATATGTCCGTCCTCAGTGGTATATGCTTTCAGTCCCTCGAATATGGTCTGCGCATACTGCAGGACACCTGCACACTCATTCAGCACTACATTGGCATCCTCTGTCAGAACACCTTCATCCCATGCACCATCCTTAAAATTGGATACATATCTCATATCAGTCTGAACGTATCCAAAACCCAGATTGCCCCAATCAATATTTTTCTTTTCCATTGGTATTTCCCTCTTTCTTGGATAAAAATTTATGTTTTTCCTTATTATGTTACTTCTCAGGGCAAATGTCAAGGGGTTTCTTGCAATTCATGCTCTTCCAGAAAAGTGCCAAAATATTCTTTTTCAGCAGCTTTACGGGCTGCTACTGCATCCTCAAAACGCTCATAAGAACCAAAGTCCATAATTTTACCTTTAAACCTCAACCGAGCACGCCATTTATTTGCTTTTTTCTCATAATAAACACCACGAACTCCGCTGCTGTTGGCAGATGTGGGCTTCATATCTTTAATACGGCTGATCTGTGTGCCGCCCACGTATCCGGCGGACTCTCTGGCTACTTTCGATGCATGTATAGCTGCACATTTTGCGCAGCTGTTCTGCGCATCGTTGGTCAGAATATCTGTTGCTTTATAAGTAATGGCACCACAATCACAACGGCACTCCCATAGCACGACACGTCGCTTCCCCCTGGAGCCAGTCCTGTCGGAACGCCTCAGCACAGTCAGTTTCCCGATATGCTGTCCTGTCAGATCATGACGTTTCAGGCAGCCGCAGCTCCCTGTATGTCCGTTCACAAGGTTCCAATAATAAACTGTTGTGATATTTCCACAGTCACAGAGGCATTTCCAATACGACCTTCTGCGTTCCTCGTCCCGGACAGGTTCTACGGCTGTCAGACGGCCGAATTTTTGCCCTGCGATATTCTTATCGTATTTTATTCCATTTTTTATATTCACGATATCATCACCTTCAATCTCCGGTTAAGGGTAAGAACCTGCTTTTTATCTATAGTGCAGGACTTCAGCGTTTCCTGCGGTGGTGGCGCACCAATAAAAGGATCACAGCCAAACCACTTATGGCAAACACAATGAGATACGGCAGTATGCTGCTGTCATCACCGGTCGGAGGTATATCAATCTGAGTTGAATCATCAGGCTCGTTAGATTCGTCAGTTTCATTCGAATCATCAGGTTCACCGGGCTCATCAGATTCACCGGACTCGTCAGGTTCACCAGGCTGTTCAGACTCTTCAGGCGCAGTGTAGCTGTTCTCAAAGAGAATCGTTTCAGCCGTCTGACCGTCAGCTGTCAGATGCATCGCTTCTATTATAAGCTGCCCGTCACCGGGATCTGCAACAGTTACCGTAATGCCGTAAACTGTATCATCATATGTCATGCCCTCTATGGCAACCGCATTCTTCTCTGTCACCACATATCGGTATGTGCCGGCCGAAGTAAAGGTCAGATCCTGGAAGGCAAATTTTCCATCCTCATCATTTGTAACTGTCTGGAACACTGTATCCTGAGGTGTAAAGGCTTCATCAGCCACATAGAGTTCAAAGCTGAATGCACCTTCCTCTAACCGGGCACCGTTTAATATCTTTTTACCGCTAAGGGGAAGAGACACAGACGCTGCACGATAGCTGTTTTCAAATTCTATGGTGCATGTCTCACCGTAGGCATCTGTAACCGATGTTACTGCAGTCAGAACCCCTTCCACATCAGAAACCGCAATGGTCACAAGATAGCAGGAAGTATCATAGGTCACACCCTTCAATGCTCCTGTGGAATCCTCAGTCACTGCGTAATAATAGGTTCCCACACGATCCAGCTGTAATATTGGAAAGGCAAAGGTACCTGCAGCATCATTTGTTGCAGTTGCAATGGGCATTGCTGTATCTGCCACCTGAAAACGTTCATCCGTCCGATACAGGCGGAACGTAAATTCTCCGTCACGCAAAGCTCTGCCATTGAGTACTTTGCTGCCTGCTATGGTAACGGAAGCATCCTGTGGATCGTACCTGTTCGTGAAAACGGTATGATATACACTGCCCGCATCCTTCGGGATGGATAGGGTGGTTTTATTTGCTCCGCCTGCAGCTGCATTTCCGTCTGAAACGGTGGCTGCATTATCTGCTACCGCTGCAACGGCGTTTCCATCGGAAACTGTGCTGTGACTGCCATCGGATGCTTTCCCATCTCCTGCATTTCCATCTGAAACGGTACTATCGTTATCATAAACATAGGCACTGATGGTACCATCCAGATTATCTACAATCGCTACCTTTATGTTATATGCATTGTCATCGTAGGTAAGGGCTCCCACTGTCTGACCGCTGCCAGCCTCCTTCAGGACATAGTTAAAGGTCTTTCCTGCCTCCGTTGGCTCATAGACCAGTCGGATAGAGGTCTCACCGGTGGAACCTGTGGATTCAGAGGTCTTATACAGCTTGCCGGACTCGTCGTACAGTTCAAAGGTGAAGCCTGCCGGGGACTTGTTCTGGCCGGAAGTGTCCTCCATAACCTTCTGAATTTCTATAAAGACTTCGGTACTGCCAACAGGCGCGTACTTGTTTTCAAAGGCAATGCTGACAATAGTATCTGTGACCGTTGTATTGGCAGAAACGGTGGTCACGGACTGAATTTCAAGATATCCGTCCATATCCGCGTCACCGACAGTTACATCGAACTTGCTTTCCGCTTTATCATAGGTCAGGCCGCCGATGGTTCCTTCCTTTTCGGAAACACGGAAGGAATATGTACCGGCTTTGTCAAAGGAATATCCCTGAATCAGGGCAGTAAAATCAAATTTGTCAAAATCAGGCTTCGGAACAAGAACTGTCTTTTCCGGATCTTCCGGATCGGCCTGCTCCACCAGCTCGTAGGTAATGGTCTGTGTTCCTACTTCTTTCCAGGCACCATCCTGATTAACTTCCAGAAGGAAAGTAAAGCTGTCACCCTCCTGCCAGTCACGGCCCACAAGGGTCTTTACGCCGGACACCTGCAAGGCAGCGGTATCCGCTTTTTCGGGGACATAGGTATTCAGGAAGGTAAGGATATTGTCCTGATACTTCTGAACGGTCAGCTCACGGGAAAGGGCATCCGGGGTAAAACCGGCGCCGATATTGGTTTCTGTTACCGTAGCAAGAGTATTGTCGTCAATATCAAAGATGGTGGTCCTGCCGCCGGGGGCGACTGTCACGGTCAGCACACCGTTTTCATCGGCAGTCCTTTCACCCTGGGTGGTACGCAGGGTCTCACCGGCATATTTTACTCCCAAATCTACCGTATAGGTAAAGGTCAGACCTTCCGGTATCTCGTACCCCTCGCCGAAAGGATGGGATACGACTTTCTGTATGACAAAATCCCCATCCGGGTTCATACCATTTAGAAAACGGTTCAAAAGTGTGGGCGTTCCGGTCACCATATAGGATAAAGAACTTCCTATGCTGACCGTCAGGATCAGCGCGACACACAGAAGCAAGGTCAGCTTTTTCAGGCTGCTGATGCCGGATATTCTGTTTTTTAATACTCGCAGCATGTTACTTGCCGCCTCCTTCGCTGTATATTTTGCGTTTGCAATTTGTCGTCGCAGCAATCAAAAGGTTCAACCCAGTGTTGAGCCCTTTGATTGCCGCCCACCCGAAGGTGGGAGGCAGGGTTAGGCATCACTGTTCATTCAGTGCTGCTTTTACTTCATCGAGAGAAGAGTAGCAAGTGCCATTGTAGATGATACTGTTTACGGTAGCGCCATTTTCGATGGTGATATTACCGATTCTGGATTCATTTGCAGCCAAGCCACTGTAGTAATTGAGAACCAGTGTATCTACAGCAGTACCAGATTTGATGATTACAGATCCATTGTTTGGAGCAGCATAGAGGGTATCAACTTTCGCGCCATTCAGAACAGCGTGACCTTTGCTCCAGCAATAGATAGTGCCATATTCACCGCCGTTGATAGTGGTGGTATAACTCTGGCCACAGCCAAGGTCAACCGGGATGATATTATCGCTCAAAGCAGATGCACCGGTCATGGTGCAGTTATTCAGAATTACATTGCTGTAAGCCATAAATGTCAAGCCCACAGTTAAACCCTTATCGTTGTTTGCAAGAGTGGAGGTCATATCGGTCAGGTTCACGTTGTTCAGAGTGTAAGTACCGCCAGATATGCCATAATGACCTACTTCAACGAAACCGGAACCGGTAACATTCAGGTTGCTGACAGTTACATCTTTATAACTTTGAGTTGGGAAGAAACCAAGGTAGCCGTATGCGTCAGAACCGGTACCGCTCAGATAAACGGTTGCACCCTGTGCATCTACAGCAGAGGTAGCATCCATAGCAAGGATATCCATTTCGCTGTCTACAACCAGGGACTGACCTGACTGCAGTGCGGCCAGATAAGGTGCAGCAGCTTCCCCGGTCACCTGTGGTTTTTCACCTTCTTCAGCAGTGCCAGCTTCAACATAAGCCACATTACCCATACCACCGAACCATTCAGCAGCCTTCGCAACGGTTACATCACCAAAAGCGGTGTCCAGAGCAGTCTGAGCATTTGCAAAACCGTCCGCCTGAACAGCCTGAGACAGAACAAGGATGTCAAGAGTGCCATTGTTGTTGCCGTCGATAGCTTCCATATCTTCATTGTTAGCAGTATGCTTCAGATAAACCTGAGACAGGTTAGGATAAGAGGTATCGCCAGCAGGGAGGATGCCATTGCCATGTCTCCAGCTACCGTCGCTCAACTCAGCGCCATTGTAGACATATTCATACAGATAATAGCTGTTGCCATCAACTGTGATCTTTCCGATCACAGTTTCTGTCCATGTAAAATGATAAGAGTGCCCGATCAAAGAACCATCGGTAGAACCGCTTTCGATTGCGACCAAAGTACGAACATAGGCATCCGTCTTGCCGGTGTTTTCAACGGTGACAAACTTATCCACAGCGTTTTTGCCCGCAAAGACATCCATACCGCCGTAGGAATCAACCTGAGAGAGACGCACGGGGGTGGAATCGTATCCTGCATAAGCGAGGTCGTCGCCACCAACGCTGGGGTCACCAACGATAGGAAGAATAGCCTTGCCCTGCTCGAAATCTTCCAGAACATAGCTGGTCTGTTCGTCAATGGTATCGGTCTTGTATGTACCCTCTTCCTTTTCTACGCGCTGATACTCGTGCTGGGCAATCTTAACATTGCCCATGGTCATAACGTTCACATCGCTGTCCTCGCTGGTCAGGTATGCCTTCGTTCCGGCGATAGAGATACCGGCGGTCAGGGTAACGGCCAAAGCCATAGACAGCACTTTTTTCATAGTTGCTTTCATTTTGATTTTTCCTTTCTTAGATAAATTTTATTTGTATGCAACGATCTGTGACCGTTTACATCATAGGGGATCAGGGAGTAGCAGAGTTTTCTGCCTCCACGGCCTGCCATGCTTTCAGCGCGGCAGCGTTAGTCTGTTCTGTGGTGGGTGCGTCGGCTCCGTTGCTCACCTCAGCCTCAAATCCACTGTACTGCACCGCATAGGCAGTAACGGAAAGGCTGGGATAGGTTGCGGAAGCTGCGTCCTGACCGTTGTTGTCCAGAGCGTTCAGCATATCCTTGTTGACCGCACCCAGGACAGATATCTTGTTATCTTTCAGAACTTCATAGGTAACTTCGGTGTCGTCGGTATCTTCGCTAGCCTGGCGGAAGTAGATGCCTTCCACTGCATTACCATCTGCATCCCAAAGCTGCGTCCAACCGTCTGCGATTTCATAGGTCAGATAATCGTCAAAGTCGTAAGTGGTGGTGCTGCCATCCCCATTGGTAATGGTCACGCCGCCCTTTTCTTCCAGCTTGACGAACAGCCAGCAGGCTTCATTTCCTGCAAGGACCGTAACAGCAGGATCTTTCAGATATTCCTCACCGGGGATCATCTCATAGTCGTTGCCCTCGGTGGTCTTATCCGGTGTGCCATCGTTATCCTCATCCACAGGATCGCCCTTGCTGTCCACTTTGGTCTCGTCCAGCTTCAGGTCGATATCCCCGTAAGTGAAAGTGTTGACAACGGGCTCCGTATCCGCGATCAGCCAGGCAATCGTGCCGCCGACAACGCTGCCGACCACCAGCACCAGAGCCAGGATCAACGCAAGAGGAGTCATCCTGCTTTTCCGGGCCTTAGGTGACTCCTGCCACAGATGCTTTCCTTCTCTCATGTCGTGTTCCTCCTTTCCTTAGAATTTGCGCTGTATATTTCAACGGACAACAGAACATTTCTGCCTATATCCGGTGAAACCGGGGTTATTGGGTGTCGTCTGCCATCTGCTTGTCAAAGGCTTTCCATGCAACATCCGCATCCGTAAAGCCTGCTGCCTGGATCGCATGACCGGCCACTGTGATCTTCAAGTCCTGAATGGTTTTCAGTTCCTCGCCGGTGATCTCACCGGGCAGGGTGAAGGTATCAAACAGGGCATCCAGCTTTACATCCTCGTCACCGCCGGTCACGGTCTCGTGATAACGTAGCTCATAGGTAATGGTGTTGTCGGTCTCGTTTACTTTGGCATCGGTATAGATCCAGAGTGCCGGATCATATCCGCCAAAGATAGCAGCCAGGTCAGCACCGTCCGGGGCAAAGATCACATCCAGCTCCTTTGCGCAGGTGATGGTGACCATCATACGCACGTAGGCTTCTTCGCTGTCTTTTTTCACTGTAACGGTGGGGTCTTTTATGTAGGTCTGACCGGGGATCAGATGATATTCATTTCCCTTTACGCGGTCCACCGGATTTCCTTCACCGTCCACACGGAGCTTGCCATCACTGTCAACGGCCGCCTCATCCAGGGCAATGTCAACCTGCCCGATGGTGAATGTATTGACCACTGAATCTGTATCCGTCAGGTAGGCCAGCGTTCCCATAACAGAAACTGCTGCGACCAGGAGCAGACTGCAAATTGTTATCAGGGATCTTTTTTTCATTCTGATTTCTCCTTTGCCTTTTTATCTTCCTTCTGATCCTCGCCAAAAATGATATCCGGCAGGAACAACAGGAGCAGCAATACAGCACCTACAGCAATTGCAGCATAGCGCCCCGAAACACTGTGAAGATACGACACCAGGTATCCCAGGTAAGGAATGGTAAACACAGGCGTACCGATCACCTGACTTGCGAGAACAGCTGCTCCATCCTCCACTTCGTTCGCATCTCCCTTTGTCCGGAAAGCAAGCTCTCCGTCCCCTTCCACTATCTGCGTAATCCGATGGGTTGCAATGGTGTCACCGTTTAAGTAAAATGTGATCACATCTCCTGCCCGCAGCTTTTCTGTATCAGCCTCTTTTACATAAATGACCGAGCCGGTCCGATAAGCAGGCTCCATCGATCCTGACAGGACCACAAACACCTCCAGCCCGACCAGGCGCACGCCCACAAGAGCAATAGCCAACAGAATGACCAGACCGATCAGTACACTGTTGATACCGTTCCATATTTTCTTAATCGTTTGGCCCATTACTTTCCATGTTCCTTTCCTGGGAATACTGCACTTGAAACCATGTAAGATGTCTGCATTACTACATAATTTGCATTATGTGGTACTTTCAGCACGGAGATGTCTGTAAGAAATAAAATAAAAAACTGATTTACTCAAAAATAGGCGCACAAAAACACACCCTCACCTCTAAAAAAGGAAATCAGAGAGATTGTGGGTGTTATCATGCTGCATATTTTCCGGATGAACTGCAAAAAGTTTACGTTTTTGTTCGTTTTTTTACATTTTCACAGAATGTCTTGATTAATTCAAAGAAAAGGCGTATAATATTTTTGCCTGTAAGTATGTACATAAATTTCTTTTTACCACATAATGCAAATTATGTGTTTTTTCTTTTTATAGGTCAGACCACCAGCCCCAGCTGTTCTATTTTCCTGCGGTGCTCGGTTCCGGTCGTCATAATATAGATCCGTGTCGTTTCAATATTCCCATGCCCCAATATATCAGCCAGCTTCGCAATATCCTTCTCTATACTATAGAAGGTTCGGGCAAACAGTTTTCGGAGATTGTGCGGAAACACCTTGGACGGCTTCACTCCTGCAGTCTCACACAGCCGCTTCATCTGCGCCCAGATATTGCTGCGGTCAAGGGGCTTGCCGCTTTTGGTGACAAAGATCGGTCCGGAATGAATGTCATGCTTTTTCACATAATCCAATAGCTTCTTTTTCAATTTTCCGGGAATCATAATTGTCCGGGTCTTACTTTTGCAGCGAACGGAAACCTCTCCCTGCTGCACAGCCTCCACGGTAAAATACTTAAGCTCCGACACACGGATGCCTGTACCGCAGATGGTCTGTATTACCAGATTCAGCCTCACCTGTTTTTGGGATGCCGTTAACAGACGAAGATACTCTTCTTTCGTCAGTTCCTTTTCTTCTGTGCAATAGGTCTGCCGCTGGCATCTGAGATTCTTTACTTTACAATCCACCCAGCCCATGAATTCCAAAAAGCTGTTTACGGAGGCCAGCATAGAATTGATGGAACGAATTGCGTAATTCTTCTCCTCCAGAGATTTTTTATAGGCAACTGTCAGCTCCTTTGTCACTTCCTGTTCCCCTGCAAAAACAAGAAAAGTACGTGCATCCCGAAGATACTTTTCCACGGTCACCATACTCTTTTCTTCTCGTAGCAGGTACTCCTTAAATGAATCCAATTCCTGATCTGACACCTTTCTTTCACTCATTGTCTTATCCTCCTGTTGTCTAAATATCGCTGTGCATGATACACCTATATTTTACCCAACAGTGGTTAAATATTGAGTTATATTTAGCTTTTTTTGTGATTAAACTGAAAAAAATCTGATAGACCCGGCCGGTCGGAGATGATTTACGTAATTTCTTCCCTATGAGAAATAAAATTAAGCGCAGGGAGCGATTCGTTCCGGCCTCCTGCGCTTTTTTCCTTTTTATTTTCTTTCATATTTTAAGAACTGATAGGCAATGTCAAAATAAGTCTGTTCGTCGCTGTCAGCAGTGATATGCCAGTTCTCATCCTGATCCAGGTTGGGGAAGTAAGTGTCTGCCTCATACTCATGGTCGATTTTGGTCACATGAGCCACCTTACAATAAGGCAGCATCTGGCGGTAAATGCTCTCCCCTCCGATGATATAGATATCTTCCTCGTTATACTTCTTCAGCTCCTCCAATAATTCCT
Organism: Acetatifactor sp.; assembly: GCA_045124375.1. GTDB lineage: Bacteria > Bacillota > Clostridia > Lachnospirales > Lachnospiraceae > Acetatifactor. The sequence goes on from JBGVLR010000159.1 coordinate 11,290, forward strand.
CAATGGAATGGACAATAATGGCATCCTTCACCTGATAGCTCTTGTCTCTGCTCAGGATGATATTGGTGCGGTTCTTTAAGGGCAGGCCCTGGGGGAAGGTCTCCAGGGTCTTGCGTCCCAATACCACTACCTTGCCCGTGGTCTCTTCCCTGAAATGCTTATGGTCGTTGGGGATGCGGACAAGCAGCTCGTTCTTGTTGCCGATTGCCCAGTTGTTGTCTACTGCTACGATTAAATTCATGGTATGATTCTCCTCCTATATGGCAATGGGTATATTCAGGATCTGTTCTCCCGTCTCGTAATTTTCCACCTTAACATCATTTCTGGTAAACTGATAGAAGTCATGGATATCCGGATTCAACCAGAAGGTGGGGGCCGGCTTGGGCTCCCTGCTGATCAGCTCCTGAATGATGGGCACATGTCTGTCATAAATATGAGCATCGGCGATCACATGCATGAGTTCGCCCACTCTCATATCGCACACCTGAGCCAGCATATGCACCAACACCGCATACTGCACCACATTCCAGTTGTTGGCCGCCAACACGTCCTGAGAGCGCTGATTCAAAACCGCATTCAATGTCAGCTTATCATCGCCCTTTTTCTGGGTCACATTAAAGGTCATGCTGTACGCACAGGGATACAGATTCATCTCATGGAGATCCTGATGCACATAGATATTTGTCATGATACGGCGGCTGAAAGGATTATTTTTCAGATCATAAATCACCCTGTCCACCTGGTCCATCATGCCTTCTTTATACTGATGCTTTACTCCCAGCTGATATCCGTAAGCCTTACCGATGGAGCCGTTTTCGTCCGCCCACTCATCCCAGATATGACTGTGCAGGTCCTTGATATTATTGGACTTCTGCTGCCAGATCCAGAGTATCTCGTCCGTGGCAGACTTTAAAGCAGTCCTGCGCAGTGTCATAATCGGGAACTCCTTCGAAAGATCATAACGGTTCACCACACCGAATTTCTTGATGGTATACGCTGGAGTGCCGTCCGGCCAATGGGGTCTTACCTTCTCTCCCTCTGTGCTGGTACCATTCTCCAGAATGTCTTTGCACATATCAATAAAAATCTGATCTGCCAAACTCATAGTCGTACTTTTCCTTTCCTGTCTTTGTTACCATTCAGCCGCGTCATCACCAAAACGCGCCTGCGGCCTCACTTATCTTTCCATCTTATCACAGATCGCATTGATCTGGTCTGTAAATTTCGCCATATCCTTATTTGCCAGCCCATCGCTCCTCTGAATGATGGCAAGCAGGCGCTGACCGGCAGCCAGAAGCCTTGCGAAGGCCCCGGAGGCAGGTTTTGCTTTCTTCTTTAATACGATGGGCTCTGCCTCGTATTCCAGCTTACCGCTGATCAGGTTGAACTGCGTTCCGCTGTATGGCGCATAGGCCGGCAGCTTATATTCTGCTTTCAGGCACTCTGCAAAGGCAGTACATACGCTGTCTTCACCATGCACCACGAATACTTTCCTTGGCTTCTCTTCAAATCCGGTGATCCATTCGATCAGGCCGTTCTTATCTGCGTGACCGCTCAAACCGGTAAGCTGCTTTATCTGAGCCCTGACCTGAATAGGTTCGCCGAACAGCTTCACTTCTTCGGCACCTTCGATAATACTTCGTCCGAGAGTACCTACCGACTGATATCCTACAAACAGAATGGTACATTCCGGCCTCCACAGATTGTGCTTCAGATGATGCCTGATACGTCCTGCCTCGCACATACCGGATGCGGAGATGATGACCTTAGGTTTCTCGTTAAAGTTGATTTCCTTAGATTCTTCACTGGTAATGGACAGCTTCAAGCCTGCAAATGCAATGGGATTGATATTGGCTTTTACCAGTTCCATGGCTTCCGCATCAAAGCATTCCATGCGATTTTCCTGGAAAATACCGGTAGCCTGAACCGCCATGGGACTGTCCACATACACCGGGAAATCCTCATGCCCCCGGACCATTCTTCCCACTTTAATCTTCCTTAAAAAGTACAGCAATTCCTGGGTTCTGCCCACTGCAAAGGAAGGAATGATCACATTGCCGCCTCTGTCGAAGGTCTCCTGCAGGATACCTGCCAGCTCCGTCACATAATCGCCTTTGGTTTCCGGATGGTACCTGTCACCATAAGTGGACTCCATGACTACATAATCTGCTTCTTTGGTCAGGCTGGGATCCTTTAGCAGCGGCTGATTCTTATTACCGATATCACCGGAAAATACGATTTTTCTGGTGGTACCATTCTCTGTCAGCCACACCTCAATGCTTGCCGAACCAAGCAGATGACCGATATCTGTAAAGCGAATCTTCACACCATCGCATACTTCTATCATCTCACCATAGTTGCAGGGAACGATGCGCTTGATAATACCTTCTGCATCCTCCATATTATACAGCGGTTCCTCCACTGCCATGCTGGCACTTCTCTTGGCCTTGCGGTTCTTCCACTCCGCTTCCATCATCTGAATGTGCGCACAGTCACGCAGCATGATGCCACACAGGTCGGCAGATGCTTCTGTTGTGAATATCTGCCCTCTGAATCCCTTTGCATACAAAAGCGGCAGCATGCCGGAATGATCCACATGGGCATGGGTCAGCAACACATAATCGATCAAAGGCTCTTCCACCGGAATGGGCGCATTTTCAAATGTGTTTACCCCCTGCTCCATACCGTAATCCACCAGTATATGCTTTCCGTTTACTTCCAGATAATGACAACTGCCTGTCACCTCATGGGCTGCACCTACAAATACTAATTTCATATACCTTACCCCTTTCTTTGCTTCGCATATTTTCCTACTTTAATCTATTCGCGGTTTCATAGAAATGGTAATAAATTCCCTTCTGTGCGATCAGCTGATCGTGATTTCCTTCCTCCATAATCCCCTCTTCCGTAAGCACCAGGATTCTGTCAGAATTCTTGATACTGGAGAGTCTATGGGCAATGGTCAGGGTCGTGCGTCCCTCAGAGAGCCTTGCCAGAGACTGTGCAACTGCAAATTCACTTTCATTGTCCAGTGCCGAAGTAGCCTCATCCAGAATGATGATCGGCGGATTCTTCAAAAATACCCTGGCAATGCTGATGCGCTGCTTCTGTCCGCCGGAAAGCTTGACGCCGCGCTCTCCCACATAAGTATCATAACCATCCTTGAGCCCCAGGATAAATTCATGGGCACCGGCACGCTTGGCGGCCTCTACCACCTCATCCATGGTGGCACCGGGACGACCGTATACAATATTTTCAAAGATAGTACCGGAAAACAGATACACATCCTGCTGCACGATACCGATATTGCCTCTCAGGCTCTTTAAGGTAAAATGCTTGATATCCTGACCATCCAGCGTTATCTTACCATGGGTCACATCATAAAATCTGGGAATCAGGTTGCAAAGTGTGGTCTTACCGCCGCCGGAGGGACCTACAATGGCCACTTTCTCTCCTGCATGAATCTTCAGATTCAGCCCGCTGAAGACTCTGTTATGATCATCAGGATACTCAAAGCTGACATCCTCAAATACAATGTCTCCCTTAGGATTCTGTAAAGGAACGGCATCCGGCTCATCAAAGATTTCAATATCCGCATCCACAATCTGCAGGAATCTCTCGATGCCGGTTAATCCTCTCTGGAACTGCTCCGCGAACTCGATGATACGCCTGATCGTTGCTATCAAAGTGGATACATACATCATGTACGCCACCAAGTCTCCCGGTGCGATCATCCCTTTTATCATAAAGAGTCCGCCGGCAACAACCACCATCAGATACATCAATCCGTCAAACATCTTGACGGTGGTCTGGAACAAAGCCATATATTTATATGTTTCTTTCTTGATATCCAGAAAAGTACCGTTATCCGTCTGGAACTTTTTGTTTTCAATGTCTTCGTTGGTAAATGCTTTGACCACCTTATGTCCCAGAAGACTGTCCTCGATCCTGGCATTCAGTTCACCGATTTGATTCCTCTGCTTGCGAAATGCGCCCCGCATCCGGAAATTCAGCGTCATGCACACGCCTACCATCAGGGGGACACATACAAAGATCAGCAGTGTCAGCCCCAAATGAATCCTTGCCAAAATAATGAAAGATATCACCGTCTTGATACCGGCAATGAAAAATTCCTCAGGGCAATGGTGGGCAAACTCTGTCACATCAAACAGGTCATTGGTAATACGGCCCATGATCTGACCTACTTTGGTATTATTATAGTAGGTATTGGAAAGCTGCTGCAGATGATAATACGCATCTCTCCTCATATCCGTCTCAATCTTGGCACCCATCACATGGCCCATATCCGCCATATAATAGCTTGCAAAACAGTCAATAATACGAAGCACCAAATATAAAAGACCCAGCCCGCCGATCGTCTTTACAGACAACGCCGCCAGATCCCGCAGCCCCTCGTTGGTAATATACCGCATAATGAGCGGCAGAACCAGTTCACAGATCGTAGTCAGGGCCGCACAGAATAAATCCATGAATAAAGTTCTTTTGTACTTCTTAAAATACGGAAGGAACCTCCTTAACAGCTCCCCGGAAGTATAATGTTTCTGTTCCATCTGTCATCTTCTCCTTTATGTCTTACCTCTATTGTATTATGTTATGAGCGGTATTGCAAGGTAAAAAAATTTTTAAACGACTTTTCAATCAGTGGAAAAAATGGTATGCTTGTATCAAATCATTCGGAGGTATTTATGAAAGAAGATTTTTATCAAATGCGTTTTGACGGAATACAGACACTTCGCGGGATTGCTGCAGTCCTTGTCGTCCTGGAGCATATCAGATTCCTGGCCTGCGGTGCTTTCGGTGTGGATATTTTTTTCTGCATCAGCGGATTCATGATCATGTTCACCACCCACAACAGTACGGAACATTTTTTCCGCAAAAGACTGCTGCGCATCGTGCCCTTTTATCATCTGATGACATTGGGCTCTTTCGGACTGCTTGTGCTGTTTCCTTCCATGTTCGAACAGACCAGGGCTTCTTTCTCCAGCCTGATCAAGAGTCTGCTGTTCGTGCCTTTTGACATGGGCGGCGGTGTGTTACAGCCGTTGCTTCGTATCGGCTGGACTGTAAACTGTGAAATGTTCTTCTATCTGCTGTTCTGGATTGCATTCCATATCAGCCATAAATACCGCGGGCTCATCTGCAGTCTGCTGCTTCTCGCCTGTGTAGCTATTGGAGCAATTGTGTCCGGGGGAAATACCTGGACGGGGGAAAGCCTGCCGGCAGCACATCTGCCGGGATTCCTGGCATCACACCTGCCGGGCTTACAGACAGCTGCAGAAGCCGCCGAAACCGTTATCTCTCCCTGGCTGGCGCCGCTGCTTCTCTACGGAAATCCGGTAATGCTGGAATTCATCCTGGGGATTGTGTGTTACCATGTATCAAAAGGGCTATATACTTTCCTATCAAAGCATCCTTCCCCTCGTCCCAAGCTGACCGGCAGCATCCTTCTGTTGTGCGCTGCGATTCTTATCCTGGGGCTGATACGGTCCACTTCCCAAATCAATATCCTGGGATATCGCCGCGTGCTTTACTGGGGCATTCCCGCCATGCTGTTGGTATTATGCTTCTTTACCGCGGGACTTTTCCTGAAGATGCCGGCCTTAAGTGTCCGTCTGGGTGATATCAGCTTCTCGCTGTATCTCATCCATTACTATCCGATCATGTTTCTGGACCGCAAAGTATTTGATTTCTCCACCCTGCGCGCCCAATCTGTCATCGGAGCCGCGGCAGGCACTGCTCTCGTTATCCTGTTAGCATACATCAGCTGGTATCTGATTGAAAAGAAATTTACCGGCTGGCTTCGCAGGAAGCTTTGTTCTTCTTATTAAAAAAGAGTCCGATCAACAAAAGTATGGGGAATATGGCACCTGCCAGGATTCCCTTTTTTAAATCCTCACCGCAGGCTTCCGATACCAGTCCTACAAAGGTAGGTCCGCCGGAGCAGCCCAGATCCCCCGCTAAAGCAAGCAGTGCAAACATGGCAGTTCCTCCGGTTCTGATGCCTGCTGCCGCCATACTGAAGGTTCCCGGCCAAAGGATGCCCACAGACAATCCGCACAATGCGCAGCCCATAAGCCCCAGTACAGGGGATTTGCTCAAAGATGCCAGCAGATAGCTTCCGAGACACAGTACACCGCAGATTGCCATGAACTTCTCAAGCTTAATCTTGTCACTGTATTTTCCGTAAATTGCTCTGGAAGAGCCCATGAGTATTGCAAACAACATGGGACCTGCCAGATCTCCCACAGTTTTACTCACGCCCAATCCCATTTCCGCAAAGGCAGAAGCCCACTGGCTGATCCCCTGCTCACAGGCACCTGCACACATCATAAGAAGCATCATGATCCAGAAAAGCTTCGTACGAAACAATTCTTTCAGCGTCATACCCTTTTCTCCATCCTCTATCAGGCTGGCAAAAGGTACTTTGCTATAATAAACCGCATTCAAAAGGGGAATCAGCGCCCAGAAATAAGCCAGGTACTTCCAATTCTCAATTCCAAATACAGAAAAGAAAACAGTAGACAGCAGGACCACGCCTACATGTCCCCAGCAATAAAAGGAATGCAGCAGACTCATAACAGCTTCTTTCCGTTTCGTAGGACAGGATTCCACAATAGGACTTACCAGAACCTCCAGTAATCCACCGCCCACCGCATAAACTGCCACAGATATCAACAGTCCCATAAAAGGATCGGGCATAACTTCCGGCAGCACGGTCAGCCCCACAAGGCCTACAGCCGCACAGATATGGGCAATCAGAATGGAGGTCCGATAACCGATCTTATCTACAAACTTAACGCTGGCAAGGTCCACCAGCAGCTGAATTCCGAAATTAAACGTTACCAGCATGGTAATCTTATCCAGAGAGATTCCGTAAGTGCTCTGGAAAGTCAGGAACAAAAGCGGTACAAAGTTGTTGATGACCGCCTGTACTATGTATCCGATAAAACTGGCATATATGGTATGATTGTAACTTAGTGTCTTTTTCATGAACTACTCCTTCATTTCTCCTGCTGTTTACGACTTCTAAGCTGAGTCGTAATCTGTTTCAGTATAGCAAATCGCGTTGGATTATACAAGAAGCTTTTTTCTGTGATTGGAAGCTGCTTTTTCCTGTGATCAGATGATGTGTAGCAGCTGAGGCCAAAGCATTTTCAATGAATTTGGGGTGCTTAGAGAACTAAAAGTTCTCTGCGAACCTTCGATGATTTCTGTTGCTTTGCATTGCTCCTGGAATTGTCTGAATTATTTGAAATATTAGCAAAAAAGAAGTAAAATTCTTCTATTGACATTTCCGCACAGTTATAGTATAGTATTATTTGTCCGAGAGATAATCAATTCGGTACGAAATATGTAGTGTGCGCGAGTGGCTCAGCGGTGGAGCACCTCCTTGCCAAGGAGGGGGTCGCGGGTTCGATCCCCGTCTCGCGCTTTTTTAATGCCTTGCTTTCGCAAGGCATTTTTGCATAGTGATAAGTTTTATCGAGGTTTCCTTTTTCATGCATTAGTAACAACTAATTTAGGCCAAACAAGCCGATAGCGCTCCATTTTTATACACTTCTATATGCCCAACTTGGATCTTCCCCCCTACATCAGCAGATAGAATCTCAATTTTTCGTTTTAATATATGTCATAATTGAACCTTTTGCCGATTTATCAGCAGATAAGATCTTGATTCTGCACTCTAATATCTGCTATATTAAAACCTTTTACAGCTTAATTGGCAGATAGGATTTTGATTCTGCGCTCTAATATCTGCTATATTAAAACTTTTTACAGTTTAATTGGCAGATAGGATTTTGATTCTGCACTCTAATATCTGCCACATAAAAACTTTTACAACTTAATTGGCAGATAGAATCCTGATTTTATACCTGTCTATATGATTAAAGCAATTTTTGGAAGGGTTTTCAGCAGATAATTTATTACTTTGGGAAATTCTATCTGCCAGTGTTCACTCTCAAACACTTCTCAAAGTCTTCCCAAACGCTTCTCTAACTCTTCTCAAACGGTTTGGTTTCCAAATTCTTGTCAAACTCTTTGAGTCATGTTTAGCTGTAGGCAAATTGCTTCCATTCTCAAAAAAGGGACAAGTGGCCTTGTCCCTTTTTAATTCTATTTAAAATCTTCAATATCAAAACTCCACGTTTCTCTTTTTCTGAAAGGTGTATTAAATTTCTTGGTCAGCACACCCTTCTCTTCCAGATGCACATAACAAGCTACATCACAGGCGCGGCCGCAGATAGAGCACTGATATGCATGCTGTGCAGGCGGATAGAAATAGATCTTATCCAGAATCTTCTTCGCAGTTTCGGGAGTTACCTTCGCTTCACCTGCAATGATCTCCAGACGATTGTCCATTCCATCAAAGGCTTCCGGAGGCATGAACGGATTCTTGGTTCCGTTGGCTCCGTTGTAATATACTGCACACTGCCATGGGTCTACCTTACCATCTTCTGCGATTGCTTTTCCGGGACAGCCCTTCTTACATTCGCCGCAATTGTCACACAGATGTGGAACCACGATTTCAGAACCTTCCAGCTTTGCATCTGTTAAGATAAAGCAATATCTTACCATAGGACCGAATTCATCTGTGAGCAGGGCATTGTGGAAACCTTTCTCGCCCAGACCGCATTTTAAGGCTGCATCAAGGAAATTCATCTGAATTTCTGCGGTACGATTTCTATAGACAGCATCATAAGCCACTTCCGGATTGGTGCTGTTCTCTTCTGCCATAATCTGCTGATGGCGTCTCTGAGGCAGTGCCATAAAACCTTCCTGCTCCATCATCATTGACACTTTCATCTGTGCCATGGGCATGATCGTTTCTTCCATGTTCTCCACTCCCATGGTAGTGTACTGATAATAAGTACTTCCTTCTTCTATGCCACGATAAATTCCTCTCAGGACTCTGAACGCCAGACCGATGACCGTTTGGGTCTCAGGAAAAATCTTGAATATGGCATCATCCTTGTCAAATCTTTCTGCCGGAGCAAAGCCTACGATATCTGCTCCGTTTGCTTTCGCAATCTCAATTATTTTCTCTCTTAAATTACTCATTTTCCTCTCCATCCTGCCGCACTCAGGAGTTCCTGAAACGGCACACAGCGAATAATCTCTGATTCATCACGGTTCCTACAGTTTACCTATCAAATGCTCATAGCATGCGATATCGCACTTTCTGCCGCAGATACATGCAGAATATCCCCACTGTGTATCCGGAAGAAACTTCTTCTCTTTGTAGATTTCTCTGGCAGACTCTGCATCAAATCTCTTCTCTCCGTTCAGAATTGCTTCCCTCTCCGGATGATTCTTCAAAAACTCCTCTGTCATGAACGGATTGGATTTATGTGCTCCTTTGTAATAAACACTGCACTGCCAGGTATCTAAGCCCTCTTCACTGATGGCATGACCGGGGCAAGCCTGCTTACATGCGCCACATTTATCGCAGACAGATTCTTTCAGTTCCTCATCACAATCCAAAGGTGCATCCGTAATGATGAAGCAGTATCTCATAAACGGACCATACTCCTTATTGACGATCTTACCGCTCATACCCATCTCACCGATACCGCAGGCTTTGGCTGCCTTGCCGAAATCAATGATGACATCCGGTACAGGTTTTCCGGGTTCAACTGCCTCTGCATGAATCAATTCATAAGTATCCATTACTTCCGGGTTCGTGGCCTTATCCCCTTTGATGCGCAAGTTGGGAACCGTCTTCTGAAGACATGCATCGTATCCATGATTCTCAATCATTCCGCCGATCTTTAACAGAAAGATTTCTGCCATTTCCTCGTCAATATATTTAACTCCCATCGTTGTATATGTATAATGCTGATTTCCTACCTTCAATGCTTTATACAGCCCTTTGGGAACTGCGAAGCCAAAGCCGATAATGCACTTAGCATTTGGCAGGATCATTTTGGGATCTCTCTGCGGATTCGGTTCCTCATACACTTTACCGATACCGCACACTGTTGCCCCAAGCTCTTTTGCTTTTTCTTTAATCAATGCACTGGTTAACATGCCTGCTCCTCCTGATTTTTACTTTTTATCTGCTGACTGCAATATGTCTGTCAACGATCCAGTCTCCATGCTTTCTTCGTACGCAAAGGTTCTTCAAAACGACCTTCCATGCAGCCGCCCTTCTTCTCCAGCATAGAAACACATGCTCTGATACAGCCGCCGCATTTTGCCATGTTATATCCGACCCAGCTCGGGAAATACTTCTGCAATGCTGTGTAGACTTTCATGATTTCCTGCTCGTTGGCTACGTCTGTAACACCTTCCATCAAGTCTAATGCTCCGTTTTCATTGGCATCCCAGACTTCCTTGGGAACAAAAGGATTGTAATATCTGCCTGCATGTGTATAGAATGCATAGCAGCGCCACATATCGATATCTCCCCATTCGCAGATCTTGCCATCCAGGTCTACACGTACCGTCTTGCCGGAATTGATATCGGGAATACATCCGCCGGGACACTGTCTTACGCAGGCGCCACATCTTCTGCAAAGAGGCTTACCATTGTACATTTCATCGTATTCCAGTTCTGCATCCGTAAATATAAAGGCCACTCTCTGCAAAGGACCAAACTCCGGTGTCAGGAGCATCTTGCTCCAGCCAATCTCACCCAGGCCACAGGCAACTGCTGCCAGACGGAACTGGAACTGTAAATCAGGTGCTACATTTCCTTCCCTGGTAGGTCTGGTAAACTGTACACTTCTGTGATGGGCAGTAGAAGTCTTGGCGTTTTCATTGATTTCGATCTGTTCCTCGGGTGAAAGCGTATTTCCCGGGGTGCCATCCATGTCGGATACCACGCCTCTTGCTCCGGTGTTACGGTAAACAAAGGCTTCATATCCTTCATCCTCAATCACTTTACCTACCTGATACAATACTGCAGGGGCAAAAATTTCATTGATACCGCCGTACGCCATGGAAGGATATTGATAGAACTGGGTTCCTTCCTCGATTCCTCTCTGTACTCCCCTCGGGATTCGGAAAACAAATCCGATACAGCTTTTCGCTTCCGGGAACAGAAACTGTGGATTCATTTCATCCGGTGCACCATTGAATCTGGACATTGGTGCAATACCGCACTTGTCAGCTCCTGCTGCAAGTGCTGCTTCCTTGATCATCTTACTTGTAAGCATGTTTCCTCCTTCGACTATAAAGTCTCTATTTCTGTATTTATTTTTACCAATTTCAGTGGATCGCCATTTTCCACAACATAAGGATAAATATTGTGAGCAGGTTCCAGCAGTTCCAATATATTTCCGCTGTACGCAGCATTCGTATAAGCCTTTAAAATACGGCTTGGATTCTTATTTACCCTGGTTGCCAGCTTTACAGCTGTTATGTAAGGTTCATATTTTCGGATATCCTCCGGTCTGACAAAATTAGTATCCGTTATCAGATGGGAATAATTCTCTTTCTTTGCCAGGTACTCTTTACACATCCCCTGAAATTCATAGGCATTGTCCATCTGTGAAATTTCTGTTTCATGTGCCACCAGATTATCATGAAAGTTGTGGGCTGAGCAGAAATTCATACAGCCGCTGTTTGCCAGCATGAACAATTTCTTACCATGAGCCTCGGCCCATGCATGCAGTGCCTGAACCTGGGACAAGTCACGGTTGCATTCTCTCTTGATATAATAGCTGTCAAAATAATCAGCCAGATAATCCATGCCCTGAGTGGTACCGATCTCCATATTTACACTGGCGCGTACATCCAGGTCTTCAAAATTATTTTTTACAAATTTCGCAATAAGCGGTGAGGTAGTAGTGATAGACTGCAGTCCGTAATGCTCCGCCACAAAATCAATCGTCATACCGATCTTTTCAAAAAAGCTCCTCGACTGACTGTCCCTGCCATAGCAATTGGCATTGAATAATAAGTTCAGAGGAATTCCCGCTGAGGACAGCTTGTTCAGTGTCTCCCTCTGCTGATCCTGCAGCTCCCAAGGTGTGAGATACTCATGAACCAGCTGATTACTGCGTCCATTCGGGAAATCCCCCCAGGAAAAATACACTTCATAGATATGTTCTTTCCTCTCTATGATAGATTGCAGGTATTCGTCCGTATTATGTTTTTGTAGACCAACTGTGTATTTCATAATTTTTTCTCCTTAACCTCAAATACATCTTAACCTTATCACAGAAATGTGCTATTATAAATTCATAAAGCAAACACACTTTTAAGGAAAACAAACTTTTTACCAAAAATATTCAAATATACATGAAGGAAATGCCATGAAACTTTATGAAATAAATCCATTTATAAGATTTGCCGCACTTGTAAATTACAAATCGAAGGACAATCCGGTCAAAGTTACCGATTGCAGAATCTTCTACATCACCGGCGGCAATGCAGATATTTTTATAGAAAACCAACATTATACACTGCAGCCCGGCTCTCTCTTTTACTGCTGCAGCGGAAGTGAATATCGTATTGACGCGCCTGACGGCTTTCTGCCTATATGCATCAATTTCGATCTTACACAGGCGAATAACACCAGGATTCTGCCCCTTTCTCCCTGGAAACGGACGGAATCCATGCCCGGTGTTCCTGTTTTTTATGAACATATAGAGGACAGTCCTTTACTGAACTCACACCTTTATTTACCGGAAGCCAAATATTTCTTCCACTTCATTGAAAAGATTCTCTCAGAATTTTCAGGTAATGCTTTATACTTTAGAGAAATCTGCGGAAGCATATTAAAAGAGCTGCTGCTCGAACTCCACAGAGTTCAGAGAACACCAGCTCCTTCCAAAATCGATTTTATAATAAAATATATTGAGACTAACTACGCCCGTGATATCACGAATAAGGATCTTGCCGCCCTCACAGGTTATCATGAATATTATCTGAACCGCCTGTTTCTGGCTCATACAGGTACAAACATGCATAACTATCTGATAAAGATCAGACTGAATCACGCCAGCTATCTGATCCTGAATACAGACCTCCCTTTAAAAGCCATTCCGGAAAAGGTTGGCTTTAACAGTTATCCTCATTTCTCAAGCTATTTCAAACAGCACTTTGGCTTTTCTCCTGCAGATTATCGTAAGAAACTGAGAGAGAATATTTAAATTACTTTCACCAGATTCAATTCCTTATCTGCAAGAAGGATATCTGCCCTCTTACCGGGTGTCAGAGAACCGACTTTATCATAGATACCGATGCTTCTGGCCGGATTCATAGATGCAGCCGCAACTGCCTCCTCCAGCGGAATTCCGAAAGATACCGCGGTACGCATACAATCGTAGAGATTGGTAGCTGAACCGGCAATAGTGCCGTCTTCCAGTGTGGCAAGCTTGCCGTGTACGGTCACCTGCTGCCCGCCCAGGTCATAAGTACCATCTTCCATTCCTGTAGCTCTCATGGAGTCGCTGATCAGTACTACCCTGTCCGGGAAAAGCCGGAATGTAGCCCTTACCACACTTTCATGAATATGAATACCGTCACTGATCAGTTCCACCATGCACTCGTCATCTTCAGCTGCTGCACCGATCAATCCCGGTTCCCTGTGTGCAAACGGCTTCATCGCATTATAAAGATGAGTAACATGCTTCGCCCCTGCCCTGACAGCATCCCGGGTCTGCTCAAAATCAGCATCTGTATGGCCCAGGGAAATCACTGTTTCCTCATGCAGTTCTTTAATAAATTCCATGGCACCGGGCATATTAGGAGCCAGGGTGACAAGCCGGATCATATGATTACAGCTTTCATTGCATTCCCTGAAAAACTCGATATCAGGTGCTATGATATGCTCCTCTACATGTGCTCCCTTTTTATGCGGATCTAAGAACGGGCCTTCCATATTGATACCGGCTACAGCAGCCGGTTTCTCTTCTGTAGAAGTCTCTGCTGTCTGCTGTACTTCTGCCGCTTGCGTCCCTGCCTCCTTTACCTCTGCTGCCTGTACTTCTGCCTCCTTTACCTCTGCCGCCTGTACTTCTGCTGCTGTTGCAAATATCTGCTTTAGCTGACTTGCAGGAAGTGTCATGGAAGTAGGGCAATAGGAAGTGATACCGTGAGCACGCTCATATTTCAGTATTTTCTTCAGCCCCTCTGCATCAGCATCGGAAAAATCGCATCCCACTGCACCATGGCTATGTACATCCACCAGACCTGGCAAAACATACAGACCCTCTGCATCCACAATGCTCCGGTCCGTTACCTGATCTATATTTTCCACAATCATACCTTTTTCCACATACAGGTCACGGCAAACAAAAGTCTTATTTTCATCAAAAACCAGCCCGTTCCGGATAATCATATTTTATGCCTCCAACAATCCTTTTTCACGAATGATGGACAATGCTGCTTCATCAGCTACAACTGTCACATCAGGGTGAAGCTGCAGGATGGAAGCAGGTACCTTAGGATTTACAGGTCCGTACAGGGAATCATACAGAGCCTGTGCCTTTGCCTCACCGCTGGCCAAAAGTAACAGCTTACCTGCAGACATGATATTGCCCACACCCATAGTATATGCATGAGTAGGTACCTCGTCAATAGATGCAAAGAAACGTGCATTCGCCTGTCTGGTCTCTTCTGTCAAAGTTACCAAGTGTGTACCTGTCTCGAAAATATCACTGGGCTCATTAAATCCAATATGACCATTACCGCCGATTCCTAAAAGCTGCAAGTCGATACCACCCAGCGACTCGATCAGTGCATCATAACGTGCACACTCTGCTTCACCATCTTCTGCCAGACCGTTGGGCACATAGGTGCGCTCCTTATCTATATTTACATGGTCAAACAGATTATTGTTCATAAAATACCGATAGCTCTGATCATGTTCTCCGGAAAGCCCCTTATACTCGTCCAGATTCACACTGGTAATCTGAGCAAAATCAAGGTCATCCTTCTTATACCAGTCAATCAGCTGCTTATAAGTTCCTTCCGGTGTGGAACCTGTAGCCAGTCCCAGAACTGCATTAGGCTTTAAAATAATCTGGGCAGAAATGATATTTGCCGCTTTTCTGCTCATCTCCTGATAATTTTTCACTGCGTAGATCTTCATATGTACATCCTCCAATATTATATGGTTGTGCGGGCACAACTCGCCTTGTTAATACTGTTTCTGCTATTACTATACTATCGAACATATGAAAAATCAAGATAAAATAAAAATATTTTTCTAAATTTATTTTTAGAAAGAAAATTATTCCTCTTTTTTTTCAAAAGATATCTTGACAAATTCAGAGGAAAATTGTATTATAATTGAGATTGTTGCGCAGATGATATTTTACATAATCAAGTTGCTGTGTCACAAGCCCAGATAGCTCAGTTGGTAGAGCAGAGGACTGAAAATCCTCGTGTCACTGGTTCGATTCCGGTTCTGGGCATTGAAAGCTTTCATTTATTGATTTTTATTGAAAGTTTCAGATATGCGGGTGTAGTTCAATGGTAGAACACCAGCCTTCCAAGCTGGATACGTGGGTTCGATTCCCATCACCCGCTCTCAGGTGAAAGCCTGTTGTAGTATGCGCGAGTGGCTCAGCGGTGGAGCACCTCCTTGCCAAGGAGGGGGTCGCGGGTTCGATCCCCGTCTCGCGCTTTTTTATTTTCAGTCTCAAGCCGGCAAGAATGCGGTTTGAGACTTTTTTCATGTCAGAATATATGAGTCCGTTAATGGTTGGATTCCCGTCTCGCACTTTTTTAATGCCTCGCAAATGCGAGGCATTTTTAGTGAAACCTATTAGGCACTGTACAGTGCCTGACATTCCCAATTGGAGATAATTGATTATAAATTTGACTCATTGAAACCGGATCTGCAGATAGTTTTTCCATTTTACTACAATATAGATGACATTAATAACTAATTCCGGCTAAGTACGATTCTTTCGGCAGATAGGATCTTACTCTTGCACACTTCTATCTGACACTATTAGACTTTTTACGGCTTTTACGGCAGATAGATTCTTGCTTTTTCACACTTCTATCTGACACTATTAGACTTTTTATGGCTTCTGGGGCAGATAGATTCTTGTTTTGTACACTTCTATCTGACACTATTAGACTTTTTACGGCTTCTGGGGCAGATAGATCCTTGCTTTTTCACACTTCTATCAGACACTATTAGACTTTTTATGGCTTTTGGAGCAGATAGAATCCTGCTTTTGTACACCTCTATCTTCCGCAATTAGACCTTTTACTCCTCTATTTAATTCTGTATTTGCTTCTCTATTTGCTTCTCTCCAGCCACGCCTCTGCGCTACGCGCAGTATTGGCTAAATACTTCACCGCTTCCACCGGATACTTGCCCACAGCAGATTCACCGGTGATCATGACACCGTACGCACCGTCTGCCACGGCATTAAAAATATCGGACACTTCGGCCCTGGTAGGAACCGGGTGTTCCTCCATACTGGCAAGCATCTGGGTCACTACAACGAATGGCTTACCCGCCTGTTTGCATGCCTGTTCAATGTCCTTTTGCACCGCCGGAAGCTCCCACAATTCCATATCATTTCCCAGGTCACCTCTGGCAATAATGATTACATCCGCCTCTTTCATAATGCTCTGTAAATTCGCCACGGCTTCCCTATTTTCTATTTTGGCAAGGATTTTCACATGCCCGGCATGATTCTCTACTAATGATTTTCTCACCTGCACCAGGTCCTGGCCGCTTCGTACAAAAGGCTGCATCAGACCTGTCACACCATATTCTGCAGCCAGACGCAAGTTGGAAACATCGTGCTCCGTCAACACCGGCAATGAAACCTGTTTTCCGGTAATTTTAATGGATTTATGGCTGCAAAGTATCCCACCACGTTTCACCACTGCTTCTGCATGAGTGCCATCATTTCCAATAATCTGCAAAGCTATTTTGCCATCATCTAAAAGAACTTCGTCACCTGCTTCCATGGCAGGCATAACGACCTCCGGCACAGGAATGGCTGCATTTCTGCCGCCTAACAAAACCTGCTCATCCTCCTGCAAATTAAGTGGCTTGTCCAGCCTGCCGATACGAAGTTCCGGTCCCTGCATATCAATTAATAGCTGCGGTACCACACCTGCTGCATCAGCTGCTTTCCTAAAGCACGCTACCAGTTGTGCACTTTCTCTTAAACCGGTATGTGACAAATTCAGCCGCATGCCTGTAAGCCCCGCCCGGAACATTTGCTCCAAAACCTCCTGTTTAGCGCAAGCCGGCCCTAATGTTGCATATATTTCTACCATATCTGTTCCCTCAAAATATCCATGTATCCGTCAGGCTTCCTTCTGGTAAGCCATACGCGCATCGCCGCTTACCAGATAGATAATGCCGCAATAGACAAATCCATTCTTTTGTAACGTTTTCTGCATCACAATATTATCATGATGAGTATCTATTTTCAGATTGCCGCACTGCTCAAATGCCCAGTTTAAACAAAAGGAACCGGCACCTTTTACCGTTCCTGCCGAGGCAATGCGATGCACCACCCCATAAGGCGCCTCATTCAGCCAGTTTCCTTCATAAATCTTCACATATGTCGGGTCCACCTCATCACTATAGAAAAAAGTAGCGGCAATCTCACCATTTTCCACGCATACATAGCTTTTTCCCTGTTCAATATCTGCTATAATCTGCTCCTTTGGCGGTTTCGTACTTCCCCACTGATTGGGATTTCCTGTCTCTGCCATGAACTTTCTTGCGTGGGCATAAATCGCCATGACCCGATCTAATTCTTCTGCTTTTGTTTTCCGGATTTCCATTTGTATAATGCTCCTGTACTTATTCTATTTTATCTGCATATTTAATCCGATAAATCCTCCGCAGCGAATCGTTGACTCTCTCCTCCGAAATTACACCATCCTTTACTGCCTGGAGCACTCCATTATAGGCCAGTTCATAATCATCCGGCATCAAAATCATGTCACATCCTGCCTTTAATGCCAAAATAGCGGCATGGTCAGACTCATAATATTCAGAAATCGCTGACATATCCATAGCATCTGTGATGATGACTCCTTCAAATCCAAGTTCATCCCTGAGAATATCCGTAACAATTACAGAAGACATAGAACTCGGAGTATTATCTCCTACCAGGGAAGGCACTGCCACATGTCCTACCATGATCATGTTGGCTCCGGCATCAATCGCTGCCTGAAATACAGTAAATTCCTCTGCTCTGAATTGCTCCGCCGTTCTGCTGCTCACCGCAAGCCCATCGTGGGTATCCTGAACAGTGCTGCCGATTCCCGGAAAATGCTTAACGCAGGCCGTTATCCCTTGCTCTTCCAGCCCCTGCATCATAGATGTTACAAAAGGAA
This sequence comes from Acetatifactor sp., assembly GCA_045124375.1. Classification (GTDB taxonomy): domain Bacteria; phylum Bacillota; class Clostridia; order Lachnospirales; family Lachnospiraceae; genus Acetatifactor. The sequence goes on from JBGVLR010000159.1 coordinate 29,590, forward strand.
TCGCCGAAGCGGCATCCGAACCATAAGACCGCTTCATCATGACACTGTTACTGATATTAGCCAGATCGGCAACCGGTGCAAAATCCAGGTCAAAACCAAACTCCGCAAGATAAGTACCGATGGTAGTGCCTGCCTGATATGCATTGGATGCATCCAGCGTCTGGCTTATGACCTGCGCAGAATCTACTCTGTCCACCAGACTCTTGTCAGCCAGCCTGCTGACACTGCCCCCTTCTTCATCTACACCGATGAAAAGCGGGTACTTGGAATAAGACCTTGTATTACTGATCATTTCCTTTAACTGCTCTGCTGACTGAATGTTCTTGGCAAAATAGACAATTCCTCCTACAGCATGTTTCTCCAGGGCTTCCCTGGTACCATCACCTGCTTTTACTGCAGTAGACACACCGGTAATAGATTCCGGTCTTACGATAAAAAGTCCTGCAACTTTATCTTCCAATGGCATAACTCCAATCGCAGCATCCACAATTCCATCCAGTTTCTCTTCCGGTGTCAATTCCGGCTCCTCCTCTTCTGTGGACTCCTCCACGATCACCAATGGTTCTTCTGATTGAAAAAGCTCCTCTACCTGCGACTGATTCGTCTGTGAATCATTCTGCTTCTGGCGCTCTGTATATGTCTTTACCCCCAATACGATTCCTGCCGCAAGGAACACAATAAAAAGGAACAGCACGATATAGGCAATCACTTGATTTCTCTGTCGTCTCTTCCTTCTGATTTCTCTTCTGTCGATATTTTGTCTTTCTCTGTTATCCATCTATGTAAACTCTCCTTATATGCTAATCTGTATGACCGAACTGTAACTATATGATACATGATAACAGAGATTTTTTCTACAGGAAATATCTACTTTTTCACCTTTTTTCAATTCACTCGTCAGCCAAACCATATTTTCAGACAATGATTAAGAGCGTATCGATTAATGTTTCTTTCGATACGCTCTTTCAGACTTCATTATTCAATGGTCTGCTCCTCGCTTTCTTTCTTCTAGAAGAATATTTCTTGAACCATTTTACTTGATATTTTGAATTCTTATTATATTTTAAAGGTAACCCATATTAAGTAGTTCTTCCTTTTCTGGATGGTGTCTGAGAATTGGTAGCCTTACTTAGTACTTTTATTACCTTTTAAAGACTTCCAGCACCCACCTGTTATCTTTTCATATCTTCTGAATCCTGATATCTTATAATTTGGTTCCGGAGTTTGGGTTTAAACTAAGTATTTAGGTGGACCGTACCTCGCTTTCTTTGATATTTTCACTTTTCCTTAGTGAATGTTTTTTGTTTTGTTCTTGTTTTCTTTTGTTGATTTTATTATACCACAAACTTTATATTTGTCAATACAGTTTTTAAATATTTTTGAAGTTTTTTTATTATAAACAAATTCTACTTATTTTGTCTTAATTTTTACACAATTTGCACTTGTTTTCTGTATTTTATTCTTTTTTAATGTTAGTGCTCAGCCGGCATTGTCATAAGAGAAGCAGAAACTTTGTATTCTTCAAAGTAACAAATTTTAAGTGTCGATTCCGGTTGCTTTCTTCCTTATGTAGTCAAATATGTGCCTATGGGTAGAAAGATAAAAGACTGCATACAGAGCTTTCTAACCATAAGTGGTAAAATCAATTATTGTGGGCAGACGTTTTAGAAAAAATATGTATTTTTTCCGGTCTGTTGTCTTACCATAAGTAATAAAAATAGTGATTGTGGTCAGAAAATTCGAAAGAAAAAGCAAAAAAAATCTACCCATAGGAAGTTGAAACGTTCCTATGGGCAGTAGATCCTAATAGCGCTCGGTCCCCCGGAAAATCCCGAGAATACCAAAACACCCATCATATCAATGAAAAGATTTACTATATAACAAGATTGCCAATTTACAGCTTCGTCACCACAAAGATATCATAAATAGCCTTAATCGCTGTCTCAAAGTCTTCATTTGCCACACCGATGATGATGTTCAGCTCAGAAGAACCCTGGTCGATCATCTTGACGTTGACATTGTTGTGAGCCAGTGCAGAGAAGATCCTGCCGGCGGTACCTCTGGTAGACTTCATACCGCGGCCTACGACTGCGATCAGTGCCAGATCTGACTCGATATCGATCGTATCAGGATCTGCCAGTCTGTGAATACCGGCTACCACTTTCTGCTCCTTGTGCATGAATTCGTCCTGATGAACAAATACGGTCAGTGTATCGATGCCGGAAGGAACGTGTTCGAAGGAAATGCCGTTCTCTTCGAAAGCCTGAAGGACCTTTCTGCCAAATCCGATTTCGGAGTTCATCATGTCTTTTTCAATATTGATGGAACAGAAGCCTTTCTTTCCGGCGATACCGGTAATGACATATTTAGACTTCTGGCAGGTGCTTCCTACGATCCAGGTACCTTTATCTTCCGGAGCATTGGTGTTGCGAATGTTGATGGGGATGCCCTCCTGGCGAACCGGGAAAATCGCATCTTCATGAAGAACAGTCGCTCCCATGTAAGCCAGCTCACGAAGCTCTCTGTAGGTGATAGTCTCGATGCTCTCGGGATTCTTGATGATGCGGGGATCTGCGATCAAAAAGCCTGATACATCGGTCCAGTTCTCGTATACGTCAGCCTTTACTGCTTTGGCTACGATGGAACCGGTAATATCGGAACCGCCTCTGGAGAAGGTCTTTACAGTACCGTCATCCAGGGAACCGTAGAAACCGGGAATTACTGCATGTTCGCATTTTGCCAGTCTCGCAGAAAGGATCTTATTTGTCTTTTCCGCATTGAATTCACCGTTGTCATGGAAAAATACCACTTCAGCGGCATCTATGAATTCATAGCCCAAGTAGTCAGCCATGATGATACCGTTCAGGTATTCACCTCTGGAAGCTGCATAGTTGCTGCCTGCCTTTTCACGGAAGTTCTTTTCGATCACTGCAAACTCCTCAGCCAGAGACAGATCCAGCTTAAGTCCGTCAATGATTTCCCGGTATCTTGCCTCGATAGCCTCCAGTTCTTTCTTAAAATCCTCTCCTGCTTCTGCCAGAGCATAGCAGCCATAGAGCATATCTGTCACCTTGGTATCATTGGAAAATCTCTTTCCGGGAGCGGAGGGAACTACGAATCTTCTCTCTTCATCGGAACGGATAATGTTTCCCACCTTTTCAAACTGTTCTGCGCTTGCAAGGGAACTTCCACCAAACTTTACTACTTTTTTAGCCATTTTTTCAACTCCTCTTAGTCTTATTCATTTATCTGAAGAAAATAATCAATCAGTTTGTGTCCTACGCCTACCCGGTTGCCGCTGGCACGTCCGTCCGCCTCGGTATAATCCCAGGTATGATCCTGATGTGCTGTACTGTCATAAAGCATATAAGGCACCTCATCTGATGTGTGGGTTCTCACACGTATCGGTGTGGGATGATCCGGAAGTACCAACAGCCTGAAGTCCTCTCCTGCTGCTTCCATTTTCTCTACCACAGGGCCGATCACCTGAGTATCCAGATACTCGACTGCCTTAACTTTTCGTTCCACGCTGCCCTGATGCCCCATTTCATCCGGAGCCTCCACATGAATATATGCAAAATCATAACCGTCCTGCGTAACAGACTTTACGGCTGCCTCTACTTTACCGGCATAGTTGGTATGCAGTCCGCCGTTGGCACCTTCCACCAAAGCAACTCCCATGCCTGCACCAACCGCAATGCCCTTTAACAGATCTACCGCAGATACCATCATGCCCTTCTTACCGGTCTTTTCCTCAAAAGAAGAAAGCATGGGCTTCGTACCTGCCCCCCAGAACCAGCAGCAGTTGGCAGGATTCAGGCCCTGCTTCTTGCGCTCAATGTTGATGGGATGATTTACCAGAATCTCATAGCTTCTCTTCATCATTCTGCGAAGCACCTCATCCTGAGGGAGATATTGACCGATCACCTGTCCCAGTACATCATGGGGCTGTGTCAGCTCCACTACTTTTCCGTTGTTCCAGATGAGGCAGTGACGGTAGCTGGTGCCCACATAGAACTGATAAGTCTCATCAGCCAGTTCCTTTGCCACTTCTTTTAATAAGATGCCGCAATCCTCAGTACTGATTTCGGAAGAACTGTGGTCGATGATGGTCTTTTCCTCAAAGGGTACATCATCCTCAGAAAGGGTAACAATATTACAACGGAGCGCGATATCTGTATCCTTCATAGGAACACCGATGCTCAGTGCCTCTAACGGAGAACGACCGGAATAATATTTTACCGGATCATATCCCATAACGGAAAGATTAGCGGTGTCAGAACCGGGCTTCATACCATCCGGAATGGTGTGTACCATGCCGATCTCAGAAAGTTTACTCAAGCGGTCCATATTGGGCGTATGGGCATAAGCAAGAGGAGTCTTTCCTCCCAACGCTTCGATTGGTTCATCTGCCATGCCATCTCCCAACACTACAATATATTTCATTTTCTTTTCCTGCCTTTTTATTTTGTTTGCATTTTCTTGAATGCGGATTATCTTAGCTTATTATTCACCCATGCGGATTCTGTTTAACACAGCATCGCCCAGAGCCTCACATTTTGCAGCAAAATCTTTTTCTTTCAGTGCCGCTGTCACATAGCCCATGTCTTCGCTTCTGCCTTCCACACTGACTGTCTCACCGCCGGGGAAAGCAGCTTTCACATCATCCAGAGCATCAGCTTTCACTCTCATAAAGAAGCTTCTCTCTACCTCACCGATATCGGAAAGCACTGCTTCCTCGCTGTCCCACAGGCATTCAAGGGTTTCGCCCTGATGTCTTGCACAGTCCACTACATCGGCAACTACTGCACTGGCGGTAGGGAGCTTTCCTGCACCTCTTCCATAATACATAGAATCGCCTAACATATTGCCTCTTACGCAGATTGCATTGAACACGCCGCTTACCATATAAAGAGGATTCTCATTACTGATCATGAAAGGTGCTACCATTGCCCATGTCTCATTCTCCGTATTGCGGCTCATGCCGAACAGCTTGATGGAACGGCCCATAGCTTTTGCATATACAAAATCAGCTGCGGTGATCTTGGTAATTCCTTCTGTATAAAGCTTCTCGGAATCTACTGTCTTGCCCAGCATCAGGGAAGAAAGAATGGCAATCTTACGGCAGGCATCGTGTCCTTCCACATCCGCTTCGGGATTGCGCTCTGCATATCCTTTTTCCTGTGCTTCCTTCAGTACATCTTCGAAATCGGCACCTTCTTTTTCCATCTTGCTTAAGATGTAGTTGGTGGTACCGTTTAAGATACCGGTAATTGCTTCTATCTTCTCAGCCGTCAAAGCAGTGTTCAGGGGACGGATAATCGGAATACCGCCGCCTACGCTGGCTTCAAACAGGTAATTACAGTTGTGTGCCCTGGCAATCTGCAGCAGTTCGGGACCGTGCTTTGCAACCAGTTCTTTATTGGAGGTACATACGCTCTTGCCGCTCTCTAACGCCATCTTAGTAAACTTATAAGCAGGGCCAACGCCTCCCATGGTCTCGCAGACGATAGATACTTCTTCATCTTCCATAATGATATTTACGTCATGGACCAATTTGCTCTCATAAGGGTCTCCCGGAAAATCACGCAAATCCAGTATGTATTTTACTTCCAATTCTGCTGCGGCTCTCTTATTGATCAGTTCCTTATTCTTCTCAATGACCTCTACTACACCGCTTCCTACTGTGCCATATCCTAAAACTGCTACTTTGATCATACTGTCTCTCCTATTCTTTCACTGTATTCGGGCGCGCTGCCCGGTATTGTGCTGTCATTCTGTGTATCATTCCTTCGCCAATATCTTGACGTTGTGTACACCCTTCTGTTCTTCCATCTGCTCGATCATCTTGGAGATATCTCCGGTAGTCTGCAGTATCTGAACACTTAAGCTGAGTGATGCGATGCCATTGATCGGAATACTCTGGTGAATCGTCAGGATGTTCGCCTGATATTCTGCAATTGTCTTCAGTACGTCCGATAAAAGCCCCGGTTCATCGTCCATGTTAAAGGTCAAAGTAATCGTTGTTCCCGGAGCATTATCATGAAACTGAAAAATATCATCTTTATATTTATAGAAAGAACTCCGGCTGATGCCTACAGCGTCAACCGCTTCCTGAACCGTGGATACCTTTTCAGATTCCAGAAGCCTTTTTACTTCCACTACCTTCAATAGGACTTCCGGCACTGCCTTACGCCGGACCACATAATACTTGGCTGATTCTCCCATATGGTATATCCTGCTTCCTTTTTTTAATTATTGTCAAAATTGTTTGGACATTTTTCACAATGTTCTTCTGTCGCGGACACTTGTTTGTCGATGAGGGATATTCTAGCACAATCCGGAAGGGATTGCAAGAGGGAAATAAAATTTATTTAGGGCAGAATTTTCCACCAACCAGCTTATTCCGGCTTATGCTTCCACAGTCGACTTGGCCGCCTATTCCGCCAGAGACCATTTCAAAAAAATAGAACCTGCAGTTAATTACTGAAGGTTCATATTTTTGGTAAGACATTGAATATTCATAAATTGCATGTGCTTTGCGCACTTTCCCGGATAGGATCCGTTTAAATCAGCGGATACTTATCAGTAAGCTTCTGAACGATCGCTCTGGCCTGAGGAATTGCCTCTTCGCCGCCTTTGATAACAAGGGCAATGGCCTCTGCAATCTGATCCATATCCTCGGTGTTCATTCCTCTGGAGGTAACAGCAGGAGTTCCGAGACGGATACCGCTTGTTACGAAAGGAGACTGAGGATCATTGGGAATGGTGTTCTTATTACAGGTAATGTGAGCAGCATCCAAAAGCTTCTCTACATTTTTACCGGTAAGTCCGAAGTTGGTCAGGTCTACCAGCATCAGATGATTGTCGGTACCGCCGGATACGATCTTGATGCCTCTGGAGATCAGTCCCTTGCACAGAGCCTGGGCGTTGTCCACGATACCCTGCTGATAAGTCTTGAAATCATCGCTCAATGCTTCCTTGAAGCAAACTGCTTTGGCTGCGATCACATGCATCAGAGGGCCGCCCTGGATGCCGGGGAAGATAGCCTTATTGAAGTTGTACTTCTCTGCTGCCTCCTTGTTGCACAGAATCATACCGCCTCTGGGACCACGAAGAGTCTTATGTGTAGTAGTGGTCACCACATCAGCATAAGGAATGGGGCTTGGATGAAGACCTGCTGCCACCAGACCTGCAATGTGAGCCATGTCTACCATAAGTACTGCGCCTACTTCATCTGCTACTTCACGGAATTTCTTAAAGTCGATGGTACGTGCATAAGCGGAAGCACCTGCAATGATCATCTTAGGTTTTGCTTCCAGCGCGATCTCGCGCAGTTTATCATAATCAATAAAGCCATCATCATTGACACCGTAAGGTACAATGTGGAAGTATTTTCCGGACATGTTCACCGGGCTTCCGTGTGTCAGATGTCCGCCATGGTCCAGATTCATTCCCATGATGGTATCACCGGGCTTACATACTGCAAACTGCACTGCCATATTGGCCTGTGCACCCGAATGAGGCTGCACATTGGCATAGTCACAGCCAAACAGCTCTTTCGCTCTCTCAATGGCGAGATTTTCTACAACATCGACACACTGGCATCCGCCGTAATATCTCTTGCCGGGATATCCTTCTGCATATTTATTGGTCAGGGGGCTTCCCATGGCAGCCATGACTGCCTTGCTCACCCAGTTTTCAGATGCGATCAACTCGATATGGCTGTTCTGTCTCTCCTGCTCATCTACGATGGCCTGGGCGATTTCCGGATCTACATTTCTTACTTCATCCAAAGAATACATGATTCTCCTCCTTATTGACTGAATTTACCATTACATGAAGCTCACACACTTTAGTGCGGTAAACTTTGAAACTGATTATATCATAGAATTTCAGGAAAGCAAATAAAAAATAAGCAATATTTCTTTTGATTCCGCAAATTTCCTGTAAAAACAGGATATGCGGCTGCACAAAAATGTGGTACAATGTGCATAAGAGTCGAATTCTGTCGAATATCTGATTCTATCAAAAAAACGAGGTGTCATTATGTACCATATTATAATCAACCCCGCTTCCCGTTCCGGTAAAGGACTGAAGCTGTGGAAAGAAATCGTTGAACCGGCTTTGCATAAGGAAGGGATTGCATATCGCTCCTATTTTTCCAAAGAAGCAGGAGACGTTGCCAGACTGGCAAGAGAAATTACCGCTTCCGATCATCACCAGGAGAAGCAGACACTGATCATCCTGGGTGGAGACGGCACTGTCAATGAGGCTTTACAGGGAATGGAAGACCCTTCCCAAATGATTCTTGGGTACATTCCTACCGGTTCCAGTAACGACCTGGCCAGAGATCTGAAGATTCCCAGAGACCCCGCCGAAGCTTTAGACCGTATCCTTCATACCGGTTCTGTTCATTCTATGGATATGGGTACTCTCAGCTATCCTGACGGTGAAACAAGATGTTTTGCAGTAAGCTGCGGTATCGGCTTTGATGCTGCGGTGTGCGAGGAGTCTATGCATTCTAAGCTGAAAGCTTTTTGTAATAAGATCGGCCTCGGCAAGCTGACTTATTTGGGTATTGCTTTAAAGCAGCTGATCACTGCCCGCAAAGTATCCTGTGATATTATTTTGGATGATAAAGCTCCGATTCATGTACAGCGTTTGCTTTTGACTGCTTGTATGAATCACCGTTTCCAGGGCGGCGGCTTCATGTTCTGTCCGGATGCAGACGATAATGACGGTATCATGAATCTCTGTGTCGTGGGTGATGTCCCTAAGCCGGTAGTCCTACTTGCGCTTCCTACTGCTTTTAAGGGAAAGCACTACATCTTCAAAGGTGTAAATCCTTACCGTGCTTCAAAGGTGCATATTAAAGCATCTCAGCCCCTGTGGGTGCATACCGATGGAGAAGTAACAAGGAAGACTGACGAATTCACAGTGGAATGCCGCAAAGATGCGCTGAATATTATTTACTAACTTGACCTAAAGATTTCTTAAGAATGTTTAAGCTTTCAAAAAGGCTCTTGCAAAATCCCGATTTTGGATTATACTATAAATTATTCACAAAAGCAGGAAAATAATGTGTATTGTTCAAATGGGAGAATGATTATGAAGAATTTGAAAACTTTCGTTGCAGAATACAAGCATGGTTTTCTGGCTTTGGGTTATCTGCTTGTCTATCTGATATGGTTCTTTTACCTGGAACAGACAGTCACCAGGCACTATGAAGTGATCCATATGGCACTTGATGATTATATCCCTTTCTGCGAGGTGTTCATCATTCCGTATTACCTTTGGTTCCTTTATGTGGCCGGTACTGTGATCTATCTGATACTTAACGACAAGAAGGAATACTATAGGGCATGTGTCTTCCTTTTTACCGGGATGACTGTCTTCCTGATAGTATCCACATTGTGGCCCAACGGACAGCACTTAAGGCCGTTTACCATGCCTAGAGACAATATTTTTAGCAGAATGGTGGCGGGACTTTACCGTACCGACACACCGACCAACCTCTGGCCCAGCATTCACGTATATAATTCCCTTGGTGCTCACATCGCCATCTCGAAATGTCAGAAGCTGGCCGATAAGAAATGGATTCAGAGAGGTTCTTTTGTACTTGCAGTTTCCATTATCCTGTCTACCATGTTCTTAAAGCAACATTCTGTGTTTGATGTGTTAACAGCCTTCATCATGGGATTCATTATGTATGGCCTGGTATATCGTTATGATGTTGTTTATGCATTCAGGCATGCTTTAGAAGAAAAGAAAAAATCAACGCCCCAGCTTGGGTAAACCTAAGCATGTCAGGAACCTGATCAAACTGCCTGACATGCTTTTATTTTGTCAAAATTTTATTGATCACAGATTTCCTTTTTTGTCATATATTAAAAGATTTTTAATGTATCATCAAATGCACAACCAAAATGAGTGCGATTGTGAAGAGCAAAAGCACGTTCACGAGCTTACCGGCAGTACCAGAATTTTCAACGAAGGCGATGATGATTGTCATAACCATCGTTTCTGCACCGTAACCGGCGAAGCCATCTATACCAAAGACAAACAGGACCATTTCCATGAAGTAAAATTTCACACCGACTTTACTGATGAGCATTTTCATGAATTCTGGGGCAAGACCTGCGGTGCCATTGAAGTAGGGAACGGGAAACATGTACACTTCATTAAAGATTTTACCGAAGAAGAGGATGGGCACGTGCACGATTTTCAGGCAGCAACATTGATTGACAGCCCTATTGATTTTAAGTGCAAATAATAAAAAAAGCAGCACCTGTGTGATTCTGATCACATGGGTGCTGCAGCCCTTATATAGAAAATTTTTCTCTTTAGTTAAATTTAAATATCCTCTGTGCAAGATGATAGCCTACCACAGAAATCTTGCGGCCTCCCTTGCCCGGCAGATTCATGGCACTTCCCAGAAGACCGCTTCTCATCCAACGGTAAATTCCACTGTCCTTAGCTTTCAAATATTGCCACAATTCTTTCTTTTTCTCCAGATGCTCCTCGGTACCGGAACGGATGAGGAGAACTGAAGATACGGTTGTAATGATTTCCAGATAGTTGCGCATGTACTGGTACAGTCTTCTGTTCTTCATCATTTCAGCCTTATGAGCAACAAAATAATCAATCATGATCTTATTCACCTTGATCTGCTGATCGATTCTTGATATCATGATGCTTTCATTTACGGACTGGTCCTGTCTGCCTATGTAATAACGATAAAAATTGACATCCAGGTAATACATGTTCTTTACATGTGGCAATGGTTCAAATACATAAATGTTATCCACATAAAAGGTATGTTCCGGCAGCTTGATTCCACAATCTTTCAACAGTTTTGTGCGGAAGATAACGGAGTGCATCAGGATATAATGTCCTTTCATGAAATGGCGGCAGTCCTCCCAGGTAAACATCTCTCCAACAGGCAGGGTATGGTGATACTGAATCACCTTCTTACGCTTCTCGCCTTCCTTTTCATAGACGTAATTGCTGATCAGCATGTCCAGTACCTTGTCACCGCCGGCAAGCTCACGTAAGGTACTGAGAATCTGCATATACGCATCTTCTTTTACCCAGTCATCACTGTCTACCACTTTAAAATACAGTCCGGTGGCATTGGCAATACCGGCGTTGACAGCTGAGCCGTGCCCACCGTTCTCTTTGTGGATAGCCTTGATGATAGTAGGATACTGTGCCTCATATTCGTCTGCAATTTCAGCAGTCCTGTCTTTGGTGGAGCCGTCATCCACGATCAGGATTTCCACATCTTCTCCGCCAACCAGCAGAGAGTCGATGCATTTCCTCATATATGCCTCTGAATTGTAACATGGTACTGCAATAGATAAAAGTTTCATTGGTCTTCTAACCCCTTTCCGGATTTTCATACTTATCGTTTCCCAGTTTGATATTGAGATATCTGGTATAGGCTGCAAAGGCTGCCGGTACCGGATATTTCTCCTGGGTCTGCTGCGGCTCTATAAACAGCCATTCTTTGGTCACTGCTGTCAATTTCTTAGGTGCCAGTTCATCTACCCTGACCATATAGCCTTTCATGTGCCATTCTTTGTGGGTAAAAATATGCTTCGCATCCTCTAACGGCTGAATACGCAGAGTACGGATGCCGTTATCGGCCAGATAAGCCGTAACCTCTTCTGCAGTCTTATATCCTTCCATAGACGGAAACTCGTACATTCCTGCCAAAAGCCCTTTCTCCTGACGTTTCTTCAGCGCCGCTTTATTTTCATCACGGATAACCAGGATCGTCTTCTCTTCAATCTGTCGTTTCTTCTTGGCGGCTTTCTTGGGATAATCCAGTTCGCAGCCTTCCAAATGGGCTTTGCATATCTCAGATAGCGGACATTCACTGCAGTGAGGTGCACCGTTGGGAATGCACACACATGCACCGATTTCCATCATAGCCTGATTGAAATCTCCCGGTCTGTCTGCCGGCATTATCTGTTTTAAGTCTTCTTCTACCGCTGTTTTCACCTTGGCGTCAGTGATCAGGCGCTCATCCGTCCTGATTCTGGAGATTACCCGCAGTACATTACCATCCACTGCAGGCACCGGACGTTTAAAGGCGATGGAGGCAATGGCTCCTGCCGTATAGCTCCCAATTCCTTTCAGTTTCAGCAGTTCCTCATAAGCTTCCGGCATTTGACCTCCATAGTCTTCCATAATCTGAATGGCAGCTTTCTGGAGATTACGTACCCGATTATAGTAGCCAAGACCTTCCCACAGCTTTAAAAGTACTTCTTCCTCAGCACATGCCAGGGCTTCAATGTCGGGAAGGCTCTTCATAAAGCGTTCAAAATAAGGCTTCACTGCCTCTACTCGGGTCTGCTGTAACATGATTTCCGATACCCACACGCGATAGGGTGTGGGCTCCTCCCTCCAGGGCAGGACACGTCTGTTATTATCATACCACGTCAAAAGCGGATTGGGAACCTCTTTCAGTTCTCCAATCCTTAAAGTTCTCTTAAGAGAAAGAAAATTTATTCCAAAGTTTTCTGATTCTTCAGGCTCAGGTTCTCTTTTCACCCCGCCAAGTTTTACGGGTACCGGGTTCTTTATTTGCAGGCTGTCCGGCGTGACTCTGCAGTTGTAAGCCAAAACTTTTACCCCTTGTCCGACAGCCTCTTCCAGCGCCTGAGCAAAAGCGGGATGAGTATCTTTATTAGGCGTAAAAAATCTTGCCTCCTCCATCTGTATCACGAACAGAACATATACCTGATAGCCATCACGGTGAGCCTGTACCAGTTCTTCTACGTGCTTTACTGCCCGTTCAGATGGTGCATCCGGGAATCGGACCACACCGTCTTCTTCCAGCGTAACACCCTTTACCTCTATAAAAATGCGGTCTGTAGCTGTCTCCACATAAAAATCGAACCTGGAATTCCCATATGTAGTCTCAGGTCGAACGGTAACTACATCAGGAAAGAGCTCTCCTGCACGCAGCCATTCTTCTACTACTTTGTTGGGCGCCTGGGAATCCATATTGATGAGCAGATTACCTTTTTGTACTGCCACAAGGTCATATTGCGTCTTGCGGGCAAGGTTATCGCTTTTTTCCAGGTATACCGATGCTCCGGGCTGCAGCAGTTCGCGGCATCTACCGGTATTTTTCACATGGACCGTCTCTTTCCTTCCTGCGATTTCCACGTAGGCAATAAAGCGGTTGGGGCGTTCCAGAAATTTTCCCGGGACGATATGGTTGTATTTCATAACTGTCACCTCAGGCGATTGCATTCATATTTTTCCAATGTCAACAGACAGGTTCTCAGTGCATCGTAACGTTCCTCCAAGTCCCCGTCATCTACCTCGATATCGCAGGCAATGGCCATGGTAGTGATCATTTCATTGGTGATACGGTGATGAAGACCGGCGAGAATATTCAGGCGCTGCTCATAGGAATCGGCATCCAGAAATTCAAGCACCATGGGGTCAAGAGTAAGTTCTTCACTGGCTTCTATTTCGGCATTGTCAGTCTGATGCAGGGTATGTTCCCGGGTCAGGCTGCCCTCTTGGGACGAGGTATGCTCTCTAACCGGGATGTCCTTTTGGGGCAGAGTGCTTTCTTGGCCTGGCAACTTCTCCTGGGATGATGTATGCTGCCCAGATGATGTATTTTCCCGAGTCGGTGCACAGTTCCCGGCAGGGTCGTATGCTGCCGCCGTGTTGGTTATAGGAGATAACCGGTCAGGGTCCTGGCGTTCGAAACGGTATTCCTGCCTGCATTCAGGATATTTGGTACGGTCTACTTTGGAAAGGAACATGGCAAGCGGGCGGGCGTAGATACGGAAGTCGCCGTAAAGCGCCTGGTAAACCACAAGGGGTTCTCCGGTTTCGGAATGCTCAGCTATTGTAATGATCTGGTATAGGTTGCCTTTAAAGTGTCTGTAGATTTCCTGGGGTCTTGGTATTAGTGCCATTTATGGGGTCTCCTTCTTTTTTTAGCGAGAGGGGAATGTGAGGTAGCCGGCATGGACAATGTAGCCTAAGCCAGGCGAACAGCGGGGGTCACATTCAATGAGGGGACGCCGCACCGATCGGAACTTTCGTTCCGATCAGCTGACTTCGTCAGCTCATTTGCTGCGCAAATGGGTGCGGCTGGGGAGTCGCGAGTCAACTCGAAAATCTCGCGCTGCGCGCTCTATCGGCCGTGCTTGTAGCACGGCCTCGGTTGCTTCGCAACCGGATTTTCTCGTTAGCTTGTCGGGTGAAATCAAATGCGCCTTCGGCGCGCTTGATTTCCTTCCGACCATGCGGCCTGGCGGCCGCAAACTCCAGACCTACGGTCTGTCGTTAGCTTGTCGGGTGAAATCAAATGCGCCTTCGGCGCGCTTGATTTCCTTCCGACAAGCTACATTATAACCATATTTCTTTCAAATGTCATGTGTTTCTTAGTGATTTGGGGTAAGAAATTTATGGAAGACAGTAGCATTATTTCCTGGTATTTCAATTGTTTGTATTTCACTCAGTAGTTTCTGTTGTTCATCAGGGGTGAGGCGGTCGATGCGGGTGTGGTGGATGGTGGTTGTATAGGTGACGGTTCCATCGGCTTCTGTTGTTCTGGTCATGGTGACTCCGCTGTCAGGGTAGCCTGTATTTTCCAGATATGTACGTAGTCTCTTCACATATTCCTTTTCCTGTTCCCTGTAGTAATTTTCCTGCTCCTGCTTTGTAATTTCGCTTTTACTGGTGGCTGTGATGCCGATGCAGAGTGCAGCTATCATCGTCAAAATAACTGTCATCATTACAATAAATCCTGTTCTTTTTAAATAAGCTCTCATAATATCTCCTTTCCGGTATCGGTCTATTAGTCTTCAGATTTTCCTTCCGATTCAGGATAACTGAATTGGCTTCAGCAGTTGTTACATCTTCTATTATATAGAAATAATGTACAATAAAACGGACTTATACTATAATTCCCTTTCAAATTGTTACCGTTCATTTCCACACCATTCATAATGGCACCTGATTTGTTTTGGCTCAGTTTACATTTTTGTCGCTTTCTATCTATCATTTGTTATTTTATGCATAGTTTAATACAACTCTAAAATTTCATACAATAATAAAGCGGAGGTGGAAAATTATGGAAATTGATACTAACAAATCTGGCAAAAACACCCTTTACTTTGATAATCGGCGCAAATATATCGAACTTG
Organism: Acetatifactor sp.; assembly: GCA_045124375.1. GTDB lineage: Bacteria > Bacillota > Clostridia > Lachnospirales > Lachnospiraceae > Acetatifactor. The sequence goes on from JBGVLR010000159.1 coordinate 44,778, forward strand.
GGTATAATGTTGCATATTATCGCAAACATCTCGGACTCACGCAGGAACAGCTTGCTGAAAAGGTAGGTGTCAGCCGCCAACATATCGGCGCCATTGAAGCACCAAACATTCTGCGTCCTATTTCATTAGAGCTTCTGTTCAACATCTCCACAGTATTGGAAGTCGAACCTTCAAAGTTGCTTACTTTCCGCGATTGATGGCAGCCACTGTATCATAGCTGCCCGGTCAGTGCAGGCCGGGTATCTATGGTGCGATGCATTATTTCGGTCATGCCAACAAAAAAGCATAAACTTCCTTTGGTATCATAACCCAAGGAAATTTATGCCATTTATTAACAGGGAAACTGTTCATCCCGTATTATTTTGTACTTATTTTTATTACCGGCGAATTTCAATGATCCGAGCCATCTTCTCCTGTGGCATGGTTACGCGAAGAACGCCTTTTTCTGTATCCCAGTCCACTTTACATACCTGATCTTCTGCGGGGAATGCAATTTTGGCCTGAAGTTCTTTCCCCTGATACTCAGGCAGAGGCAGTTCACATGTATCTTCACCTGCAAGTCTCCAGACTGCCAGAACCTTTTTATCCTGCATGTCGAGTCCAAGGCTCATCCAGTCATCTCCGTTATTGGCCAGTCCCAGGGGCCAGAACGGCAGTGCCTGGGGAATCTGAGAGCGGATCTTCCTATAATATGCAAATTCTTCTCTTACGATGTCCTTTTTATCTTCTGCCAGAACTTCCATATTGCCGCTCTGATGGATACGCATCAGACAGGAATTGACACAATTAAATATGGTCTGCTCTCCGGTAGAATCCGATAACGGATAGGACCAGATGGCTGCCTGCTCCGGCGTCAGCGCAGAAGGAGCATTGGCGGCAATAGATGCATAATTCAGGTAACTGGTCTGGTCACTGGTGGACTGGATGCTGTGGCGGGACAGCATTGCATAATCCATACGCATGCCGCCGCTGCTACAGTTCTCAATCACCAGTTCAGGATAGGCTTCGAAAATCTCGTCCAGCCACTTAAGATATGCTCTGTTGTGTTCCAGAAGTCCGTCTCCGCAGCTGTCAGACTGATAATCCGTTCCGATAGAAGCATTACAGTTATAATCTATCTTAAAGTAACCGATTCCGTACTCATTGATCAGGCGATCCACCACACCGCGAGCGTATGCCCGTACCTCGGGATTGCGGAAATCCAGCTGGTAACGATCTCTGTCCACTGCAGGCTTGCCGTGACGTTCAAAGAACCAGCCTCTCTCCACTTTTGAAGCCATCTCACACTGTGTTCCCATGAACTCGATTTCCAACCAGATTCCGGGAATCATACCTTTGCTGTGAACATAATCCGTGACTTCCTTCAGTCCATTGGGGAATCTCACTTTGGAAGGATTCCATTCTCCGACTCTTGGCCACCATGATTCGTCCGTGTACCATCCCGCATCGATACAATAATATTCGCAGCCTATAGCAGCTGCTGCATCGATAACGGGCAGTTCCTTTTCCGTAGTAGGGTTGGCCCAGAGGCAGTTCATATAATCGTTGAAAATAATCGGCAGTTTTTCATTGTCCTTGTTTTTCCTGCGAATCTGACGGCGGTACTTTGTCAGGGCTTGGAATGCTTCCTTTTCTCTGCCTTTTACCATACCCACTGCTGCCGGTATAGATTCAAAGGTTTCACCCGGTTTTAAAGCTTTCCACCAATGATGATCCACTTCATTGGGACCTGTGATGATCAGGTTCATCTTTCCTCTATTCTCTAAAAGCTCCCAGTCCCAGCCGCCGTTGTGCTCGATCTGCCAGAACTCCATGGTACCTTTTGTCACATTTCTCATGCATGCCAGGGGCAGATATTCTCCACAAGACCAGGAACCTATATTACGTATCTGGATCCGTTTATGAGAAGATCCTTCTCCCGGGAAAATATGACATCCCAGCCGGCTGATCGGATTTTCTCTCCACTGAATTTCCTGCTGCCAGCCATTGTGTGGGATTAACAGGTTCATATCTTCTTCCTTATCATCAGCGATCATAGGGTGTACAAAGGTAGTTACCGATTCCAGTCCCAGTTCCTCACAACCTTCATTTTTCAGGATGTTGCGGCAGCGTACCACCGGAATGCCGTCATAGAACTGATACACCATGGTTCCTGCCAGTCCCGTCTTCTCATCCTTTGTATGAACCTGCAGGATTCTTCCCGCGTCATTTCGTTCATCCGTATGGCCGACATAAAACATTCTGTGCCCGGGCAGCGTACCAACAGGGCTGACACCCATATGCCCCACACGGCTTTCTCCGGTCACCTGTACTTCCTGTATATTATATCCGGGCTTTGCGCCTTCTTCAGGTTCCTCTGTCATTGGCTCTGCGCCCATATGTAACAGATACGCAGGCTTGTCCTCCTGCAGTTCAAACACAAAATATAAACCGTTTTCCTGTATTTCAAGTCTCATATGGCATATCCTCCATGTTATAGTTCTGATTATTATACACTTGTTTTAACTATAAAAATAGAGGCATTCGTTTCGAAAACTGTAAAATCGTTTTGTGAAATCCAATTTTGTGGTATGATGTATGTATATTATGAAACCGGAAAGGAATTCACCATGCAGAAGATTGCCTTAAACTTAAATCAACCCCTGCTTTTAGAATTAATGCAGGATTTTTACATATTGACCGGAATCAGGATTGTTATTTTTGACAGTTCTTATCGTGAAATTCTGGCCTGGCCGACGGCACACTGTCCTTTCTGTCAACTGATGCATGATCATGAGATCACCAGGACAAAATGCGCTGAGAGCGATGCAAAATCCTTTCAACGATGCAGGCAAAAATCCGGGCTGGAAATCTACCATTGCCATGCCGGGCTGGTAGAAGCCACTGCCCCCCTCATTGAGAACGACATGATCATCGGATATATTATGTTTGGTCAGATTTCTGATTTATCCCGTGAGGAGGAGACAATTCAGATGCTCAGATCAGTTCTCAACCGTTACCAGATGAACAATTTGTGCGATTCCTCAGACGTCATTTATCAGATTACGCATAAAACTTCCCAGCAGATTCATGCTGCCGCCAAAATCCTGGAAGCATGTACTTCCTATGTTCTTTTAAAGGATATGATCACGCTTCAGAGGAAAAATTTTATCACTAATTTAAATACTTTCTTGTTGGAGCACTTGTCTGAAGATCTGTCAATCGAGCGTTTGATGTCTGAATTTCACGTAAGCCGCAATAAATTGTATGATTCCGCCAATGAATATCTTGGAATGGGTATCGCCGAACATATTAAAAATTTGCGGATAAAAGAAGCCAGACGTCTCTTAAGAGAGACAGATCTGGCTGTTCAGGAAATCGCCGATCGCGTTGGGTTCAACGATTATAACTATTTCTGCAGAATCTTTAAGAAAGAAACAGGAATGCCTGCCAAGCAATACCGCAGACAGCAGCAGTCTTAATCTCTTTCTTCATTCATTATGCCGGAAAAACTGATAAAATCAATATCTCTACGCTCATCACATCATTCAGCTTACCGGTCTTGACCGCTTCCTCCGCCTCAACACATTTCTGCACTGCATTTCTTAAGTCAGCAGTGCGGAATCTGGAAGCCTGCGTCACATACTTTCCCACTACAAAAGGAGGCAGACCGATCTTACTTCCCATGGTTTTATTGTCATATCCCTTGGCTTTCATTTCTTTCACCTGCAGAAGCATATTGCACTGCCTTGCGATCAGAAAAAGGATTCGCATGGGTGGCTCCTTCAGCGCCAGCAGGTCATAATAGAGCTTCAGCGCTTTCTTTACCTGTTTATCGGCAATGGCATTTATCATATCAAAGATATGATTGCTGATGCGGTTGGTACAGACGGCTTCCACGTCTGCCTCCTCCACCACATCCTTGTCCATGCAATAGCAGATCAGCTTTTCCAGTTCCATGTAAATATTATCCATATCCGTTCCGGTCTTTAAGAGAAATAGGTTGACGGTATTTTCTGTGACACGCTTTCCTTCCTTTTTCAGCATACCGGCTACCCAGCGCTTCAAGGTACTTTCCTCCTGCACAGCAAACTCTACTGCACAGCCCTTACTCTGCACCGTCTTATATAACTTGCTGCGCTTGTCTACCTCTCCTTCCGTAAAGACGAAGAATGTAGTCTCATTTGGATTAGCAAGATATTCTGCCATCTTTTCTCCGCCGGACTTAAACAGTCCGCTGTTCTCAATGAAAATCACTCTGCGCTGCGCAAAAAAGGGCAGCGTTTCCGCCAGGTCGATGATCTCACCCACGTTGATATCTTTTCCCTCGTAAAAATGGGTGTTCATGGTATCCTGTTCCTGACACAGAGCGCTTTTCAGTCGATCCTTGTACTGCCTGCGGAGATAGCGCTCTTCACCATATAACAGATATATCTGCTTGAAGTTATTATTCTTGATATCATCATTAATTCGCTGCATGGTTGCTCCTCACTATACTGCATTCATTATACAGTACGAATCTGCTGCGTGCAAGCACTATCTGAGCTGTACGCCGGTTCACTCCGCACCGGCCCAAGCAGGAAAAGCCGCATGCCGCCATGGACTTTTCCTGCCCCGAGCTGACGTGTGAACTGCTACTCCAGGTATGTCTTAATCTTCCACTTCGTTCCCGTAATGTTCATTTCCACCGCTCCTGTCCGGGGTGTCATGTAAATGATTGCCCCCACTTCTTCCAGCCGGTCAAGCACCTCTTCATGGGGATGTCCGTACGAGTTATCCTTGCCGCAGGATATGATAGACGCAGTCGGCCTAAGTATTTCTAAAAGTTCTTGCGAGGTAGAATATCTGGAACCATGATGTGCCACTTTTAACAGAGAAATATTTTGAACTCCGGCTTCCTCAAGCGTCTTCTGCAGCTGCTTTTCTCCATCCCCTTCCACATCTCCTGTCAAAAGCATGGAAAACTGTCCATATTTGATGTAAAAGCATTGGGAATAGGCATTGGAATCCAGGTCATGGTTTTCTTTGTCAGGGTGGAGACAGCAAAAACTTACCTTCCCACTCTGCCAGACTGTCCCTTTTGCCATATAAGACACCGGCACAGGAGCTCCCCCGGCTTGCTTTGCCGCCAGAAGCAGTTCCTCAAATTCTTCCTCCCTTCTCTCTTCTGCAATCCGGGGAAGAATCAGTCTCTCGATTGCAATACCTTCCTCATTTCCAATTTCCATAAGTTCAATTATGCCACTGATATGGTCGCTATCCGGATGAGACACAAATACTGCATCCAGCCGTCTGATGCCTTCCTGCTTCAGGTACGGAATCAGAATATTTTCCGCCACGCTGCGTTTACTGCTGCTTCCGCAGTCAAATAAATAAGTTTCCTCTTTTGTGCGGACACAGATGCAGTCTCCCTGTCCAACATCCAGGAATGTAATGGTCAGTTCCTGCGGCAGCCTTATTGATAAAATCCAGATTCCCATGATAATCAGAATCCATTTGCCGCCCCGCTTGGCAGCCTTTTGCAGTTGTTTTCCGGGTGTTCGTGTACCAACTGTATCTCCCGGAGCTTCCGCCACTGCTGCGATCTGTAAAGCCACCAAAAGCAGGATATAATAAACAACTATCTGCCAGGAGTCGGGCGCACCCGGATTCCACATATGACCGGGCAATGCTCCGAAGAACGTACACAGCCATTCATATCCCCTTAATATCAGCACATCTAACCAACCGACCCACTGAATTCCCGGTATGATCATGACTGCTATTCCCACTGCCATAATAGTTCCCATAAAAGGCAATACCAACAGATTTAAAAATATGGAGTATGCAGGAATTTCATAGTACAGCTTTAATTGAATGGGTAAAGTAAAAAGTGTGATAGAAAGACCGGGAAGTATTGCTTTCTTTATCGGATTCCTTTCCGAATCTCTTTCCAGCCGCGGAAGCACAAGCCCAATCCCACAGATAGAACCAAAGGATAACAAGAATCCTCCATTGTTCAGATATGCAGGTCTGACCGCCAGCATAAGCATGGCCATAATTCCCAGAGCAGTCAGCATATCATAAGTTCGCCCCAGAATTTCTCCCAGCATACGAATCAGATACATTCCGATTGCTCTTATGGAAGAGACTCCCAGCCCGGTCATAACGCCATATGCGCCTAAGAATACAGCCCCCAATACGGCTGCGACTAAGACAGGACAGCCGCCTTTTCGAAGCAGTCGGTATAGTCCCATACCGATAAGTGTAATATGAAGTCCTGAGATGCTTAAAATGTGGACGATTCCATTTTGTTGATATAGCTCTTTGATTTCACTGTCGACTCCTGCCTTATCACCCAGTATCATAGCACAGAGTACAGAAGCTTCTTTTTCCGGAAAGCATTGATAAAGACGTTCTTTCCAATACTCTCTTATCACAAAAAGTTTCTCTTTTGTCACTGAGAAATTTTTGCTGACGGAAAGTAACTGTGCCTTTTTTAACTTGCCTCCGATTCCCAGTGTCTCATAGTACTGGGCAAAATCAAATTGTCCCGGATTGGTTGCGGTGGAAAATGGTTCGAATTGACCTGTTACCTGTATCCGGCTGCCAATCGGCGGACGCTCGCCGGAATCTGTGATACAGATCATATGATAAGAAATATCTGCTTCTGCAGGTGAAGCATCTATTGATTGAACTTTAATAGAGTCCGTGTAGATCCATAGCTGACCGGTATCGTATATCTGTTTGACCTGAACATCGTAGACCCTGCCCGTTACAGTTAGCAGTTCTCCTTCTTCAGGCAGCTCCTCTTTCCATCCGGAGCCCGGAAGGGAACCTATAAGTACCAGCCATCCCATCATGGCGATCACCACTCCCATGGCAACCGCTCCTAATGGTCTTTTCATATATAATTGTCTTGCCTCCCATTTGATGTTCAGCCCTTAGCCAAACTATAACTTATTTCTTTAAAGTGGTTACCAGATCCAGATTTCTCTCAAATACGGTGCCGAAACTGTACTTCTCGCGATACATCTTGGAAGTATCTCCGTTAATGGATATCTGCACTTTGTTGACATTACTTAACTCCACTAATGAATTGACAATGGAAAAAATGGTCACGTCAGGCGTCACATTGTAAACCTGAATCAGAAAAGTTTCATCAAGATTGACATAACATATGCCATCCTTTGTCAAAACGGAAATCGGCTTCGTATCCGGATTGATGGTGGGATACACACCTTCTACCGTAGCAGAGGGACCTGCTATCAATTCTTCCACGACCAGCCTGTCCAGAGAAATATTGGTATTGTAAGCCTTTTCACGATTAACAGCGATCAGACCATCCCCTGTTTCATTGGTAAAATACAGTGTCAGATTAACAGTATCATACGCACTGATCTCGCTTCCCATATTGTTGATGAACTGATCTGCAGTCATGACACCTACCAGATTACCCAGATTGTCATATAGCGGATTGCCTTCTACTGTAAAGCTGACGGAACTGACATCACTCAACTGCACCAGTGTACACACGATTGCAGACCTGACCAGCACTTCCGTCGTAGGCACAAGATCTGAATATTTACTGTCCATATTGAGGGTAAGCGCACCATTTATACTGCGATGGTTCTTCACCTCAAATCCCATTGCCAGAGGTGCCTTATACTCCAACTTGTCCGGTACATCTGCAAGAGCTGTCAAAACTTCTTCCAGCTGTTCTTCGAAAGTTTCGGATGTAAGTACATAATCTCTCACTTCTACCTTCGTTTCCGAGTTACTGATATAATATAACTGTATTGTCTGACCTGTCGGTTCTTCCTGTTTTCCGCAAGCTGCCAGGCAGGTCACACAGCATATGATCAAAAATATACTGAGCCATCTTTTCACAGGCTTCTCCTCCTTCAGCATCTATACATTTTCTCTGTTTTGCTGGGGAATATAACTAAGCGGTATCTTCACCAGGAAACTGGTACCTTCCCCTTCCGTACTGGTTACGGTAATAGATCCCCTGTGCATTAAAACCGCATTCTTGGTAATAGCAAGTCCCAGGCCGGTGCCGCCTATTTCTCTGGAATGAGACTTATCTACGCGATAAAAACGCTCATATACATGTGCCAAAGCATCCTGAGGTATTCCGATACCGGAGTCACAGACTTCAAATGTAAAATACTGATGGTCTGCATCCAATATCACCTTTACCCAGCCATGTTCCCTATTATACTTAATCGCATTTTCCACCAGGTTTGACATGACCAGTGTCAGCTTCACCTCATCTACTTCCGCGGTTACCACACGGTTGCTTTCAAATACAACTTCCACATCTTTCTTACGCGCAATCGGCCGCAGTCTCTTCAGGATAAGCTCAGTCAGATCATTGATGTTGATCGCTGCGATATTCATATCCTGGACCTTTTTATCCATTTTTACCAGCGCAAGGAGGTCTGTAATAATCTGGTTCTCACGATCGATTTCCGATACGATATCTTCCAGAAATTCACGATACAATTCTGCCGGCACATTTTCCTGTGTCAAAAGAGAATCCGCCAGAACTTTCATGGAAGTAAGCGGTGTCTTAAGTTCATGAGACACGTTAGCCACAAACTCCTGCCTGGACTCATCCAGTACCTTCATCCTGTGAAGCATCTGGTTAAATGCATCTATGATATGCACGGTCTCCTGATAATCAGGAACAGAAATTGCCTCATCACTATATCCTTCTTTTACTTCATTAATAGCATCCGTAATCCGGTTAAAAGGTTTGGTCAGTGCTACAGACAGTATGATTGCCAATCCCAGGATAAACATAATCATTAATGCTTCCAACGTGGCTGCTTTCTTATTAAGTATCTCCATAGTATCTACGATACTGTCATTCGATATGCTGGTCAACATGACGCCTATCACAACATGTGTCTCAGGCGCTGTTGTGCCTCCCTGTCCCGACTGAGTGGAAGTACTGCTCATAACAATCGGCGTAGTCATCTCAATATATCCGTTTTCCCGGTCATAATTGGCGCTGCTTTCCCCTTTAAAACATTTGATAACTTCTTCTGAAATAATCGTCTTGCCTTCACTGATTCCGTAAGTATCCTTGATAATCTTGAAATTACCGTTTATGATCAGCACTCTTCCATCATAAAGATTAGACAGCATCTCCAATTCTGCATTGATCACTTCTTTGGTCACCGCTGACTGCTGATCGTTAAGCTGATAATTTTCCAGATAATTCTTACTGGTCAGATGATCGGCCAGAATACGCAGCTGATTCTGAACTGTGCTCTGTCTGAGTTCCACCGCCCGTTCTTCGTAATTATCAAGGATAGCATACCTGATCAACACACTGGGAATGATTCCAACCAGTAATATAATGACGAAAAGCCTTGCTCTAAGGCTTCTCATAAAAACAAACTGTTCAATATAGTCCCTGAATTTTGCAAGCATCCTGTCGCCCCACTATGCATTGAAAAAGTAATAGCCCACGCCCCATTTGGTATGCACATATCTGGGTTCACTGGGATTTGCCTCGATTTTTTCCCGAAGTCTTCTGATATGCACATCTACCGTGCGCACATCTCCCGGGTAATCCGTTCCCCATACAAGCTTGAGCAGACTTTCCCTGCCATATACTTTATTGGGATTCAGCATAAGCAGCTCCAATACCTCAAATTCCTTGGCTGTCAGCCCGATTTCTTTATCCTGAATATAGGCTCTTCTGCCTTCACAGTCAAGCTTCAAGTCTCCGCTTTCAATAATCCTGGGGGATTCAGCATCTGTCTTACGAGGATCCACGCGACGCAGAATGGCCTTGATACGGGCTTTTACCTCCAGAATATTGAACGGCTTGGTGATGTAATCATCCGCGCCATATTCCAATCCGAGAATCTTATCCATGTCATCGCCCTTGGCCGTCAGCATAATGACAGGTACATCAGAAAATTCTCTGATCTGCTGACATACTTCAAAACCGGTCAGCTTAGGCAGCATGATGTCCAGCAGGATAATATCATATTGATTCGCACGCGCTTTTTCTAACGCTTCTTCACCGTCATAAGCACAGTCAACCTTCATTCCATCCTGTTCGAGACTGAATCGCAGCCCCTTGACAATCAGCTTCTCATCGTCAACAATCAAAACTTTCTTCCCTGTCATTTGTCAATTTCCTCCCTTATTTCACCGTTATCAAGTTCTTTAACTTTTCAAACGTACTCTCCTTGATTCCCGGCACCTGCATGATCTCTTCAATGTCAGCGAAACTGCCATGCTCCTGCCTGTATGCGATAATGTCCCCCGCCCGGCTTTCGCCGATTCCGGGCAGCGTGCATAAGCGGCTGACATCTGCCGTATTGATGTTTACCAGTCCACTCTCGGCGGCCTCCTGCGATGCCTTCCTCTCGCCGGCTTCTTCCAATGTCGGAATATACAGCTGCTCTCCATCCGATACGAGTGATGCCAGATTCACATAATCCCTGTCAGCATCTTCCCGAAATCCGCCTGCCGCTTCTACTGCAGCCTGTGCCCGGCTTCCTGATGCAATTTCCACCACTCCAGGCTCCTTTACTGCTCCGCAGACATGCACGTAGATTATATTCTCCCGTGAGCTCCCGGCTGCGTCTACTTGTGACACTACGCCATTTTGTGTTGCCGATATTCCTGTTTCCGCCAATCCGGCTTCCATCCTTCCGGCTTCCGCAATTCCAGTTTCCGTAATTCCAGCCTTCGCAATTCCGGCTTCCGCCGGTCCTGCCGTTCCACTCCCATCAACTGCATTATCAACCACACCACCGGATTTCTCAATCACCCTGTCCAGTGGAATCACCGTATCACTTTTCGCCCCGCAGCCGAACAATATTCCTGTCAGTACCACTGTCACCGACGCAAGTACAATTGCCCTACCCTCTGCCTTCTTACCGATTATATTACCAATCTTCTTCCACATAGTTCCTCTCTTTCCGTTCTTCACCCCCACCGTCAAGTCCGGAAAATACAGGAATGCCTCTCTATGCCGATACCCTTTTATTGTAAAGGAATCTTCTCAATTTTACAAGCCCCAAAATGCAACCTGTCTGAAGCGCGAAGCGCTGAGTTTTGCATTTTGGGGCTGGCCCTGCTTTACATTCACAATATCTTAGGCTAAACTGATACTATTCAAATTGGGCCGCATACAACTTATAATAAAACCCTTTCTGTGCCATCAGGCTCTCATGGTTCCCCTGTTCCACCACATCTCCATGGTCCACCACCAGAATCATATCCGCATTCTGAATGGTAGACAATCTGTGTGCAATCACAAAGCATGTCTTATCCTTCATCAGTTCCCGCATGGCCTTCTGAATCTGGCGTTCTGTACTGGTATCTACATTAGAAGTAGCCTCATCAAGAATCAACATCTTGGCATTATACAGCATGGCTCTTGCAATAGTTAACAGCTGCTTCTGGCCTTTGGAAATATTACCGCCATCTTCACTGATAACCGTCTGATAGCCATCAGGCAGACGCATGATAAAGGGATGAATATGTGCAGCTTTGGCCGCCGCCACCACTTCCTCCATGGTTGCGTTTTCCTTACCATAGGCAATATTTTCAAAGATAGTTCCCTTAAACACCCAGGTATCCTGCAGTACCATGGCATATGCTTTTCTAAGACTTTCTCTTGTATATCCTCTGATCTCTCCGCCGTCAACCAGGATACTTCCTTTATCCACATCGTAAAAGCGCATGAGGAGATTGATGATCGTAGTCTTTCCGGCACCTGTAGGGCCCACGATGGCGATCAGCTTGCCGGCGTCCGCTTTCATGTTCAAATTATGGATAATGGTTTTATTCTTCACATAGCCGAATGCAACATCCTTAAATTCCACATCGCCCCGTACATGGGACAATTCTCCGGCACTCTCCGTATCGGCCACTTCTTCTGTTTCCTCTAACAGTCCGAACACACGCTCCGCTGCAGAAAGTGCAGAATATAATTCCGTGACAATATTGGCGATCTCGTTGATGGGTCCGGAGAACTTCCTGGAATACAATACAAATGAAGAAATTCCTCCCAGGTCGATCATATTTTTCATGAACAGCACAGAACCAAAGATTGCTGTCAGGCTCAGACCGATATTGTTGATAAAACCAACGGTAGGACCCATAGTCATTCCATAATAAGCCGCATCATAATAGGCATCAGCCGCTTCATGATTGATCTTGTCGAACTTCTCAGCTACTTTTCCCTCATAGGCATATGCCACGATACTCTTCTGTCCGGAAAACATTTCTTCCACGAAGCCGTTCATCTCACCGTATTTCCGGGAACGTTTTGAGAATTTGGGCTGGGTGATCTTACGCATCTTAGTGGTATAAATAGTCGCTGCCGGTATGGTCACCAGGGAAACCAGCGCAAGCCACGGTGAGATATAGATCATCATGCCGAAAGATCCTACAACCGTTACCACACTGGTCAGGATAGCTACGATATCTGTTCCCAGACAAGTGGATATCACATCGATATCATAAGAAACACGGCTGATAATATCTCCCGCCTGATTGTTGTCAAAGAACCCCACAGGCAGACGCATCAGTTTATCGAAGACATCCTTCCTCATCTTCTTGGCGATGTGGCGGCTCACATACATCATGATAATATTAATGGTAATACTGAGTGTGGAAGATGCCAGGTAAAAAAGCAGCATCCGCTTCGCATAATAATATACTCTCTCAAAATTTACTTTTCCTACGCCTGCTGCCGCCTCATTGATGGCATTTCCGGCCAGGCTCGGTCCCAGCAGCGATAAAATATTGCTGGTGATACTAAGTACCACGACCACTGCCAGAATCCATTTAAAATCTTTCAAGTAACGAAGAAGCTTTATAAAAGTCCCTTTCGTATCCTTTGGTTTCTTCAGAACTGCATCTCTACTTGCCATCTACGTACTCTCCCATCTGTGTTCTGTAAATATCACGGTACATGGGGCAGCTTTCCAGGAGCTCCTCGTGGGTACCATAGCCGATCATTCTTCCTTCATCCAACACTATTATGTGGTCAAGGCTCAAGATGGAACTGATACGCTGGGCAATGATAATAGTAGTAGCACCTGCATGATTCTCGCGGATTGCCTTACGCAGCGCTGCATCCGTTTTGTAATCCAGCGCACTGGAAGAATCATCCAGAATCAGAATTTCCGGTTTTGCAACCAGTGCACGGGCTATCAGCGTCCTCTGCCTCTGACCGCCGCTCAAATTAGCTCCGTGAATCACTGCACGGTGATCGTAGGCATCCTCATACGCCTCAATAAATTCACTTGCCCTGGCATCTTCTGCCGCCATCCGGATATCCTGAATCGTCACGTCACGCCCGAATGCGATATTCTCATGAAGACTGTCTGCAAAAATCACATCGTTCTGAAATACCACGCCGAACAGCCTGTGAAGAGTATCCTTATCGTATGTACGCACATCCTTTCCGTCTACAAAGATGTGCCCCTTGCTGGCATCATAAAACCGCATGAGCAGATTGATAATGGTCGTCTTGCCTGCTCCGGTAGCGCCGATGATTCCCAGGCTGCCGCCTTTTTTCATGGAAAAGTCGATATCGTAGAGACACTTCTCTCTGGTCTGACCTGCAAACCGCTCATCATCTGCCTCTTCCTCGCCGGTATGATAGCTGAAATCTACATGGTCAAAAATCAGATAGTCATCGTCCGTGTATCTTTCCGGATTGGGTCCGGCGGCCAGTTTTTCTGAAACAGGTGCCAGTTCTTCCTCTGCCATGACAACTGCTTCGATTCTTTTAGCAGACGCATTGGCCTTGGACATCATCATAAATACACGATTCAGTCCCATAACGCCCATAAGGATCATATTAAAGTAAGTGAGAAATGCCAAAATTACACCGGGCTGAATCTGCCCTGCATTTACTCTTTTGGCACCGATCACAACTACCAGTGTCAGTCCCATATTTAAAAACAGCGTCATGATCGGCCCCGGCAGCGCCATAACTGTTCCGGCTTTCATATCGTTGCCGGCCATCTGACTATTCGCCTGCTCAAAACGGCGCATCTCATAATCTTCTTTAGACAGGGACTTGACCACCCGGATACCGGTGATATTTTCACGCATGACACGAACGATATCATCCACGCTGTGCTGTACCTTTTCATATAAAGGAATTCCTTTAAAAGACACGAATACAACGATCACGATCAAAATCGGTGCCATAATGCAAAGAATGGAAGCCAGGCCCGGATCCATTGTCATAGTGATCACGATACCGCCGAACAGCATGATCGGTGCACGTACTCCCATAGCCTGTACACTCTGAATAAAATTCTGCAGATTATAGGAATCAGATGTCATACGGGAAGTCAGTGAAGGCAGCCCGAACTCGTCCACCTGCCTACCAGACAATGCCAGGGATTTCCAGAACAAATCCTTTCTGATATCATAAATACTCTCTTTCGCTACCCTGACCGCCGATCTGTTGGCTTTCACATTCAGCTGACGCACCAGGACAGACAAAAGAATCATCCCGACACCCCACAGGATCACCTGCTTCATGTCCTTTGTGGGCACCACATTGTCAATCAGATGCTCCAGCACATAGGGAATCAGAAGTTCTCCGAAAGAGCCGAAAAACTTGATGGTTATGGCAAACAGAGCCAGCCATTTGTACTTCTTTACATAGGAAAAAATAAATTTCATGTCTCTTCTTCTCTTCTCTTAGTATTTTACCTTATTTTAACATTTTTCAAAGAAACATGCACTACAAAATGTAATATTTGTGTAAAATAATGGTTCTATTCGTTACTGCTAAGCCATGCGCTCAGGACAACGAAATTTGTGCGCGGGAGCTTGCTACTTCCACTTAAAAATAATAATGCCTGCCACGGCCACAGCCATACCAATGGCTTTTCTCCACTCCCATGGCTGCTTTTCTGCACCGAACAGGCCAAACAGCTCAATCAGATAAGCTACAAGAAGCTGTGCCACTACGATCAGCATGACTGCTCTGGCAGGGCCAAGAGAATCCATACTCTTAATGACAGTATATGTGATAAAAGCACCGATGGCCCCGCCTAAAAGCATGTACTTGGGGCTGACCTGAAATACTGCTGTCAGGGAACTTCTGTCTGTAATAAGCCAGGCTCCCAGACATACCAAAAGTGCTGTAAACTGAACAAAAGCATTAGCTGCCCAGATACTGGATGCCTTTGTGACCTGGGTATTGAATACCCCCTGAATACTCATAAGTGCGCCTGAAATCAGTGCAATAAATAAACCAATCATATGGAAATACCTGCCTTTCTTGTAATAGCATTTCCATATGGTTGGTTTTTATGCTTTGTCTGTAATACTTCTTATTCGATAGCCTGAATCTGGGCCTGAATCTGATCTGACAGCTCCTGCACCAGCTCTGCCACATCGCTGCCGTTCCATACTTTGGAGAACAGAACTTCCAGCTGGATCCAGAAGTTGCTGGTGGCCATCATCTTAGGCAGTGATACACTGTCGGCATATTCTGCCATAAAGGTCTGAACCGCCTCATTTTCTGCTTCCGCCTTCAGGTTGGCAGAAAGCCTTCCTGTCCGCTCATAAAAATCTTCGCTGCGCTGAGTCACCAGATACGCTGCAAATTCATTAGCCAGTTCTTTCTGCCTGGAATAACCATTGACAACGACAGCACTTGTCACAGACAAAGAACGGCTCTCCAGGGTACTGCTGACTGCAGGCAAGGTAGCGATTCCATAATCATAAGCAAGGGTTCCTTCTGCTTTCGCCTGCTCCAGCTTCTCTATGACATCCGTGGTAGCAATGGTAAATACAACCTTGCCGTTTATAAAGTCTTCCACCACGGAATCAAAGGTAACGGTATCGGATTCAATAAAGAAGAATTGATTCAGTGCTTTATACACTTCGAGACACTGTATCGCCTCTTCATTGTTGATATTGATATTACTCTCATCATCTCCCGGATCCCCGCCTACGATCATATAATTACCTACGATCCAGTAATTATAGAAAATATCGGACACATCCCATTTCATGATGCCTTCTACCCCTTCAGGTACATCAAAGCTGTCACCGATATACAGGATATCATCTACGGTAGCAGGAATGGCTCTTTCCATATAATAAGCAGTCAACGCCTCTAAAGACATGGCCTGACGTTCTTCTAAGGGCAGTTCATCAGAAATAGTCAGGCCGCCTTCCGTGATATCTTCCTCTCCGTCACTGCTTTCTGTATCATCTGTACCTTCTGAAGTTTCTGCCTCGGCTCCTTCCGGTTCTGTTTCTTCCTCACCGGTATTTTCCAGATCTTTTTGTGCCTGCTGGGCAGCCCATTCCTGAAGGTATGTCTCGTTATATACCAGAGCACTTGTTTCGAAGCTTAAGGGATATCCCACTATTTTGTCATGATACGTTACAGCTGAAAGGGCGGCCTGTGGAAAATATTCCGTGGTGCAGACGCCTGCTTCATCCTGAATCTGGCTTGCCAGGCCCGCCAGATACGCCTTCTCCAGACTTTCATGACTGAGCAGATACAGATCAGGCACACGGGACGAATGAAGAGAAGACTGATTCACAGCTTCCAGGAATTCGCTTTCCTCCACCAGAACCGGGATAACCCTGACATCTCTCTCCTTGCCGAAAGCAACTGCCGCACTGTTGAAAAAGTCGGTCATAGTGTCATCTGCATACCAGAAATATAATGTTTCTTTTCGATTAAACACAGACAGACCGGCAAGCCCTTCCTCGGCTCCGGTCACTTCCAGTCTGCTTCCTGCCATACAGGCACAGACCATACAGATCAGTGCCAGCACAGCGATTATTCTTCTTTTCAAATGCATTACATCACCTCTTCAATGCAAGGGGACAGAATCTGAATCATTTCATCTACATTTTCTTTGGTAATTACCAAAGGCGGTACAAACCTGATGATATTAGCACCGGCATTGATCAATATCAGGCCCTTCTCCAATGCCTTATTGATGATGGGACCTACCGGGCACTTAAACACCAGTCCCTGCATCAGTCCAACGCCTCGCCTTGTCTCAATGCAGTCATATTCAGCAGCCAGTTCATCCAGCTTCTCTTCCAGATAAGGCGCCACATCCTGTACATTTTCAATAACTTTCTCTTCTTCAAAGAGGTCAAACACCTTGCTGACAGCAGCTGTTGCCAGAGGATTACCGCCATAAGTCGTGCCGTGATCGCCGGCCACCAGAGAATGCTCTGCCACTTTACCGGATAACAGGAAAGCACCTACCGGCACGCCGCAGCCCAAAGCCTTGGCAGTAGTCATAATATCAGGCTTCACACCGAAACGCTGCCATGCATACATATAACCGGTACGTCCCATACCACACTGAATCTCATCGAATATAAGAAGAATATCTTTCTCATCGCACAATGCACGTAATTTCTTCAAAAATTCTTCCGTTGCAGGGAAGACGCCGCCTTCTCCCTGAACAGGCTCCAAAATAATGGCACATGTCTTGTCTGTTACCTGACTTAAAACACTTTCATAGTCATTCAGATCAGCAAAACGGATATTGCCTATCATGGGTTCGAAAGCTTCCCTATAATGAGGATTGCCTGTTACAGACAATGCTCCGTAGGTTCTGCCATGGAATGAATGATTCATTGCAATAATCTCGTGATCAGTACAGCCATTTTTCAAAAATGCATATTTTCTTGCAGCTTTAATAGCACCTTCATTGGCTTCTGCACCGGAATTAGTGAAAAATACTCTGTCCATACCGGATGCTTTCTTAAGCTTTCTGGCAGCTTCCACAGTCGGCACATTATAATAGTAATTAGACGTATGAATCAGCTTATCAATCTGGTTTTTCAGAGCATTATTGTATGCTTCATTATGATATCCCAAGGCAAATACTGCAATACCGGCACAGAAGTCCAGGTATTTCTTGCCATCCAGATCATACAGATAAACACCGTCACCCTTATCCAGGACGATCTGGTACCGGTTGTAAGTGTGCAGCAGATCCTGCTCGGCCTGCTCGATATATTCTTTCATCATCATGACTCTTTCTCCTCATCAGCAATAATTGCAGTACCAATACCATGATTGGTGAAGATTTCAAGAAGCAGACAGTGAGGAATTCTTCCATCCAGAATATGTACTCTGTTAACACCGTTCTTCACTGCAGAAGTACAGTTGCTCAGCTTGGGAAGCATACCGCCGCCGATGAAGCCGCCGTTGATCAGTTCCTCTGCCTGAGATGCAGTCAGTCTGGAGATGAAGGAAGATTTATCATTGATATCCTTGTAAAGACCCTCAATATCAGTCAGGAATGCCAGCTTCTCTGCATGAACAGCTTTGGCAATGGCACAGGCTGCATCATCTGCATTGATATTATAGGTCTGGAAATTCTCATCCAGTCCGATAGGTGCCACGATAGGCAGGAAATCCTTCTCCAGAAGGTCATAGAGTACCTTGGGATTTACGCCGGTGATCTCACCTACATAGCCGATATCTTGACCATCGGAATATTTCTTTTCAACTGTCAGAAGACCGCCGTCCTTGCCGCTGATACCGACTGCCTTTACACCCAGTTCCTGAACCATGGTAACCAGACTCTTATTCACCTTACTCAGTACCATTTCGGCAATCTCCATGGTCTCCTCATCAGTTACACGAAGACCATTGACAAATTTTGCTTCTTTACCTACTTTACCTACCCAACGGCTGATCTCCTTACCGCCTCCATGTACGATAATGGGCTTAAATCCTACCAGTTTCAGCAATGTTACGTCCTTGATGACATTCTTCTGTAATTCCTCATTGCTCATAGCGCTTCCGCCATATTTTACTACAATGATCTTACGATTGAATTTCTGAATATAAGGAAGTGCTTCCACCAGCACCTCAGCCTTTTTTAATACCTGTTCCATATCCTTTTCCATTACTCTGTTCCTCTCCTGCTTCTGCTCTGCCGCACATTAGCTGCGGTAATCTGCATTAATCTTTACATAATCATAGCTCAAATCACAACCCCATGCGGTAGCCTGGGCTTCTCCCATGTGCATATCCACAAGCACTGTCACCTCAGGGTCGGAAAGAATCTTCGTTGCTTCTTCTTCACTGTAATCACATGCTACACCATTTCCAAAGATGTGAATTTTGCCGCTCTTACTCTGGAAATAAAGATCCACATTCTCAGGATCGAATTTTGCTCCGGAATACCCCAATGCGCACAGGATTCTTCCCCAGTTGGCATCGTGTCCGAAAATAGCTGCCTTGGTAAGAGAAGAACAGATCACTGACTTTGCCAGGATCTTGGCATCCTCTTTGGTAGCCGCATTGGTCACAATGGTCTCAAACAGGGCCGTTGCACCTTCTCCGTCACCTGCCATCTTCTTAGCCAGCGTGGTGTTAATGGTATTCAGTGCCTGACAGAATGCATCAAAGTCAGCGCCCTCCTCTGTGATTTCCGCATTGCCTGCCAGACCATTAGCAAGTACCAGCAATGTGTCATTGGTGGAAGTGTCTCCATCTACAGAAATCATGTTAAACGTGTCAGCAACGCTTGCTTTCACTGCTTTGGTAAGCATCTCCTTAGAGATATTCACATCTGTGGTCACAAATCCCAGCATGGTACACATATTGGGATGAATCATACCGGAACCCTTGCACATGCCGCCTACGGTCACAGTCTTACCGCTGATTTCCACAGTCACTGCTGCCTGCTTATGTACGGTATCGGTAGTCATGATTGCCTTTGCGGCTGCCAGACCTGCTTCTGCACCGGTTGCCTTTGCGGCTGCCAGCAGCTCGATACCTGCAGTGATCTTGTCTACATCGATCTGTTTTCCGATTACACCGGTAGAAGCTACCAGTACAGCACTTTCGGGAATATTCAGTACTTCTCCTGCTTTCACGGCTTCTGCCTTACAGCAGTCCATACCCTGCTGCCCGGTACATGCATTTGCAATACCGGAATTGACTACTACTGCCTGCACAAAAGGAGAATTTTCTACTACATTGCTGTCCCACACCACGGGAGCTGCTTTTACAATATTGCTGGTAAAGGTACCTGCTGCCTTACAGGGTACCGTGCTGTATACCAGCGCCATATCTGTCCTGTTCTGATATTTGATACCTGCTGCAGCTGCAGCTGCTTCAAAACCTTTTGCTGCGGTTACACCGCCATCTATGATTGTCATCTTCTTTTCCTCCATATCACTCTATTGATTAAAAGCTGTAATATTAGCCTCATTTAACGTAAAATCATAATAGTTCAGATCCAGGCGATGTGTCCACCCGATACGGTTCCAGAATGCATTGCCCACATCGTTCTTGGTAAAAGCGATGAGACTTACCTTATTAATATGCTCTTCCTTCAGGGCATTCATACAGAACACTACCATTGCCTTTCCGATACCAAGCAGTCTGTAATCTTCCCTGACACATACATGATACAGGCATCCTCGTCTTCCGTCATGGCCACAGAGGATTCCTCCTACAATCTGACCATCCTCAGACACTGCCACAACACTGGTGGAAGGGTTACGTCTCAGGAACAGGTCCACGCCTTCTCTGGAATCATCGATGCTTCGGATACCAAAGCCCTTAATGGTCATCCACAGAGCATACAGCCCATCATAATCTTCAATTGTCATTGTCCTGATTTCGTAACTTTTCTTTTCCACTTCTCTCACTCACTTTCTTGTTCTTCACGGTACTACTGTTTTGCTGTTCACTGCATTACTGTTTTGCTATTCACTGTACTACTGTTCCTGCCAGGCAAGGTCAACTGTCAAATAATCATGTTCTACCGCCGGCAGAAATTTTTCCACCAGATCCTTCATGGTAATCCGCATGCTGGTCGTATTGATGCAGGGATGAAATCCCAGAAATTCTTCTTCCAACACATCCTTATCTATCACCAGCTGGACATGATGCTCATGATCATTCATCAGTCCCATGACACTGACAGACCCCGGGGTAATATCCAGATATTCCTCCATATACTCCTGAGGTGCAAAGCTGAGTCTCGGACTCTCAATCTGATGGCAAAAATCCTTTGTAACAAAACGCTTCTCGCCGGGCATCATCAACAGGTAAAACTTTGTCTTCTGGGTATTGCACAGGAAAATATTCTTACAAAGATGAATCCCCAGTACACTGTCAATGCTGCGGCAGCCTTCTATCGTAAAAATCGCCTCATGGTCAATGCGGGTATATTCAACCTCCAGTCGGTCCAGCAGGTCATATACTGCAATCTCTTTCTTAAGCCTTCCTTCCTCATTGGTCGGTCTGCCATGATGCACCACAATCTCACCTATATCTGCCATAATTATTCCTCCAAGCTGCTTGCGTGCTTTCTTTATATTACCACATTTTGCATAAATATCAACTATTATTTTTATTTTATGCACTATTTTTAATTATTCATGTATAATTATGCATTTTTAGTATTTATCATACAATTTTTATACACAAAGTATTACTTTGCTTTGCCAATTTCGGTCTCACCACTATATACAGCATTTCTATAAATGGCCGCACTTCTTATAAATATACTGCATTTTACGACAGATAGCAACCCACAAAATGCCGAAAAACGCCCTCTGCATCACTTTACAGGTAACAGTTCAGACAACCCTGGACGTAGGCGCACAAATCATGCTCGCATGATTTTGCGCTTACGTATAGGGTTGTACTGAGCGCCCGATTATGAGCAAAAATAGTCGCGAAGCGACGGAGAGCGCCGCAGGCGCAATTTTGCGAATGGCGCGTCTGAACTGTTACCTTTGCAGAGGACGTTTCTGATAATTGGGGCAAAGACAGGTTTTATAGCTATCAGTTTTATTCTCCCTGATTCAATATCTGAGCAATCTTCTCAATCATCTCGTCTTCCTTCAACCGGAACTTAATCTCCACTCGTCTGGAAGCCGCCATGTCCACTTCATCTGTTCCCTCCTTATACACCGGACTACTGTAGGAGCGGCCATTGACAGTAAGGAGCTGCTGCAGCTGTTCAATCTTTTCTTCAGAAAGCCCATTCTTTTTATCCATACAGAATTTTGCCACGGCATTGGCACGGTTAAAAGAAAGATCCATATTGAGCTGATATCCGCTATTGGTATCGGTATGTCCCTCAATAATAATTTCAGCTATGTACGGGCGATAATTGTCCTGAAGCAATACATCCAAATACAACGGAATGACTTCCCTTAAGGATTCCTTGCTTTCAGTGGTCAAAGTATAGCTGTTATTGCTGAACAATACATCCGAAGAAAAAGTAATAGAGCCTGTCTGAGCATCTACTGTCATACTGGAATTATTGAACTTCGTCTGCAATTCCCCGATAATGTCTGTCCTGATTCCCACGATATCCTGCAGTTCACTCCTGGTAGCATCCAGTTCGGCTTTTGTTGTCTCCATCTCCTGATTAGCTGCCGCCAGTTCTGCCCTGGCATTCTCTATCTCCAGGTACGCTGCATTCAGTTCTTCCTGTGTCGTGGCAGCCTTATCATATGCTATCTGCAGTTCGGCCAGCGAATCAGCCAGTTCTTTATTAGAAGCTTCTATTTCCTGCCTGGACTGTTCCAGATTAAGCTTCGCATTATCAAGCTCCAGCTGAGCAGCATTCAGTTCCAATTGAGCTGCATTTAACTCCAGCTGGGTCTGTTCCAAATCTGTGGTTTTCTGCCTGTAGATCATCAGCGTAATAGCAATGATCAATATGAAAATCAGTAAAAGTGCAGCCATCATATCTGAAAAAGATTGCCAATAGCTGGGTTCTTCGAAGGCAGCTCTTCTTCTGCGGTTATTTCTCATACATATCCCTCATCTGATTGTAAGTGTACAATTGGTTGCTAAGTTCATCATTGATCATGTTACAGGCAGCATCAAGCTGCTCCTCCTGCTCTTTCAGATTCCGGACGATCTGTTCCTGACGGTCTATCATCTGCTCCAACGACCTCTGCATGGACCTGTTCACTGCCTGCAGCTCTCTTGTCGTCTCTTCCATGCTGCGATAATCTCTGGAACACTGCTCCTGGGCTTTGCATGCATAATTCAGGACTCTGCCCATCTTTTCAAATTCTGTTCCCATCGTCTGTGACATCTGGGATACAAACTGATTCACGATCCTTTCCACAGCCTGGGTCTGCTCCATGGCATTGCCCTTTAAGAGATCTGTCATCTGCTTCAGTGAGTTGGCCATATTCGCCTGGTAGATCAGCATAGCCTTAGAATTCTCATCCGCGCTGGATATCTGAGGGCTTACGCACTCTCTGTAAATCTCCTGAAATTCTCCAAGCACATTATAAGCTTCCGACATAATACTTCTATATATAAAGTTAAATACAAGTGAGAAAAAGATACCGTATACGGAAGTGTGGAATGCGACTTTCATACCCTCCAGCAACGGCCCCACATTATCGGATATTGTATAAATATCATTTCCATCGAAAGAACCCAGTCCCATGGATAATCCCAGGAACGTACCAAGGATACCGAGTCCGGTCAGAGTGCCGGACACGGCGGAATTATAATGAGACATAGCAACACGGTCAAGCAGTTCTTCATTAATATATTCATCCAGATCGCATACTGCCTTCAAGCCCTTCCTCGTCTGGTAAGATGCCATCCTCTTCTGGTACCTGCGAAATGCCTGATCCAGGATCTCATTACCGAATACTTTCTTGCGTGTGCGATAAGAATCCCACAGACACTCCTGCTTCTCCTTATATTCTTTCTCTATCACAGCACAGGCTGCCTCCAGTGCATCTGTAAACAGGTTCAGTCTTCCGAAACTGATGGCTGATATGACAAACATAATACCGATTACCAGCAAAAATCCCAGATTGATCAACAAGTTACTGACAGATGTGACTTCGCCCGTAAATACACCATTGATGTATAATATGAATATCACCATCAGGACGTAAAGCAGGAATAATACATAATAGAGTTTGTTCTTCATTCAACGACCTCCTTCATGGAAAGTGATAATCATCCGACTCCAAATCATCTTAATATAATAGAGAAATCATCACATGTTCTGCCATTATTTTGCCAAACAATTATCTTCTTTTTCACAAATAATGTAACACATTCCTTCTTTTTCCTCAAGATGCCTGTAAAAATATTAAACAATTCTTAATCATCAAGTCAATGTTCATACCTGTCGCCTCAATCGACAACCCGAATTTTTCTGCAGATTCGTGCTCCGCCTTGCATTATTATACATATTATTCATATTTTATGCATATTTTGTGCATATTATTTTATTTTTATTCATTTATCCATTTAAAATGTGCATATTTTTCCACTTGCAATCTTTCGGCATTTGGTGTATATTATCAACAGAGTAATAAATTAATGAATATGCTGTTTTGTCATATACATTCCATTACATACATGGCGAAACTGTAATCACAAATGGAGGCTTACATACATGAAAGAAAAAGTAGTTCTTGCTTATTCAGGTGGCCTTGATACCACCGCCATCATTCCCTGGTTAAAGGAGAATTTTGATTATGAAGTAATCTGCGTCTGCATCGACTGCGGTCAGGCAGAGGAGCTGGACGGTCTGGAAGAACGTGCTAAGTTCTGCGGCGCTGAAAAGCTGTATATCCTGAATGTTATCGATGAGTTCTGCGATGAGTACATTGTTCCCTGTGTACAGGCCAATGCTATTTATGAGAACAAGTATCTGTTAGGTACTTCCATGGCAAGACCTCTGATTGCCAAGAAGCTGGTTGAGATTGCACGTAAGGAAGGCGCTGTTGCTATCTGCCACGGTGCTACCGGTAAAGGTAACGACCAGATTCGTTTTGAACTGGGTATCAAGGCACTGGCACCCGACATCAAGATTATTGCTGCATGGAGAAATGACAAGTGGACCATGGATTCCCGTGAATCCGAGATTGAATATTGTAAGGCACACGGCATCAACCTTCCTTTCTCTGCTGATTCCTCTTACAGCCGTGACCGTAACATCTGGCACATCAGCCATGAAGGTCTGGAGCTGGAGAATCCTGCCAATGAGCCTAACTTCGATCATCTGTTAGTGCTGAGCACAACACCTGAGAAGGCTCCTGATGAAGGTGAATACGTAACCATGACTTTTGAAAAAGGTGTTCCTACTTCCGTAAACGGCGAGAAGATGAAAGTATCCGACATTATCCACAAGCTCAATGAGCTGGGCGGAAAGCATGGTATCGGTATCATCGATATCGTAGAGAACCGTGTAGTAGGTATGAAATCCCGTGGCGTATATGAGACTCCCGGCGGTACTATCCTGATGGAAGCTCATCAGCAGCTGGAAGAACTGATCCTGGATCGTGATACTTATGCATTGAAGAAAGAAATGGGAAGCCGTTTTGCAAGCCTTGTATACGAAGGCAAGTGGTTCACTCCTCTTCGTGAAGCAGAGCAGGCATTCATCGAGAAGACTCAGGAATATGTAACCGGTGAAGTTAAATTCAAGCTTTACAAAGGCAACATCATTAAAGCCGGAACTACTTCTCCTTATTCTCTGTACAATGAGAGCATCGCTTCCTTCACCACAGGTGACCTTTACGATCATCACGATGCAGAAGGCTTCATCAATCTGTTCGGTCTTTCCTGCAAAGTACGTGCTATGAAGATGCAGGAAACCGGTGAACTGGAGAAATAAATATGACTATAAGTACCGTTATCTTTCTCTATCTTATTATAGTGAACTTAACGGGCTTCATCCAAATGGGTACAGATAAAAGAAAGGCCGTCCGGAATGCCTGGCGCATTCCGGAGGCCCGTCTTTTTTTATGTGCTCTTTTAGGCGGAAGTCTTGGTTCCATCCTGGGTATGTATACTTTTCGTCATAAGACAAAGCACTGGTACTTTGTCTGGGGTATGCCCGCTATCCTTATCCTGCAGATCATTGCTGCGGGACTTGGTATTCATTTATTCTTACAGCATTGACAACAAAACGTCTTCCTTCTGTGGAGCATGTGGAGAGTGTGATAACTTTATCGTTCTTATCCACGCTCACTCCTGTATCTATCCAGGAATGTCTCTTCATGCTCTGCACCAGCTGACCGAATTCGTCTGACGCATCATAATAAATACAATAGATATCCCCATCCTCTGCAATATCATAATATGCAAAAATCTGATACTCGTAGGCTACATTCTCCGTATAAATGAAGAAATAGGGAGCTTTCTCATAGCCGCCTTCTTCCTTGTAGTTTTTCAGCTTGCCAAACATACTTCCATCCTTCATATTGTGTCCGTAAATGATAGTATGGCTGTCCTGAAAATCGCTGGTGTTCAAGCTTTCCATAAAGATACTGCCGGAATTGTTTGCCATCCCGGACCAGGTATGACGCAGATATTCATCATTGGTGCTGCCCTGCATGACCGGATAGCTGATATCCAGATTGATGAACTTAATCCATCCAACCACATCCTCATTCTGCTTACGCAGCTGGGAAATTGCATTACATACTGACGCACTTTCTTTTCTGGCCTGTGCTCTGGCATCAGCAACCTCCTGCGCATATTGATCAGCCAATTTGTCGGCCTCATCTTCTTCACTGAGCGTCTCCCCGGCTGCATCCTGAACTGACGACTCAGAGGCTTCTGTGCTTATCTTCTCCTCACTTTGTCCCGTCTCTTCCAGCCCCGCAAAAATTTCTTCCCTCAGCTTGTCGTATTCTGACCGACTGTCACGGTATTCTTTCAAAACGCTCCCTATATTCCACAATGATAATATGATCAGACCGATGCAAACGATCAGTACAAGCACACTCCCTATTTTCTTCATGTCTCATTTTCCTTTCTCACATGTAAAAGCTTATTCTCACACTTTTCATTTACCGAATATTATACCAGACTATTTTATGTATTGCAAAGATTTCTTTACAGTTCAGACGCGCCATTCGCAAAGCATCGCAGATGCTTTTGGTCGCAGCCCGCGGCGCTCTCCGTCGCTTCGCGACTATTTTTGCTCATAACCTGGCGCTCAGTACAACCCTATACGTA
The DNA here is from genome assembly GCA_045124375.1 of Acetatifactor sp. GTDB lineage: Bacteria > Bacillota > Clostridia > Lachnospirales > Lachnospiraceae > Acetatifactor. The sequence goes on from JBGVLR010000159.1 coordinate 71,728, forward strand.
AGCGCAAAATCATGCGAGCATGATTTGTGCGCCTACGTCCAGGGTTGTCTGAACTATTACAAAAAAAGAGCCCGGAAGCATCAGCCATCCCGGCTCTTTAATGAGGAATCTGAACTTACACAGCTACAATAACACCGCCGTCATTAGCATACATACTGCTGATACCGGCAGTATCCAAAATGATGGTCTCCTTAAAGCTTGTCCTGGCCAGAATCATGTCCTTCAGTATTTCTGCACGCTTGGGAGCATTACAGTGTGTGATCATCAGTCTCTTGCCTGCTGCATCTTTCACTTCAGAAGCCACCAGTTCTGCAATCTTAGCTAAAGCCTTCTTCATACCGATGGACTGTCCTCTCTGGATAATGGTACCCTTATCAGCACCCATCACAGGCTTGATATTCAGGGTAGACGCCACAAGAGCCTTCACACCTGTCAATCGTCCGTTCTTACGCAGTGTTTCCAGATTATCAAGCACAAAATACGTATTCATCTCATCTCTGAAAGCTTCTATTTTCTCTACAACAGTTTCAAAAGGAAGCCCATCTTCTTCCAGTTCCATCAATTTCAGTGCAATTTGTGCTTCCCCGCAGCTTGCAGATTCAGAATCCACCACATGTATCTGTTTCTCCCCGTAGGTCTCCTCAAACAGATTCTTACCAAGCACTGCACTATTATAGCTGCCGCTCAAATGAGAAGACAGAGTCACTACATATATATGATCTACCGGCGCGTTATAAGCATTCACAAATCTCTCGGGTGAAGGGCAGGAAGATTTGGGACACTGCGGATACTCTGCAACCTTCCTAAGGAACTGGGCCTGATCAAAATTCTCATCATCCAGAATCTGGTATTCTCCGACCTCCAGGCCTAAAGGCACCCTCTCAAATTTCCCACTCTGCAGCAGTTCCTCCGGGAGCTCACAGCAGCTGTCCACAACAATTTTATAGCTCATGTTCTTCTCTCCAATTTGTATTATCATTCCAAACTATTATATGTAGTTTTCATTACTACATATAATAACACATCAAGCTTTCCTCGTAAAGGTTATTTTAATATTTTACGTAATTTTAGAGATTTTCATGTACATGTAACGAAATTTCAGTTATACTAACCATAAGGCTGTGCGCCAAAATCTATAAAGGAGTATTCCCATGCTTGCACTACATATTACATCCATGAAACAGTTTATGAACCAGCTTCTCGTTTCTGATACTTTTGACATCTTCCTGTTGGAGGAAGCCGTCATCACCACCGCCAATACTTATACTCTGGATGGTCATCTGAATCGGGAATTTTATTCTCCAGACGAATTGAGCTCGGGGCAGGTTCCGGATTATGAATATAGTCCCTGGAGTACGTTAAAAGGGCTGTGTTTCCAATTGATCAAAGGAAAACGCACCCCTCTTTCATTCCGTTTTATCTTTCATTTAAAGCCCGAGCAGGCACAGAAGCTTCTTGAGAAAGCGCAGTGCAGTGTAGACCCTTCCTCTATCAAAGCGCTTGTACTCACTATTCGCTATGATGGCACGAAAGCGATTCTCACCACCGGCTGTGCATACCATACTTTTGTCATGTCGAAAGAAGCGGAGCAAATCTGGGATAAGGCACTCGTCCACTATCTGGCCGGTAAAAATATTCCCTATGAAGTACTCTGATTTCGGGCCGGATTCGGCGTGCTGTTACGTTCTTCTTCCGGTACCGCCTGCTGAATCAGGCTATAATAATCATTCCTAAGAATATAGGCACTGAAATTATATCTGTCCTTAACTTCCTGCTTTTGCGCCTCCAGATATGCTTCTTTGGATGCCTCGTCCCACTCCTGCGGATTCTTCCAGACAGTCTCCTTCGTCTTACGGTCATAGATTACTTTATCTGTAATGAAGCTCCTGTCATTAAAAATAACCATCCCTTCTTCCCCGGAAAAGATATCCCTGCCGGCATACAATCTGGAATCAAAGTCAAACCCGAACAGATTCAAAAGCGTAGGCAGGATATCCACCGAACTGCATACTTTATCAATAATCTGCGGAGTTTCCTCCAGCTTTATATTCCAGATGATCAGATTATTGCGGTACATGTCCCTGTTCTCTCCCAATGGCTTGCCTGCCAATTCCTCATACTGTTCCTGGGACATTCCATAAGGATAATGATCGGCGCTGAGGCAAATGACCGTATTCTCCAACTTACCGGCAGCCTCCAGCTGTTCCAGAAGATACTGCAGTGCCTTATCCAGTTCCATCTGACAGGCAATATAAGCCCTGGCATTTTCAGACATTTCCAGTCCCTCCACAGCTTCCCTGTTCTTGGACGCCATAGAATTTCCCCTGAAGCTATAGTTCATATGCCCCGATACCGTCAGATAATAAACATGGAACCGTTCCCAATTCACGTATTCCGCAACTGTTCCCTGCATCATCTCGAGATCAGAAGCAGGCCAGGAATCAGGATTTTCCATGGGAAAAATATAGTTTCCCCACTCCGCCTGCCTTAAACTGCCCAAACTGGCTGCCTTAAACACGTAACCCAGATTATTGTGGGTAATATATCTGTCATAATAAGACAGACTGTTATTATGATATGCCATACTGCTTACCCCTTCCGATGCGAAATAGCCCGGAAGAGCATATGCCATGGTATTATCACCGCTGTTACGCATGCTGTACTGACCGTCCGGGATCAGTCCGGTGCAGTTCACATATTCCCCGTCGCTGGTACTTGTCTGCCATAACGGCACATAAAAATTAGTAAAATCAAAGCCTGAATGAACCAGCCTGTACAGCGTAGGCGTCAGGTCCTCCCTCACAGCATAAGGAGAAAATCCCTCTGCTGTGATGTAGATCAGATTGTGCCCCTCAAAGATTCCGGTATATTCATTCTTTGCCGTAGGAGTCTGACTTTCCAGATATTCAGCGAGCCACTCCGTTTCCTCCCCATCTGACATGGTTTTCAGCTTCGCGAAGTCAATTGCGAACCGATTGGGAGTGGTATCCGGCGGTTCTTCTCCTTCATTTGAATCCTCTTCAATTGGATCTTCTTCGTTGCTGCTTTCTGTTTCACTGTTTTCTGTTTCGATGCCTTCTGTCTCCCTTACAACAGCGTTATTTTCACCGGTACCTTCTCCTGTCTCATTTTCTTCTGTTTCACAATCTTTCCTGACAGACTCTGTGTTTGCGCCATCATCGGCTGCCATCCCGGTTCCTGCAATGCCGATTGCTTCGTCCCCGATCAAAGAAAGCATCTGTTTTCCCAGTTTCTGCAGACCAAGCTTTGTATCCCGCTGCGCAAGTGCCAATACTCCCATGTTTTCCGCTACTGACAGAGGATCATAGAATTCAGTATATATTTCATAATAATCTGCTTCTATGTACTTACCGATGGATATGACCATCACTGCCAGGATACATCCTACCCCGGCGCTCAGTAAGACTCTCATTTTTCCAATATGTTTCAAAGAGGGGTATTGAAGCTTCCTCTTGTGCAAAAGGATTCCTGTCATTGCTAAAGGTAGCGCCATCAAAATCAGGAATGGAAGCACACTTAAGATTCCGTCAAGGGCCTCTCTCCAATAATCGGTAAGGGCATCCTGCCCGCCTCTTACTATAGCCTCCCAGAGAAGGGGCTGTTTAAAGATTCCCATATAAACAAGCTGCGCTGCAAATAAAAGATATTCTGCAATTGTAAAGGTCCAGAAAACCTTCCCCTTTCTATTTTTCCTGACGCATCCTACCGCCAACGTCTCCACCGATGCGCATATCATAATCAGCGCCAAAGCAAAAACAGGGCTGCCGGCTGTAAGGCCATAGCAACCCAAGTGATACACAATTTCCAGATATAGCAGGATACCTGCTGATACACCCCATAACTTCATAAATACTCACCCTTATCTTTTGCACGCTCTCTCGTAATTATTTCTTCATCTTCGGATTGAAGATCAGGCTTGCCAGATATCCAAAGATCAGTGCTGATGCTGTTCCTACTGCCCCTGCTTTAAAGCCGCCAGAAAACAGCCCCAGTATCCCCTGTTCATCAACAGCTTCCTTTACTCCTTTCATCAGAACATTGCCAAAGCCCAGCAAAGGAACGCTGGCCCCTGCCCCGGCAAATTCCTGAAAAGGTTCATACCAGCCCAGCGCACTGATCACGGCTCCGCTTACTACCAATAATACCATAATACGCCCAGGCATCATTTTTGTTTCATCCATTAAAATTTGTACCAAGGCACAAATTGCTCCTCCCACCCAAAATGCATTCACATAGTCCATCCTATGGCTCCTTTCTTTGTTTTTCCAAAAACTTTCAGCCATAGTATCTGCATTTCGGTAAATGAATATACACTTTATGCTTTTTTCCGATACAGCCACTCCTCCGGCAGCTGTACCAGGATGACTGCCGCAAAAACAATGACACAACCCAGCATCTGCTTTCCTGAAAGAGTCTGGTCTTCTTTCAGGAATCCGACTTCATAAGCTATCCATCCGGATACCGCAGCCACCACTGATTCCAGGCTCAATATCAGCGCTGCTACCGTTGGATTTACACCCTTCTGCCCTACAATCTGAAGCGTATAAGCCACGCCGCAGCTCATTACACCGGCATACAATAATGCTGACATTCCCTCTGTAATCTGGCTGACAGCAGGCTGTTCCCAGATAAAGGCACAGGCGGTGCATACGATTCCGCACACAAGAAACTGAATGCAGGACACTATCGTACCATCCGTATCCTCTGCAAAATAATCTACTACCATGATATGTACTGCAAACACTACTGCACACAGAAAGACCATGATATCTCCGCTGTTCAGCACCAGGCTTTCCGTCATGCACAGAAGATACATGCCAATGGCGGCCATCAACGCTGCTATCCATACTACCTTAGCCACCTTCTTCTTCAGGAAAACACCGGCTAACGGCACGAAAATAATATAAAGGGTAGTAATGAATCCCGCTTTACCTACTGTGGTATATTTGATGCCGAACTGCTGCAAAGTACTGGCCACCGTGAGCGCCAGTCCACAGCAGATGCCTGCCTGAAGATTCCGTATCCACTGGGCCCTGGTAAATTTTCCTTTTGCAAGCTTGCCGGTCAGCACAAGATAGACCACCAGTGACAATGCACCAATGATAGAGCGCACCCCGTTAAAAGTAAAGGGCTGCATATACTCCATCCCCTTACTCTGGGATACGAATGCCAGACCCCAGATACAGGCTGTTAAAAACAGTAAAAAAGAACTTCCTGCAGATGATTTCTTCATCAGTAAAATCTCCTTGCGATCTCCATGACAATATCTCGCAGTACTTTGCCGCTGCAGTCAATGGTCACATGAGCGTATTTTTCGTAAAGAGGAGTCCGCTCCTCGTATAAGTCATGTAAAGTCTGCCCCGGCATAAGTGTCACACCTCTGGCATTGAGATCTCCCAGTCGTTCTGCGACTTCCTCATAAGGAAGCTTTAAGTAAACCACATTGCCGATCAGCCGCAGATGTTCCATGGCTTCTTTTCCGTAAATTACGCTTCCGCCGGTAGCGATCACGCTTCCCTCCAGTGCCAGAGAAGCATTCACCTCATTTTCAATCTTCCAGAAACCTTCCACGCCGTGCTCTTCGATCAGTTCATGAAGCAATTTGCCGTATTTCTCCTGGATGACCAGGTCTGAATCCACGAACCTGCAGCCCAGATGCTTGGCAAGTACCACCCCTACGGTGCTCTTGCCTGCTCCGGGCATTCCGATCAGCACGATATTATCCCTGCGCTTCATCTTACTTATCTCCCAGATAAGCAATCACTTCTACTTCACACAGCACATTCTTGGGAAGTGTCTTTACTGCCACACAGCTTCTGGCCGGTTTCTCAGTAAAATACTGTGCATAAATCTCGTTAAACGTAGCAAAATCAGCCATATCTGCCAAAAAGCAGGTAGTCTTTACCACATCTGTATAATCGCAGCCTGCTTCCGCAAGAATAGCTCCGATATTCTTCATGACCTGAGTTGTCTGAGCCACGATATCATTGCCTTCAATTTCTCCGTTAGCAGGATTAATGGCTATCTGGCCTGAAGCAAATAACATCTTATCTACGATAATTCCCTGGGAATATGGGCCGATAGCTGCCGGTGCCTTATCTGTTGCAATTTTTTTCATCATAGTATCTTTCTCCTTTATCTGTTTCATGAATCCGGTACATCATCTGGACATATCTACCTCCGGTTCGTCAAATTCCGCCGTGACATAGAAGCCCCTTGCATTTTCTACAATATCTGCTACTACGCCCTCTTTAGACTTGAGCCTGTACCGGAAAGGAATATTCGGCGACATGGCAAGAGACGGGTCTATGGTATAATAATAGTTACTGGGAAGCACACCCTCTGTTACAGTAATCTTCTGCCCTACTTCCAGAAGTCCCTGCCGCTCCATCTTAAACTCCATTCTACGCATTTTCATCACTTCCTTCGCCAAAATATCTTATATTATACTATTCCCTTCTCTGATTGACAAGTATTTATCTGCCCTATACCTGCTCAAGGACCACCGCATGGGCAATTCCCGGGACACTTTGTCCCTCGTTAAAGCTTGTTTTGCTCAATAAGGCCCCTGTTGGAAGGAAAAGCACCTTTTTCCAGCTTCCTTCTTCCAGCTGCTTCAGAATGTAAGCAGATAAGGTAACTGCGCTACATCCACAGCCACTGCCGCCGGCATGAGTATCCTGTGTCTCGGCATCAAAGATCTCAATTCCGCAGTCCATGTGGCGGTCTGCGATGTCGTATCCCTTTTCCCGAAGGAGATCCAAAAGGACAGTTTGTCCCACACTGCCCAGGTCTCCTGTGATGATTTTGTCATAAGTCTGGGGGACACACCGGAAATCTTCAAAATGTCCGGCAATGGTGTCAGCAGCCGCGGGTGCCATGCAGGCTCCCATGTTCATGGAATCTTTCAATCCATAATCTACAATTTTACCGGTAGTGATGGCGGTGATACGCGCACGGGGTTTATTGCCGGGCTGCTTTCCCAGAATAAAGGCACCGCTTCCCGTCACCGTCCAGGTAGCAGAAAGCGGCCGTTGGTTGCCGTATTCCAACGGAAAACGAAATTCTTTCTCTGCACTTGCAAAATGACTGGAGGTAACACAGGCCACGATGTCGGCATATCCTGCTGCCACAGCCATTGCCCCAAGTGAAATGCTTTCTCCGCAGGTGGAGCAGGCACCGTATACCCCAAAAAGCGGTATTTCATAAGAAGAGAGACCGAAAGAAGTAGCTATGGATTGCCCCAGCAGGTCACCCGCGAACAAGTACCTGACCTCCTCAGGCTTAAGCCCTGCTTTCTCAAGAGCCATATAAACAGCATCTTTCTGCAGATTACTCTCGGCTTCCTCCCACGTCTTACATCCGAATAGATCATCGTCTCCTGCCATATCAAATAAATCTCCTAACGGGCCCTGTCCCTCCTTTTTTCCTACGATACTTGCACTGCTTCTGATATATACCGGTTCCTCCAGATAGATACTGGACTTTCCTGCCTGTCTGTTCATTTTGCTCTCCTTTCCATACGCTGCGCATCAGTCCAAAATGAAAAATCCGCTTTTTGCTGTTACTCATGACTGATGGTGCTTCACATTTTTTTCATTATCAGAATAACCGTATGGCCAAAAAATATACTGAAATCTAATTGAAGGCAAAATGAAAAAACGGTCTGTGCTTTTGAAGTACAAACCGTTTCTCTTTCTATTTTATATCATTATTGTGTGTCTGTTGTTTCTTCCACTACATAAATCAGGCTCGTCACCGTATAAAGAACCTTTCCGTCATACTCTACTCTGGACCAGCCGGATGCTTCATCATAGCCGGTTCTGTGAGCTGTCTGTCCATATTCCAGCTGGCAATGAATGGATGCGTTCTCCTGAGCAGAACTCGGCTCCAGTCTCAGGTTAGCTACAATTTTGGCTGAAATGGTATCATCGCAATCGGTAAAAGTAATCACCCTGCCGGTGCTTGTTGTAACTGTGTCATCTTGTGAAAGCGTGCTCGACTGCTGACCGGCAGTCGTACCACTCTCTGATGCTCCGCCTGTTCCCGATGACAGCTCCGTAGTCAACAGCCTTGTGGCGGCATAGAGCACCTGCCCATTGTATTCCAGTCTGGACCAGCCTGCAGCATCATTGATTCCTGTTCTTCTGGCTGTCTCACCATTCTTTAACTGCGTCACCACGGTGTCATCTCTTTCCGTGCTGGGTACAGACCTTAAGTTGGTTACGTCCTTGGCCGTTACAGTTTCGTCCACTTCCTGGAACGTCAGATTCAGAACGGAATTATCATCCTGTTGACCTGCACTTTGCTGACCGTCATCGGCTTGCCCATCACTGCCCTGTGCGTCTCCTTCATTCCCGTCCTCATCTGACTGTTTCACACCTTCTGTTCCTTCCATAGAAGAACCCATTTCTTCTATGGACGAGCCTGTTTCTTTCAGGGTATCATTAAACGTTTCCTGAGCAGTCTGTCCGATCCCCTGACTGGGCTTACTGTCATCCGAGTGGAACAGTTTCCAGATCATGGCACAGAGCACTACAATAATCACAAGCAATACGATTCCGCCGATTATCATAGCAACACTGCTTTGCCCGTCTTCCTCCAGATATCCGTAATCCTCTCTTTCACTTTTTCTGCTTTTCATATTCGCACCTCTTATGCCTCATATCTGGCAGTCTGCTCTTTGATCAGCTCGATATCATCAAAATAATTGATTCTCATGGCGCTCTTCACCTCGGAAAGTGTCTGAGCAGCTGTCTCTCTTGCAACTTCACTGCCCTTCTTCAGTACTTCATATACAGCAGGAATATCCTTCTCCAGTTCTTTACGACGGTTACGGATAGGCTCCAGGGTCTCCTGCATTACATTATTCAGGAATTTCTTTACTTTCACATCGCCCAGACCGCCTCTGGTGTAATGTGCTTTCAGTTCCTCCAGATTAGCATAATCAGGCAGATATCTTTCAAAATGCTCGTCCTTACAGAAAGCATCCAGATAAGTAAATACGGTATTACCTTCCAGATGTCCCGGATCACTTACTAACAGGTGCAGCGGATCGGTATACATACTCATAATCTTCGTACGTACTTCATCGGCACTGTCAGCCAGATAGATGCAGTTTCCCAGGGATTTGCTCATCTTAGCCTTGCCGTCTATACCGGGAAGTCTCTGGCAGGCTGCATTTTCGGGAATCAGCGCTTTGGGTTCTACCAGAACAGGCGCATAAACACTGTTGAACTTATGCACGATTTCTCTTGTCTGCTCGATCATGGGCAGCTGATCCTCACCTACCGGAACGGTGGTAGCCTTAAATGCGGTAATATCTGCGGCCTGGCTGATAGGATAGGTGAAGAATCCCACAGGTATGCTGGCTTCAAAGTTCCTCATCTGAATCTCGCTCTTAACGGTAGGATTGCGCTGCAGTCTGGATACAGTTACCAGGTCCATATAATAGAAAGTCAGCTCACACAGTTCGGAAATCTGAGACTGAATGAACAAGGTGGACTTGGCAGGATCCAGTCCACAGGACATGTAATCCAGGGCTACTTCGATAATGTTCTGACGCACTTTCTCAGGGTTCTCAATATTGTCAGTGAGCGCCTGTGCATCTGCAATCATAATAAAAGTCTTCTTATATTCACCGGAATTCTGCAGTTCCACACGTCTGCGAAGGCTTCCAACGTAGTGTCCCACATGCAGTCTGCCCGTAGGTCTGTCACCGGTCAAAATAATCTTATCCATTGATTTACTCCTCCAAAAAGTATTCTTCCACTTATCATACCATTTTTTTGTGAGTTTTGCAATCAGGCAGCTTAAGTTCAAAGTGGGTTTTTCTAAAAAAGTGTTACAGCCTGCCCGTAGCTGACGAGTGAACTGTAATCTAAAAAAACATCCCATCCATATATTTCTCTGCAAAGATTTCATCCGCAGCCAGATTCAAAGGTTTTGCAGTTTCTGCTATCCGTACTGCTTCCTCCATTTTCTCTGCATCCCATAAAATCTTTGCAGCACCTGACAATGCCGCATTTCCGCAGACAGTTATCTTCCCGGGTTCTCCTTTCGGCAAAAGTCCGATTCCTCCGGCACTTTCCAGGTCAAGGTAAGAGCCGAATCCACCTGCTACCAGAAGCTCATCCAGCTGTTCCATGCGCAGTTCTTCTCTTTCAAGAAGTGTCTCCATTCCGGCGCAGATTGCGCTTTTGGCTAACTGTACTTTACGGATATCCTCCTGATTCATGGTTACCTTTCCGCTGATCACTGCAGTTTCTTCCTCCAGATAACCTGTCTCATCCATCCGACCGCTTTTTAAAAGGCAATAAACAGCATCGATCACACCGCTGCCGCAGATTCCTCTGGGAGTTTGGCCTCCGATGACTTCTACCTGAAAGCTGCCGTCAGGCACCGCATCCTGTGCCCGGCTGACATGGTTCTCTTCCGGTTTCATGTACTTTACATGGCTGACAGCTCCCTCTTCTCCCTGCATTCCCATGCTGAGCCCCGTCCCTTCAAATGCCGGTCCGGCTGCTGTTGCACAGCAGGAAAGTCTGCCGTTTTTCCACAATGCAATTTCTCCGTTGGTTCCGATATCCACAAAAAGTCTGTTATTCTCCCCCTTTAATATGTCTGCCGATAATAATCCTGTAGTAATATCTGCCCCCACGAAAGCAGAGATACAGGGCGGCAGCCATACTTTCGCCCGGCTGCAGATCAAATCGAGCGCTTCTCCTTTTACCCACTCACCGGCCAGCCAGTCAGCCTGAAATGGTGACTGGCTAAGGCAATCGGGATTTCTCTCAGTAAGCAGGTAAAGCATGGCTGTATTGCCCGTTATTACCATAGTATCTATCTGCGCGGGGTCATACCCGCTTTCTTCTCCGGACCGAATCAACAGGTTGTTGATTCCCTGTCTGACAGCCTGTGCCAATGCATGATGATCTCCTTCCAGGCTGCGCAGGATACGTGCTATCACATCTGCACCGAACCTGCCCTGTGGGTTGTCCCCCCCTGCCTGAGCCACCAGTCCCTTATCATCATACAGCTGTACGGCTAATGTAGTAGTCCCGATATCCACTGCAGCTGCCAGTTTCTGAAACAGACGTCTCTTACCTTTTTCCGCCGCTTCTTTTCCCAATAATACCTGAGACTTCCCCTGTTGTTCCCAGCTGACTTCTGCTTCTCCCAGTATGCGGACCCGACAAGCCAGTCGAATCCCATTTTCCAGTTCCTCTCCTGTCAGGAGATGTTTCTCCACTCCATCGGGGGCACTCAAAAGCCCGCTTGCTTGTACTTTACACTTTCCGCAATGCCCCTGTCCTGCACATGGCATTTTAAAATTGCAGTTTTTCTGAAGCACTCGGCTGAGCAGTTCTCCCTGTTCTGCCTGAATAAGTTGTCCGTTTATAACAATCTGCTCCACTTATATCCCACCTTTTTCATTTATGATAGTAAAAAGCACCACGGCTTCTTTTCCCTTGATATCAACTTTCTTATATTTCTGCCCATAGGTTATCAAAAGTACAGTCCGCTTGTCAACAATAATACATACCAAAACTGCACAATTTTAACATGAAAGGTAACAGTTCCGACGCGCCATTCGCAAAGGCGCCTACGGCGCTTTCTCGCCGCTTTGCGGCTAACTTTGCTCATAAACCGGCGCTCCCTTCGTCAGCCCAAGCAGGAAAAGCCGCATGCAAGCATGCGCTTTTGCTGCCCGTAGCTGACGAGT
>JBGVLR010000160.1:0-5426 GCA_045124375.1 Acetatifactor sp.
AGCGGTGTTTACCCGCTGGTCCCGGACCGCCCAGGTCCGGTTCAACCCCTCCGAAGACATCAAGGAACAGGCGGAAAAGAGCGGCCTGTCCGTGATGCTGGAAGAAACCAAAGGCACGGAGAACCCCAACGAAGTGCTGTCCGTCACCGATCAGGGCATTACCATCACGGTGGTGCAGAGCATCGTGGATAACTACCGGGCGGAAGTCACCTTCCGGATTGAGGGCTTTGAGTTGCCGGAGGATGAAGATCCCTTCGTTTGGCCCACGGTTACCATTGACGGAGATCGGTTTTTCTCCAGCTCACAGGGTGGTGGATTTTATGACGGCACCACTCATGACGAAAACGGAAAGTGGGTCTATGCTTCCACTGGTGAGCCTGTCAAGTCCCGCAATGACGAATTTCAGTCTGTGATTTTTGATTGGGTCGCGGATGATGGAAGTATGGAGTATACCCATTATATCTCCTTTAATGAAACAGATGGCAGATATTTTGGTAAGGAGATCGTCTTTACATTTAACAGCATTGATGTCCAGGGCCATCGAAAGGCAGGTCCCTCCATTCCACAGGTCGAAGGCAATTGGGAACTGAAGTGGACACTGACCGGTGCAGACAATAATATCCAATGCGCACCCAATGCCAAGATTGGCGACAGCGATGTTGTCTTGCTGGATGCAGAGATCGGGCAGCTGAGTGTAAAAACCCGCTATCAGTTGAAAGACTACTGGGAAGGCTGGAATGAACTGGTCGCACTTCCCCAGGCTGTCTGCGGCATCCGCATGAAGGACGGTAGCGAGCATATCTGCATTCCCTCCACTAGTGGCTTTGAAGATCAGGAAAACATGATTTACTTCATCGAATCCACAATGTTTGATGCCATTCTGGATGTCAGTCAGGTGGAATCCCTGATGTTCCACAAAGGCTGGGATCTGGATGCCGAAGGCAAACCGACTATTCAGACGTTCTATTACATCCCTGTTGCTAATAACTGATAATTTTATGTTGAGAGGCACATTTTGAAATGTGCCTCTCATTTCGCGTAGATACTTGCTATAGTAAGAATCCATGATAAAATATTTTTGAAAATGCATGCAATATCCAGCGCAGAATGACGTGATGATAAGTGAAGGGCCTTTCAAAACAGATAAGGAGGTGTTTGTATGGACGATCAGAAAATTATAGATTTATATTGGAGCCGGTCAGAGACTGCCATTACAGAGACTGACCAGAAGTATGGCAAATACTGCTTTTCCATTGCCTATAACATCCTTACAAACAACGAAGACGCCGAAGAAAGTGTGAGCGATACCTACATGGCAGCATGGAAATCCATGCCGCCCAAGCGCCCTTCCATCCTTGCAACTTTTCTTGGCAAAATCACACGCCACTTGTCCATTGACCGTTGGAGATCCCGCAACCGGTATAAGCGGGGCGGCGGCGAAATCGTCCTTGCGCTAGAGGAGCTGGATGACTGCATTGCAGGAGATCAGACCGTGGAAAAAGCCTTTGAAAGAAAGCAGCTGTCTTTGGTATTCAATCGTTTCCTGGATTCTCTTCCGGAAACTGAACGGCGGATCTTCCTGTGTCGGTATTGGTATATGGATTCCATTTCTGATATTGCAAACTATTATGGTTTCTCTGACAGCAAGGTAACATCCATGCTGTACCGCACCAGAAAGAAGCTGCGTGCAGTACTCGAAAAGGAGGACTTGCTATGAATGCAAATGATATTTTGGATATGGTTGGAGATGCAAAGGGTACATATGTATGGGATGCCCAGCAGGTCAGAACCGGAGAAGCTAGTACCAAGATTCGCAAATTCCCGGCAAAGAAAATATGGTTAATTGCAGCCATTGTTGCATTGACCTTACTTCTGGTAGGCTGTGCCGTGGTATATGTATTGAACTTGCAGAATCTCAAATTGGGTGAACAGCAGGAAGTATACGACATCTTCTCAGATGACGGAAGCGAGTATCTGGGGCAAGAAACTGTAACGGAACAGGTATTGACCCTGGCGGGAATCAAAGGCACTCCCGGCTATCAGGCAGCTCTGGAGTGGTTTGATTTTAAGCAGAATTATGATACCGATGGTGCAATTCTGGCATCTGTTTGGAGTAATACACCTGAGTTCCCAGCTGAATACAGCAGATATGGCCTGTATTCTCAGGAAATGAAAGATAAAGTGGATGAAATTCTTGGGAAGTATAGTTTGAAACCCGCTGGTACAATTTTAGAGTTCCGTACACTTAAAAATATGTGTGCTGCACTTGGCGTTGAACGAATTCAGACAGCATCCAATGATGTATCTGTCCTTATCGAAAGCGGAGAGTGTCACGAGAACGGTAATTTTTCCATGATGGTTGACTTCACACTCCCTGATTCTGCTGATGCAGAGATTACATCCACCTGGGGACTTCTGCGATGGAATCGGACAGACTGCTTCAGTGATGACATGATCGCTTTGGAAGCGGTTGACGACTGGCAGGAGTGGAACTATATCACCGTTTCCGGAAGCGAAGTACTCATCATTCGATCTGCCTCCGATGCAAGAGGCTGGATTATTTGTGACAGAGGTGAGGCGGTTTTGTCGTTACAGCTGGAAGCCAGACAGGATCTATACTCTGATGCCGGTGTTGAATATCGGTATCTGACAGATGATCAGATGGAGCTGATTGCAGATGCTATTGATTTTAGCATTCAGCCAAAAGTGGCAACTCAGGAAGATGTAAACAATCAGCCGGCAGTTCCCAATGCATCTACGCAGAATGGTTATACTGTGGAGTTAAAATCCGTCGAAACTGATGGTTGGATTGCGTACATTACTATGAGTATTACTGCACCGGAAGGTACTATCATCAGTCATAATCCGTTAGAAGGATTTGAGGATGCGAATTATAACATCGGCCCGACAAATCGCCAATTCCTATTTCCTGCTGAAGGAAACTCCACTGGCGGTTCTGAAACGTGGGGTTCTCAGGAAGATAACGACGGCCTTGATAACACACAGGATATTGTGTTTAAAGTAAAACGCGTAATGGAAGATGGCAGCGCTCCTTTTGGATTAGGAAAGGTCTGGACGATCCGTTTTGAGGATTTACAGGCCAGCTACCGGGATAGAGAGAAAAACGATACCATTACACAAATATTGGTCGAGGGCGAATGGGAATTCGAGATAACATTTGATGAAGAAGATGGCGATTACCGTGAAGTTGAACTTTTACAACAGCCGACTGTTATCGATGTGGTAGGCTTGCGGGAGCCTGAATCTCCGATTTGGGATGGAGTTAATGTTACATCTTTTATTCTGCGGAAGTTTAGTGCTACCATCACCTTTGATGCTTACTATGCCGATTTCAGTGAAAAAGATGGACAAAGAATGTATGTTTATATGAACGATGGAAGCCGGATTCTATTATATAGTCATTATGGGGACTGCACGCCAGAGAGAACTATAGATCTGGATCAAGTAGATTATGTGCTCATGGTAGATGGAACCAAGCTGATGATGCCTGAAACATAATCATTAACTAACTCATTTCTATCCACCAACGTAAAACAACTTACCAAAAAGAAAACGCTGTACTGTTGAGTAATTGAATCTTTAACTTTT
Organism: Acetatifactor sp.; assembly: GCA_045124375.1. Taxonomy (GTDB): domain Bacteria; phylum Bacillota; class Clostridia; order Lachnospirales; family Lachnospiraceae; genus Acetatifactor. The sequence goes on from JBGVLR010000160.1 coordinate 3,610, forward strand.
TGAGCAAAGGTGTTTCCTAAGACTAGAACACGCAGGAGCCAAACTAGTTCCTGCGTGTTTAAAAAAATATTATTTTGATGCAATGAAACCATTTTTGTTTACGTCTATACAAGTGAAACCCTTTGTTATAAAATATAGAATACTGGAGGTGGTTGTTTGGAGGATACTGCTATCATTGATCTTTTCTTCAAAAGATCAGAACAGGCCATCGTAGAGACAGATACGAAGTATGGCGGCTATTGTTATTCCATAGCCTACAATATCCTTTCAAACCGGGAAGATTCTGAAGAAAGTGTCAGCGATACCTATATGGCTGCATGGAATACGATTCCTCCCAGACGTCCAAACTTTCTCAATGCATTTCTTGGGAAGCTCACGCGGCATATTTCCATAGACCGTTGGAGAAAGAGCAGTGCAAAGAAACGAGGCGGCGGTGAGATCATTCTTGCCCTGGATGAACTGGAAAACTGCGTGGACGTACATAATACGGAAAACACATTTGAACGAAAAGAATTAACAAGGGTTCTCAATCAATTCCTTTCGTCCTTGCCTGAAACAGAGAGAAATGTATTCCTGTGCCGGTACTGGTATATGGATTCCATTCAGGCCATTTCGGAATACTCAGGTTTTACCCAAAGCAAGGTTACATCCATGCTCCACCGGACGAGAGGCAAGCTTCGCAAGCGTCTTAGTGAGGAGGGCTATCTGTGAAACCGATTGATTTGTTAAAGTCCCTTGGTAATATAAAGGATTCCTATGTGATCAGTGCAGAAGAATTCCGGCAAGGAAAGCAGCAGGTAAAGGTGAAACGTCTATCAACCAAAAGGGCACTGCTAATTGCCGCTGTGATTGCACTGACCTTGCTTTTAGTTGGCTGTGCTGTGGTTTATGTGCTGCGGATGCAGAATCTGCATGTTGGTGAATACACAACCTCCATGCCAACGATTTACGATGAAGATGGAAATGTGATTCCGGTGGAAACCAGGAAACCCACACAGCTGTTATCCATTCAGGGAGTGCATATGGATGCCCTGGCTGAGTGGGTAGAATTTACAAACAGCTATGACCAGGATGGCGCAATTATGGCAGAGGCAGAACGTGCGTCCCATGAGGGTGGCCCCGGTAATCCTTGGGATTTCCCAGATAATTACCACCTGACCTATGGCTGTTACAGCCAGGAAATGATTGACAAACTGGACGAGATCGTTGAAAAGTATGATTTGAAGCTGCTGTCGGCATATACTACCTGCCAGCGTTATGAAATGTCCGTCATGTTTGAAGCGCTGGGTTTTGACGGCATGATGCTGGATAGCCCGAAAGCAAAGGTAGAGTACGCGGATGGTGATTTCCATCTGGAGGGAAGCTTCTGGTTGGAACTGTTCCTGACCATGGAGGGGGAACACTGGAAATGTTACGATGAGATTGTGACTGTCCTGTATTCTGTGAAGGACTATTTTGATCCCCGCACAAGCGGTATTCTGGACTTCAACAAATATACCCAGTGGGACTATACCCGTAAAGATGGCAGGCAGGTTTTGCTGGCGCTCAGCGAAGGTGCTGCCAGAATCTATGCAGACACACCCGAAGCAATGATGATCGTATCCCTGTCCGGAAATACGTGGATTGACGGACAGCAAGTGAACATGACACCGGAAGCATTGGAAGAAATTGCGGAGCTGATTGACCTAAACATTCATCCCCATGCAGCAGAGCAGGCAAATGTTGACCGGCTGAAAGCAGCGGCCATCGCCGCCCACGAAGCAGAGCAGGCGGCAAAACAACAGAATCGGGAAAATGCAGGCTATCAGGAATATGTG
>JBGVLR010000161.1:0-23118 GCA_045124375.1 Acetatifactor sp.
TGTAAAAGGACGCACCAACTGCGCCGTTACCGGCTGCAAGTTTTTCCTCGCCGAATATTTTGACACTGTTCACATCCACGCCGGTTACCCGCAACTCTGAGGGCTGCAGCAGGATGCGTTTGTTGGTCAGATTCGGGTGGGGATTTTTGCTTTTGATAACGACGTAAGTTTCTCCTGATTGAATCTCCAATAACTTATCAGAGCCAGTAGGAAGTGAACCCATCTTCTTCGTATCTCCTCATCATGAAGGCAATTTTCTTTGCGCTGTTAGGATATTTGCAGGGTTTGGAATCCAGGAAAGATACCATCTGCTCGTATGCAGCCGCACCGGCAAAGCCGGAATAATCGCCTGCACATTTGATGAACAACTCGGACAAAACATCTTTAATGGCTGCGCTGCTGCCCTGGATGCGGGGCAGGATCTTCTGCATGATTTCATGGTCGAAGGCAGTTTCTTCAGAAAGAAGATCTGCGTTCTTGTTGTTCATCATATAGAAGGAAATCTCATCGCGAACGCGGTAGCCAACATGCAGATTTGCCTTCAAAAGGATCTGGTTCAGTTCCTCAAGGTTGAAGCAAACACCATCGATAAGATCTTCATCATCACATTCGCTCAGGTACAGATAGTCCGTTTTGAGGAAAGAATTGTCCAGCTTTTGTGCAGATGCTGTACCGCCTGCAGTGGGTCTGGACATCAGATTCACAAAGGAGAATTCGATGGTGTTGGCTCGGTCCAGAACTTTCTTGCTGAAGGGGAATGTGGTTTCATCCATGTTGACAGTGCCAATGATGTACAGATTCTCAGGGAGATAAACGCGTCCATACTTCTTCTGATCTTCCATTTGCTTGAAATATGTTTCATCAAGCAGAGGATCCGTCTCAATTCGCCCGTTAGCTTTTCGGTCACGGGTCTCAATGATGGACAAAATATCGCTGAGATAATATTCCACGCGGGCCAGATTCATCTCATCCAGGCAAATAAAGTGGGGTGTATCCTTGTTCCATTCAGCCTGCTTGATGAAATCGATGATTGCACCGGGATGGAAATCATTGGACAAATCGGTATGACCAAACAGATCGGAAGAATCGGACCAGTCGGGCCGTACGGGAACCAACTTAATCTGGGCACCGATAGCTTCAGCAAACAGTTTCACCAGACGGGTCTTGCCGGTACCGGAAGTGCCTGCAAGGATTACAAAGGGCTTAGACTTGAGGCTGAGATAGAAATTCTCAATCAAATCACCTTCATAGTTAAAGCCTTTCGCAGCAATATATGATTTGATAGTTGCCACTTTTTCTTTGATTGTCATTTCGTTCTCACCACCCTTTATGGATACTTCATAGGTATCAGATGTAATCTTCTTAAATGTCGCAGCTGCGTCCGGAACATTGAAAGCATTGAACAGATTTCCCAGCTCTGTACTCCAGAAAATGCGAACACGGCGGCGATCGGTAGACTCATTTTTAACGCTACCTTGGTACTGTACGCCATTGTAAATCAGTTTGACAGTCTTGGTTTCACCGTGGCTCATCTCTTCGGCGTCGAAGAACCAGCAGATGCCTTTGGGCACACCGGAACCTCTGTAATCAAAGAAGGATTTGTCACAATGCTTGATGGCAGTGCTCTCATCAATGATTTCCCAAGAGTCAAATGTACCCATTTGATGCGATTCGGAGAGATATTGAAGAATGTTGAACTCTGTTAATGCTGCGTAAAGTTCGTCACGAAGCTTCCAAATGTAGTTTCCACGTTCCCCACTTGTTGTATCTCTGCCCACAAACAGGACCGGCCAAAATTTTGCATTTTCTTGATTACAAAGCGGGCAACCCGTTTCTTTATGGACTCTCTCTGCTAAATGAACACCGCAGGCCATCCTGTAAAAATCTGATGTTTGTCCATATGTTTCTGCCAATTGAATACAGCTTGCCTGTCCACCAGCAGCATAGAATTGAGCCATCATAGTAAGTCTTGCAGGTGTAAACACTTTCGTGTTTTTCAGAAGACTCATCCACATTTCTTTTGAAATCCCAGGATCATATTCAGCCAAAGACGGCCACCAAGCGAAGGAAGAGCTGGTCTGTGCAACAAGAAATTTTGCGTATAGCGATAATGCTGCCGATAAATCGCCATGGCCGTGGTCTTGGTTTATTACTGCGAAATTCGGAACAGCCTTAATGATTTGATTGCATCGTTCGAATTCTTCGGTTGAAGCGATCATAAATATAGGACATGGCAATTTTACTGACAACCATTCTTCCGCCATTTCCAGAGCCCGGGTGTATCTGTAGATGGTGCCTTCAGTGTACTTACGTGTTGCAAGACCCTTTAGCCATTTCTGAAAAGCTTCTTTTTGCGTTTGAGTTTCCTTGGATTGGGTATTACCAACAGGAAGGATTCCTTTCTCTACAGCAAGATGATCCAAGTCTTCTTCAAGATCATGCCGAGCCACATGCTTTGCAAACTGTTTTGCAGACTGAATAGCCAATTGACCTGCAGCAATACCTTCTTCGTCAATGATTCTCTTTGCATAGTAGAGCAGCAGATCAGAGTTGGTGTTCCATGTGAGAAATTCGCCAGTCTTCATTTTGGAATACCAAGTAATGTAGTGCCGGGCAGAGCTAACTGCAACTTCGGGGTTTTGTGCATTGGCATTTGTTGCAGCGGTTCCCAGATCCAGTTCTCCTTGGTACACTTTCTTGCCATATTCAAATAACGTTTTAAATGTACTCTGGTTCATTCTTCCCATGGTCTATATCTCCACTTCTGTATCAGATAATTTGCGTTGATTCCTATCGTGTTGGGTGGAACGAATTGATGCACATAGCGTTTCCAGAGTTTCACGCCGTTTTGCAGTCTTAAGTTCACATTCCCATACTATAATTACACGCCAACCGGAGGCTATTAATAACTCGATATTACGCCTGTCACGTTCGACATTGCCGGATATCTTATTCTTCCAGAATTCCGCATTGTTCTTTGGCCAGACAAAGTATTTACAGCCTTCATGCGCGTGCCAAAAGCAACCATTCACAAATATTACTGTTTTATATTTTGGAAGAACAATATCTGGTTTTCCTGGAAAACGGGTGTCGTTTTTTCGATATCGAAACCCTTGGGAGAATAAATACTTCCTGACAAGTTCTTCTGGTTTAGTGTTCTTGTTTCGAATTTGGGACATATTAAAGCTGCGCTGCTCAGGTGTATGTACATCGGCCATAATATGTCCCTCCTTTTTCTTGTGAATATATTTCTTAATTAGGCCAGCTTTCTTCTCTGGCTTTTGCAAGCACCTGAAGAATGCGTCCACATTGTTTTTCACTGGGGAATTTTCCGGTTTCCATTGCAATCGCTGCCTTCAGGAAAGAAATCTCTTGGGGATTAAAAATCCGGTTCTGAATACCCCATGTGAGCAATGCCTTCCAGTTTTCAATACCATACTCAGCTACCAGGATCATTGCAGAGGCGCTGTTCTCCTGCTTCTGCTCATGCCGGGCATTTTTCTTGGTCTCTGCCTCTTCTGCAGTACTTACCAGTTCTTTCTTAAATTTCGAACCAAGAGAAATAGAAATGGATTTGGCCTTTTTCCAGCACGCCTCACGCTTGGCCCATTCAGTAACGTTCTGTACTTCTCTATCCGGAGATACCAGGTGGTAGTACATCGCTTCCGCAATCTTCTCCAGTTCCATTTCGGTAGCGTGAGAGACCCCCTGCTGATTCCAAACTGTCTTGAAATCAAATACACGATCCGGACATTCCTTGCCAATCTGATAGAACAGATATGCAAGTGTGTAGGTAACAACCTGTGCCTTATAGCCCATCTCATACCAAGATGCGTGTTTAACAATATAGTCAACCTTTTTATACAGGATATTCAGACAGACAACCAGACGGAAAAACCTTTCGTTAAAGACCGTTTCATCTTTGTCCCACGCCGCACTGGCCCATTCCGCAAACTGAATAAAGTTCTTCTGAGCACCAGTACTGACCTGGTGCGGCAGCTGACGATAAATGTTGTAAAGCTTTGCCAGATCTGTCTTTGTAAACATCTGGGCTTTGGGATGCTGAATAAGGAACTTGTCCTTTTCAGCTTTGGTCATGCGGCTCTGCTCCTGCTTATACTGTCCACGGGTACGTTCGTAATACCAATAAGTACCATACTGATTTCCCATAACCGCCGGTGCAAGCACTCTCCGGGAGAAGTCTTCCATTCTGACATGGAAAGCATGATTGGAGAAGAAGTCTGCATCGCTGACCTTATTCTGCTTATTTGCGTACTTTGCAATATTAGGAATCAGAACCATTGCTTTTTCTGGAGTAACAACAGACAGCTTCATGGGAACATAAATATCCCTCAGTCCGTTGGCCCGATCCTTATCATTGATAATGGCTGCAGCAAGAGATGCCGTTGTCTGTCCACCGTTGACTATCTGAAGCGAAGTAATCTTTGTGATATAGGTACAACCGTCTCCAGACTCCACTTCTACTGCATAAGCAGTAGCCGCAATACCATTGTTATACGCAAAAAACATGCTGGGTTCGTTCAGAATGGTATTACGGATACCCTTGTTGATTTTGCCTTTTGCAGATAGGAAGGATCGCACGTTGCCTTCCAGCAGACGGCCTCCGTATGTGTTATACAGATAAGCCAATATGGAGCCCGGGATATTACACAGATATGCTGTATATTCCTCGTTGGAGCCAGCTTGCAGGCAGGGAATGCCGTTGGGAGAGAACTTCTTCAGATCAATTACAATATCCTCTTTGCCAGTCTTGGATGCATACAGGCTCTGCAAACGCGCAATATCCCAAATATGGTATTCTGCAACAGCATCGCTGATCTTGGTACTGGGAATTTCACGGATACGGCTGCTCATTGCCATGTCAGTCAGAAGGTAGAATTTGTACTTCGCAACATTGGCATAGCGCTTCTGAACGTCAATTGCCAGACCATAACCCGGAGAACTCTCTTCCGCATATTTTTGAATAAATCCAGATTTTGACTCCTCCACAAATGCCCTAGCACGGTTGAAATGTGCCTCTGCATCTTTTGCCGTCAACGACTGGATCTCAATGCTGTCAGAAAACGGGCAGGCCACAATGATAAGGCAATTTTCCAGTTCACTGTAGTAGTAACCATCAATCAGGATTCTTCTGTTGCGGAAACCCACACCCTCGTAGGCCAACTGTTCGAAGTCCTCAAATTCTTCAGCTTCGACCAGCGCACCGGAGTACATTGCCAGAAATTCTTCCCGTGGAGATGTTCCGTTGATGGATGCATTAAAATGCACTTCATCCAGTATTCCATTTCTGAATTCTTTGATATCCACGGAATCACTCCTTTCTGAAAGAGTCGATGGTAGTAAGTGCCAGAGAGTATTTGGCTTCGGTTACGCTTTCGGGCAAATTTGCCCTGCGGAGACATGGAAAATCAGCAGAAACCGCATATCTGGCTGTTGCTTTAATCTCAAATGTGTATTCTTCGCCTTCGTACTCAGGACGCGGAAAGTAGCCAAAATGAAGCAACATTGTGGAAAACTGTTCCCTGGAATCATCATTGGGAAGCATAGAAAGCAGTTCCTTATACAGCGTGTTCAGATTGACTGCATCCGTATTGGTTACGCTTGTTTTATCGGCTCTGACAACTACCAATTCTCCGGTTTTTTTACAATCAAGCTGCTCTACCGATGATATTCCAACTTCCGTTCGGCTGCTCGACACCGTCTTAACTTCAAACCATGTATCTCCGATTATGTAATCTTGCGGTAAGCGCTTGGGGCCAGTCCATGACAAGGCAGCTTTTTCAGCCCCATAATGGGTACAAAGGAAATCCTTCAGGAAATACATTTCACCAAGAAGACCTTTGATTTCAGACGGAGAAAGGAGGTTTCCACGGGCATTTGCCAGCATTTCCCGCCATTCCTTATAGCGTTTTCCGACAAAACGGGTAGCTTTCTCTTTGTTTTTGATACAAGCAGATGAGGAAACAATGTCCTCACAAAACAGGACAAACATATCCTTATAATTGTCATCAACCAGAGAGAAAGAAAGTGACCACTTTTTATCAGGACGTCGTCCGGATCTGACCAGTATCATGCGGGACGATGCAACCTGAAGTGGCTGATACTCGCTGATCAGCAGCAAGGTCCATCTGGATGTATCATCGATTCCCACGTACAGATCCAGCAAATGTGTACTACTAACGCGCTGGTATGTGTCCAAGTGATCAATGGTGCTGAATATTGTCTTTACATCAGCCATAATCAATCCTCCGGAATCGTCTCATCTATTTCTGCGAAATCATCAGCATTCTCAGTACCGAAAATTTCCAACCACTTCTGCTTGTTGATTTTATACTTGATTCGTTTCGGTGGCAGCCCATTGATTTTTGGTATGCCTATGCTAAGACCAATGGCAGGAAAACTGAGAGAATCAGTAATGGCCTTTTTTACCTCATCTACCTTTTCTCCGTCCTTGGGCTCGTAGTACAAATGAACAGGATAAATTACGAGTAGCGGATTACGCTTAATTCCTGTGCTAAAGTAAAAACTTTCACTGAAGGATTTTCCGGTATCGCCATGCCCTTCTTCCATTCTTTTAACCTGATCACATGTCAATCCACCCTTAGCAAGATCTTTACTGCCCAATCGAGAATTCTTGCCAGACATCTGTAGAGACTTAGTCTCTTTCCTGTAAGCAAAACCACGTCGGACTTGATGGATTTCCAATTCCGTAAAAGGTTTTGGAGCATCAGTTTCACTACCACCAGCAATCAGCACATCCCATTTATGAAACACTCCATCGCAGTCCTCTTGGAACATTTCGATTAAGTTATGAATGATAAATCCTGTTGCTGCATTGGATGTATGGGCCGAGAATCCTTTCAGATAGTCAACAATTGTTTCTTTGGAAACATTAATAAACTGCGGATGTTTGATTGCAAAGTTCGGATCATTTTGATGCAGTTCATGGTGATTGCGCAGATTATTGATGAACTGAATTGTTTCATGATAGTTGCGCTGCAGAACTTCGATGGAGCTATGAATGTATTTTGTTTCAACCACTTCTCCACTCATATTGACAACGGTTTCATAATCCTTGGCAGACCGCATCTTGTTTCGAGCAGTAACCAGCAAACCCTGAATATCAGAACGAACAGCCAAGCCGAAGTCTGTTGGTGTCATATTCTCATCCTGCATACGCTTCACTTCTGCACGCAGTTCATCGGTTGCGGAAGAAATATAGCTGTACCATGCCATGGACAGTTCGGGCATCCAGATTTTGCACAGATCCTGATAATTGTTCCGATAACCGAACCAGCGGCCCATCTGCATCAGTGTATCGTACATAGAAGAGTTGCGGTAGAAATAGCTGGTGCAAAGACCTTCCAAGGTAAGACCTCTGGACAGGCTGAGACCGCCGACTGCAATCAGTCTCAGACCGATATCATCAGGAGCCTTTTCATAATTCTCATAATCCAGATTCTTGGGAGCATTACCACCATTGATCGTACGAACTACAATACGGGAAATGGCGGGATACAGCACTGCCTGAATCTGCTCCCAAGTAAAATGCTTCAACTTTGCAAATTCCGGATCGGAATCAAACTGTGCAAAATACTTATCGTAGACCTTCTTAATGAAGCTGAAAGAATCATACTGAAGTGCCTCATTTCCGGTCAGATAATAATTACGAATTTCACGCTGCCAGTCCCGGACATAGCTGTCAACCACTTTGGTTATCTGGTTTTGTACCGCAATAAACCGGGAAATGTTGATCATCATTGTGCGGTGTGTCTTTTTATCGCCACGCAGATCCCGCACAGCATTCGCAATAAAAAATGCGGCCAATGCTTCTTTCAGGCTCTCGGGGATGTATTGTAGTACATCTTCCTTTTTGTGCCCAATGGGAAGAGCCTCTTCACAATCATCATTGGCTTCCAGCATATACCCATATGGCGCATCATAGCCAAAAATACTGCGGGCGCCGATATAACTGTTTGGTGCTTCAAGGGCATAGATGAAGTCACGGGGGAATAGATCGTGCTTCAGCATTTCCTCTTCGGAATCCGGATCAATAAATACATTAGCATAAGGTGTTGCTGTAAAACCAACATAATTTGCCCGTTCAAACAGTGCCAGCAGCTTTCTGATACCCTTGTTAATAGCGGTGACATCATCTCCCTTGGTATTAACAGAAGCATTATCCGCTTCGTCATCAATCAGCAACATGGGCAGATCGATTTTCTTGGTAACAGGGTTTATGTTATAGAATCTGAGCCAATGCTCCAGCTTTTCCAGAACGCTCTTATTCTTCTTGAGAACAAAAATAACCGGGGCACTGATGTTGGATAGCTGTCCCACTACTTTCTTGGCCGTTGCTGCGTTGAAATCACTTGTTGTGGAGGTAACAGCCCAACCACTTGTTGTGGGATCTATTGCACCCACACCAACCTGAACTCGGCCCTTTTCCAGAGTGAATGCGTAGCTATCCAGTCCAATAAAACCTTCGTCAATACGTTGCTGAGTTTGTCTGCGAAGCTTTTCGATTGTACCGGTAAGCAGAATAATGACACGATAATGAGCATCGGCTGCCTTGTTAATCAGACCAATATAGTTAGAGGTTTTTCCGGATTGCACATCACCGATACACAGGCCGCGGCGCATAAAGCCATCAATCTGATCCGGATTTCCCAGCAGATCCATAATTTCGTCTGTCGTTTTGTCCAGTTCATTGATAGTATCACCATTCCAGTGCTTTTCTTTCAGCAGATACAGTCTATAGCGATCCCAGAATTTGGAAGAGTTTTCTGCTTTTGCGGCCATGTACCAAGGAGTATGGTCATTTTCTTTTACAAAATGTCCCCGGTCAATCCGGACAAACAAAGCTGCATGGAGAGCGTTAATGACCTCTTCACGCTCATTAGGTGTCAGTTTAGGAGTGCCATACATCATGGTATTCATGTTATCGTTCATGTCTACCAGTTTGGAAATCATTTCTTCTGTAACAGGAACTGTGCTGGCGCTCATGTTCAACAGTATGGTACCAATGATATTTTTCTGATTATCCGTCATTTCCATACACCTCTCTGATCTGTGATACCACATCCGGGTATTTGATAAAGAAATCCATCTTATCCATGGTTTTAAGGAATGCGGCTACATCGCCGCCCATACTTTTAATCTGATGAACCATTTGCTCTGCCATGCCGTACACCTCATTGGTTTCCAGTGCGCCTTCAGTAACATTGGCCTCGTTTTTGGCCATTCTGTAATACACATCGGAATAAGGGAACGCATCTTCCAGCATCTTGATAAAAGCTTCCAGAATAGCCCCGCTGCCTTCACTCAAGTTAGCTTCCAACATCTGGATAACAGGAAGCTGACGGTTGATTTGATACTGGAACCGGCCTCGGTCATCAATAGGATTCCATACATGAACCAAATTGTCCGTCTGCACATTTCTTCCGCGGTATTTGTATACCCGCTCGCTCCGGCCTACCGTATTCTCAACGATATCCACCAGATTCTTTTTGATAAAATGAGGAAGAGATGCTCTGGATTTTTTAATATCAATCTCCCAGATGTGATCCAAGGAGTTCGGAATATCAACTCTTACCCTGGCCAGCTTACCTAATTCATTATGCTTGATCAGCCGGAACCAAGTACCCCAGATAATCAGGCGCTTATTTCTGTAAATATAGAATCCCTGCTGCTGGCGCAATTCTTCTTTGCCGCCAATAGCTGCAATATCCTGCTTGGATAATTTGCTGACATACGGCAAGACATATGGCTTCACTCGGATTTCATCCGAAGCAATTCGTAACACCTGTTCACTTAGAGGCTGTGTAGCAGGGTGCTTTGTTAAAAACGGATCAATACCCTTTACAGCTTCGCCATTGAAGTACATCGCCAAGCGGTTTTTGGGATTTTCATCGTTCAGGAAGCGGTGGAACACCAAAGAGATATGTTTTCTGGTTAGCTCTATTTTTTCATCAAAAGCCTTTTGGACTTTGGATGCACCTTGCCTCAGACGGTCAAATTCTTCCCATATAACAGCCGTGCCGGAATCCTTCAGTTTCAAATACAGATATCCTGGCATTTCTTCAATTTCACTTTCAGTGAAGAATTGCAGAGACCAATTTTCCTGACGGATAATATAGTCAAGGTCCCAGCACGCAGCGCAGGTAATACCGTCTTTCTTACTGATAACGGTGACTTTTCTGCACTGGGACATGGAGGCCATTTTGAGTCCCAGGCCAAATCTGCCCAGATCATCTTTTCTGCGGGTGTCTGTAGAACTCTGACTGCCATACCGCATGGCATTTTCCAGTTCTTCAGGTGTCATTCCCCAGCCATCATCTTCGATACACAGCCACTGGGGGTCCTTGGAAGAGAAGCAGATTCGCACCTCAGTCGCGGCTGCGCTGATGCTGTTGTCAATGATATCGGCAACAGCTGCCTCAAAGGAGTATCCAATGGATCTTGTCGATTCCACAAGGATAGGCGCATATGGCATGACAATTCTTTCTTCCACAATGTTCACCTCATAGTTATATATATCAGATTTGCTTAGATGCTTGCGGCAACTTCTTGTTTTATGGGTTTTCTTCAGCAAATTTCTCAAATAATGCACAAGCAATGTGATAAGCCAGTCGTACAGGTACTGCATTGCCAATTTGCTTGTAGGCCAGAGTCCGGGAAGGCTTTCCTGTAACAGACTCGAAATAGTAGTTGTCCGGGAATGTTTGGATTCTGGCTGCTTCGCGTGGGGTTAGCGAACGGTTCTGTCTGACATCGGGATGGATATAGTAGTGACCGTCACGGCAGATGTGAGCAACAACTGTCTGGGCACAAGTCAGGTTGCCTGCGACAACTTTAAATCTGTCAAGGAAGCACTTCGTATTGTTGTGTGTACGTAACTCTTCGGGAAGGTCAGTATATGCAACCCTGGTTTTCTGCTTGTTCCAGGTTTCTACAACAATTTTGTAGATCCTCAAATCCTGTTCGGTATGAGGTCTGGCTTGATGGAACGTAACCGGTTCTGTATCATATTCTTTAATTCCGGCTGCCACCAAATATTTACCTGTGTATGGGTTTGTAGCAACGGGCTTAATTGTTCCGCTACCAGCTTGAATAGGCGGGAGGTCGCAGAATAATTCGCCAACTTTATGTGCGCTGGTTACTTTGGCAATTTCAGGGTAAAAGTCTTTTTGCCCCTTACCCAGTTTGCCTATCAGGATAATTCTTTTTCTGTTTTGAAGAACGCCGTAATCTGATGCATTCAGAGGGCGGAACTCTGTGCTGTATCCATATTCTTCAAAAAGCTTCTGCATATTCTCAAAATGAAGAGAGCCATCTTCATCCTTGGCTGACATCAGACCAAGAACATTTTCAAACACGAAATACTTAGGTGTATATTTTTTAAGAAACTCTGCGTAGTACTTATAGAGATAATTCCGCTTGTCGCCGACCATTTTGGTTTCAGAACGGGATCTGCCCGCCAGCGAATATGCCTGACAGGGAGGACCGCCAATAATGAGATCGAGCTTTTCTCCATTCAGAAGACTATCTATATCTTCAAAAATCTGGGGAAGCGTGTCACTTGAAATCTCATAGTTGAGGACTGTACCTAGGACACTTTCAGGAATCTCCTTGTAAAACTCATCGCGGGTCATGAGCCCATTGAGATAGCGATTGTATATATCAAGTTTATTTTCTTTCTTTAGCCAATGATAGGCAGCACGGGTTCTCAATGTGAAACATGCGGCTTTATCCATTTCCACATGAGCAACCGGTTCGTAACCAGCACGGGTAAATCCTTCAGACAGTCCACCTGCACCCGCAAACAGGTCCAAATATTTCGGCATTTCTTCCACCTCAAAATATATGATCACTGTACAATTACCATTGTACAGAATTTGTGTCCAATAATCTGGACCATAGATGATTAATCAGGTATAATCTCCATAACATCCTCAACCTGACAATTGAGTGCGGTACAAATCTTCAACAGCACTTCGGTTGTAACGTGGCCATTCTTACCCATCTTTGTAATGGTAGCAGGACTGACACCAGCCATAGAACTGAGATCTTTCTTCTTAATATCCTTATCAATGAGTAATTTCCAGAGTTTCTTATAACTGACTGCCATATGTATTCCCTCCGGTATAACAAATAAAAGCTCTGCGATCGGCAGAGCTTTTGGTATGTCTTCTTTTACTGCCGATATGTAACAACACTCGACAGCGTTGTATAGTATTATATCAGCTCCGCAGGAGAAGCGCAAGGCAGAAATGATAGATTCGCACGATTTTTGCTGAAAAAATAAAATTTTAGTACCTTCGGAAAACAGCTCTCTCCGAACTATTCTGTCGAAAAACAATGTGTGTTAAGCCGCCTAATGCGCATTACGGCCCTAACACACATTAATTTCCGTTCTTTTTGTTCAAAATCAAACCGCCAGGGATGAACAGAGTGTAAATTATCCTCAGAACTATCTATTTGTTCTTGAGAACAAGTATGCTGTATGGTATAATATAGATACAGAAACAAACAGTGCACCCAGGTCATTGGTACGCCGGTCAGAGCTCCCGACGTCAGACGCTGCCAGAGGGTATGCGGAAATCAGTGCGGATGTCAGCGATGAGCGGTCCACAATGGTGCAGGTTTGATACTGTGATTGCCGGAAGGTTGCTCGGCTACATAGTCCGCCAGGAGAAGACGTTCTCCTGGTGACTTGTGGTTACGCAGCCTTCCGTTTTTTGTTTTAGAGGGCTACCAATGAAGAAAAAGCAACGAGCTCAGTGCTCTTCTCCCCGCTGTCCGTATTGCGGCAGTCATTCTGTTTTGAGAAGCGCCGATGGTATTTACCGCAACAATTCCAAGAACACCATGTTATATGTCTGCAGCAGGTTTCCTGCCTGCGATTCGTATGTACGGGTACATCCAGGAACGAAGATCCCCATGGGCACCATGGCCAACCGGCAGCTCCGTGCTCTACGTAATGAAGCACATCATCATTTCGATCAGCTTTATAAGAGAGGCCTCATGAGCAAGGAAGATGCATATCAGTGGTTGGCGTCCATTTTGGCGGCTCCCATGGGCCAGGCACATATCGGACTGCTCGGAGAATACTACTGTAGGCAGGTTATTGCAGAAAGCAAAAAAGTTCTGAATTCCAGGAAAAACACGGTAACGGCATTATAACATCGACAGCCACGTTTTCATGATAATAGTTTCGATTCTGATGTGTTCGCAATCGAGAAGGGCATGTAAAACAGCCCCAATTTAAGTCCAAAAAAGGATTTCCTCTTTTCTTCGGAATTGAAAACGTGAAAAGTTATTGCAGCACAACGCTTTTTCGGATTTTGAAGGAGACTTTATTACGGCAGAGGATGCAGCCAAGGGGCGGATTTCAGTTTTCGGTGGCTTATAAAATAATTCTGTTTTCTATATATTACCACGAAATGCCCCTATTCCTAAAATATTGTGATTTTTCTTGCTTTCATTACAGATGAGCGATACAATCGATCTGTGGAAAGGACGGGGGAACTCACATGATGAGACGCATTCGAGGTAACTACTCGGTGCAGTTGTAAAGCTGTCAACAGGCTGTATCGAGTAAGTGATGTTGCCAGTTAACTGCACCTTTGGAGCTGACATTACATAAAGGAGTAGTTACAATGAACACAAATGAATTGATCAAGCGATGGATGGCAGAAGAAGAGATTGCACATATCCACGGCTGGGACTTCTCTCATATTGAGGGGCGGTACATGGAAGAAGATGACCTTCCCTGGGATTACCGGGAAGAGATTATGCGCTACCTAAAGCCGGAGATGCGGATTTTGGATATTGATACGGGTGGAGGAGAGTTCCTGCTTTCTTTGAACCACCCTTATGAGAATACTGCTGCAACCGAAAACTATCCGCCCAACGTGGACTTGTGCCGTGAGACATTACTGCCTCTGGGGATTGATTTTCGGGTTGCAGATGGCAATGGCGTGCTGCCCTTTGAGGATGCGTCCCTTGATGTGGTAATCAACCGTCATGGAGATTTCAATCCTGGTGAGATCTATCGGGTGCTGAAACCGGGCGGACTGTTCATCACTCAGCAGGTGGGCGCAGAAAATGACCGGGAGCTGGTTGAACTGCTCTGCGGTCAGACTGATCTGCCTTTTCCGGATCAGTATCTGAATATTATTGCAGATCGTTTCTCCCAGACCGGTTTTGAAATTCTGGAAGGACAGGAGTGCTTCCGGCCGATCCAGTTCTACGATGTGGGCGCACTGGTATGGTTCGCCCGGATCATTGAATGGGAGTTCCCGGACTTCTCCGTGGATTGCTGCCTGGATCGTCTCCTGCAGGCACAAAATATGTTAGATAACAATGGGCTGATTGAAGGCCGTATTCACAGGTTCCTTTTAACTGCAGTCAAGCCTAAAATATTTACAGAAACGTCCGTTTCCGACAAATTAACCCGGGAAAAATTCGGGAATAATCCGGGAAAAATCCGGGAAAAAAGCGGGAAAAAAACGGGAAAAATTAGGGAACGACACGGGAATCAAAATGTGTTATAATTCTAGCATGGATACTTGGGTTCTGAGAACAACGTTTCCTAACATCCTAAAATTACTGCTCAGAGGGACTTCTCGTCTAATGGAGAGGTCCCTTTTTACACTGAATTCGACATTTTGGGCTAAAATATCAAAGAGAATTTCAGCGGAACAAAAAGGAAACAAAAAAGGGAACAACTAGTGAATCGAGATGTGTTATAATACTACCATCAAAAATTATATCCAGGTATTCATACCGAAACGCGCGCTGCTTCATGAAGCAAAAGCTTCAGAAGACGGCGCTTTTTTTGTGCCCTTTTTTTGCAGAACGGAGGTGATCATATGTAGTGATCATAATGAATACATCAAAAATCATAACTTTAGGAGGTATCAATGATTGGCAAGAAATCCCGTAATTACAGACATTAAACAACTTCTGACACAGCTTCATATGTGTCAGGACAAACTGGAACAGACCCTGGTGGATTATACTACAGGCAATACAGATCCCGCAAACAGACGGCTGGAGATGGTAATTGCGTCTCTGAATAATCATGCTGTTTTTGGCAGAACCCTTGCGATATCCACCGGGCATCCCAATGTAGAAGAGAACCTTGAGAAAATTATTGAAGCCACACATCCGGTTGAAATCGGTTTCACAGGCAACGGCTGGTTTCTGCTTCGCCTGGAGCCGCTTGCTAAAACCAAGGATACTGCAAACAAAGCCTATATCCGCAGTATCATTTATCCGGCCATGCGCAAATTCTTTTCCGGGAAGAATTTTATGCGGTATGATAATTGCGTTTTAATCTTCCGGCATGTATATAGCCGTGATCGTCCCGTAACATACTACCGCGACTATGACAATGTAGAAACCAAAAGCGTTACAGACGCCGTTGCATTTTTTACAATGGTAGACGATTCTCCGAATCATTGCTCTGTTTACCACTGCTGTGCCACAGGGAATAAAAACTGTACGGAGGTCTATGTGTTACCCAAAGAAGATTTTTCTGAATGGCTTCGTCTGGAAAATGAAATGCCTGCAGAAGGCTTTCCTGTAATCCAGCAGATTCCGGAAGATCGTCAAAAGAATATTTAACTGTTAAACAATGTCTCCTGCAATATGCAGGAGACATTACTATTTATGAAAAGGAGACAATCTATGATTTATGTTCGTAACGAAACCCGTGTTTATGGTCTGCTCATGCTGCTGGCCAATGTAGGAGAATTCCCTATGTGCTCTCTGGGGATTCTTGGAAACAAGCAGTCCTGGACCAAGCTGATCTATGAACTTCAGCAGCCCCAGGATTTCTGCATCTCTGCCACCGGTGATGTCAAGCGGTTTCAAATGCTGACGGTTTCCGGAAAAGGACAGAACAAAACCATTCGCTTGCACAGGTCTGCGATTTCCGCGTTAAGCGCTGTCGACATTTCTGCCCAGTCCTTTTATTTTGCTGACTTTGAAGGACACCGTTTTTCCGGTTCTGAGGCACACATTATCCGAAATCACCGTGTTGCCGAGGCAGCAGCCATGTGTATGAACTCCGGAGTAGAGATCCGCAAATGGGCTTTGGAGGATTTACACGATAAACATGTGCGTTACCAGCAGGTTGAAGCCCCTCTGTTTTATGATGCCAGAGCAGTCAAGGGATTCTTTGAAGATGAGCACCGTAAGACTGATTTTACCAGACTCGTTGGTGCCATTGTTTATCCCAACGGCTCCTATGCAGTATACAACACCATGAATCAGACCATGCAGTGGAACGGACAGGGGGAAGTGAAAGCGAGGATGCTTCTTGAGGATATCTTCTACCCTTATCCCAAGGTAACTGCCTCTAAATCCGCAATTCTGTTTGGCAGGAATCTCCTCGTCGCACAGCGTACGATGGAATATGCTTTTCTTCATCACCGTAAGAAGCATCGGCTGGATACGGTATATCGGCATGTTCATTTTATTCCCATGAATGCTATGGGGCAGAAGATGCTGCAGATTTTAACCAGTCGGGACTGGCGATCCGAATTATGGAATTGGCTTTATGCAGACCTGGATCTGATGCCTTGGTCTGAGTATTCCAGCTTTGAGTATGATGCATGTGATGTTGAAGAAAACACCTACTGTTTTTCTCATTTGGATGGTGATCTGTGCAGACTGGTCCGGTTTAAAATTGCCATGCATTCCAGACCCCAGCACAACTATGTGATCGACTGTTACCAGGAGCAGCTTCCCTTATTGAGAGCATACCTGGATATTTTTAACGAACATCAGAATGTCCATTTCCGCACCCATAATATTGATGATGTATATACCGATTTGTTTGAACGCAGCTGAAGCATCAGCCCATAAATATAGAATTTTATGATCATATCCCTACTACGTGGAACAGCAAACTGAGTTCTAACGGTTTGCTGCTTTTTATTTGGCCACACGTTGGACCAAATGGGTCTGGGGGATTTGATATACAACATAGATAGTACGGATTATCCGAGTAACAGCCTTTGATGCTGCAGGAAAGGAGACCATGGCCCAGCACGGGGGGACCATCCCCCGTGCCGAAACAGCGATTACAGCCTTGTAAATTCATAAACAACGATACCCAAACCGCAGACAAAAGCGGACAATGAAAGGAGCACAACAAAATGAAAAAGTACACCAATTACGAAGACCTCCCTCTGATGCTGAATGCAGAGGATATCCAGGCAGTCATGAACATCTCCAGGGCCGGTGCCTATACCCTGATGCATCGGGCAGATTTTCCGGTTATCCGGATCGGCAAGAGGATGGTCGTTCCAAGAGATAAATTCCTGGAATGGAAGGATCAGAATACGGAGTGCGGTATGAATGGATAAAGAAATTCTGGAGGATTTCCGACTTAAGGTAAAGGACAGGTTGACGGAATATCTGAAGAAATCCAATCTTCCGTTGGATAACTCCAGTCCAATAAGGCCAACGACAATTTGCCCCTGCTGCGGAAAGAAAGCAGAAATTATAACTTATCCGGTTGAGCCTCCCACCATAAACTGGCGTTGTACAGTATGCATGGAAATCGGCGATGCCATTCGATTTGCCAAAGAATATTACAGGATGAACACCGATGAGCAGGCAATTGTGGATATCTGCCGTAAGCTGGGCATTCAAATTACCACTTTAAGCACCTTCACCGCTGAGGAACTAATCCGGATGGACTTTCCGCCTCTTCAGGAATTAATCGAAGGTATGCTGGCCCCTGGACTTTATATTCTTGCCGGAGCCTCCAAAATCGGTAAGTCTTGGCTGGTTTTGCAGATTGCCCACCATATCAGTACGGGACTCCCTCTGTGGGATCGAAAAACCGTTAAAGGTGATGTTCTGTACCTTTCTCTGGAAGATACTCTGCGTAGAATCCAGTCCCGCCTTTTACGGATCTGTGATGGAGAAACCGGAAATATCACCTTTGCGACCGAAGCAGAACTGATAGGAAACGGTTTTGAAAAGCAAATCCACAATTACATGCGGCACTATCCCAAAACCAAGCTGATTATCATAGACACATTGATTAAGGTTCGGGATATCAGCTGGAGCAACAGTGTCTATGCCGATGATTATGCCTGCATGACGGTCTTCAAGCATTTGGCCGAGCAATATGATATTGCCATCGTTCTGGTGCACCACACCAGAAAACAGGAGTCCCAGGATATCATGGAAATGATCTCCGGTACAAACGGAATCATGGGGTGCGCTGACGGCGCGATGGTACTGGAGCGTCCCAAACGTTTGCTTCCGGAAGCATCCCTGAATATGACCAGCCGGGATTTTGAAGATGCCAAAATTCTGCTCCGCCAGGACAAAGAAACCATGTGCTGGGAGTATGTCGGTTATGAAGATGCGCAGCCACCTGAGGCTTCGGATCCGGTTTTTCTGGCAATCTCGGGGTTTATGGTCAGCCAGCAGTCATGGCAGGGCACGGCACAGACGCTGCTGGACGCATTGAAACAGATTGATCCGAAACTTAGGATCAAACCCAACTTCCTCTCGAGGAAACTGAACGATGAAAAGGAAAATTTGAGGGAGTTCTTTGGAATCAATGTTTCCAAAAGTCGTTCAGGAAACGAAAAACTGATTATTCTGGAGGTTATCCAGAACCCGTTCGGTATGTGCGATGCGTCCGATGCATAAGGGACCGGAAAGCATCGTACATACCGTACATATCGAACAGAAAACCGCCAGTAGGATTCCATTTACGGAGTCCTGTCTGGCGGTTTCTTTATCCATACAATTTACTGTGTGTTAACAAATCTATTCTATCTAATTGTGTCTAAGTCTGGTATAATATCGGTGACGAAACGCCGTGTTTGCCAGCAGAAAGGAGTAAAAATGGCAAAACGAGCAAACGGAGAAGGTACTCTTTTCCAGAGAGAAGACGGCATCTGGATCTGCCAGATCATGATCGGGTACAGACCTGACGGAAAACGTGACATTCGTACGTTCAGCGGAAAAACCAGAAAGGAAGTAATCGCAAAGAGGGACGAATTCAAGAAAAAGCGGGCTGACGGTTTGCTGGCTACAGAGGATTTGCGATTCGATGAATTCGCAGCCATCTGGTTTGAAAATCACAAAGACAATATTACACCAACAACCCAGGAAAGCTATCGCTATACCCTTCGGATTCTGACGGATTACTTTGGACGTCAAAAGCTGGTGGACATCAAAGCCATGAACATTGAGCAATTTTTGAAAAAGCTGCGTCGGGATGGCCGTTCCGATTCCTCCCTTGCACAGTGCCGAGGTATGCTGTTCCAGATATTCAACAAGGCTGCAGCCAATGATCTTGTTATGAAGAATCCGGTACAGTATGCGGATAAGATGCGCAAGCAGCCTAAGAAGCGAAAGGAAGCCTTCACGGCGGATGAGATTCGGACTTTGCTCCGCTGTCTTCCCGAAGATCAAATCGGCTGGAGCATCCGGCTGTTACTTTGTACTGGCATGCGCGGGCAGGAGCTGTTGGCTTTGGAGCCCCGGCATATTGCTCAGGACGGATCCACGATCATCATAGAGCAGGCAGTAGTTCGTATAAAGGGTGGTGTTGACCTCGGTCCTCCCAAATCCCCGGATAGCTATCGGACCATTCCGGTACCGGAGAATGCGCGCTACTGTGCGAAACTGCTTCGGGATACTACGAACCGTTTTATCTGGGAATCCCCCAGAAAACCCGGTAAGCCCTGTAACCCCTCTTATTTCGGGAAACGGTTCAAGCTCACATTGGAAAATGTGGAAGATGTCCGCGTACTAACGCCACATTGCTGCCGTCATACTTATGTCTCTCAGATGCAGGCACTGGGGGTATCTATGGAAACCATCCAGAGTATCGTAGGACATGCCGATGCCGAAATGACCAAGAAGTACCTTCATGTGCAGGAAAATATCCGTCAGGAGGCTATTGCACGTTTCAATGAGGCTTTTTCCAGGAACGGCAAAGGAACCTTCGGAAACATATTGGACTATAAAAAATCGTCCTGATTCAAGACGAATTCAAGACGAAGTGTAGCGGGAAAATCGGGTGTATCGGAGTGGTTTGAAAACTGCCCCGATACAGGGTAAATATCAGGATTACAAAAGAAAAAGTCCTGAAATCTTGCGATTTCAGGACTTCCTGGTGGAGATAAGCGGGATCGAACCGCTGACCTCTTGAATGCCATCCGTTTTTCGAATATTTCATATTCGAAAAAGCGGCTATTCACATCATTTTACCGATATTTCCGCACTTTTTATATAAATTCCAATGGGTCAAATTCCTATTGGATACTACAATTTTACCTGTTGTTGACCTGGTTTGTCAAGACCTGAATGTACAAGTTTGTACAAGATCAAATCTGTCTGCGCAACCTCTTATGTGTGTGAATTAGATTCTATAACTTCCTTTCTTTTAGCCATAAAAAATAATTCAAAAAACGCCTTTCTACAACGAGTGCTATCCAAAGAATTGGATAGCACTTTTTGTATAATCTGGGTGTAAAGATTGAGAGAGATAAACAAACAAAACCTCTCCAAAAGAAATAATGGTGGCGACCTAAACGAATACGCAGTGCCAAAAGGCAAGAAAGGAAATCATATGACTAAGACTAATAAGGGCTACACTGTTAACCACGAGGCACAGGCAATCATTCTGACCAAGGCTTTTGCCAAGCAGTCCTCCATTCCTGGCACCAAGGAGTTCCGCGAACTGGCTGCTCTCCACAAGCATTTCCCTGAGTACACCATTGAAATGCGTACGGCTTCTGTCAAGAAGGATAAAGAAACGCACGGTGGTCTGACTGTTGAGAGAATTGAAAAGATTCTCACGGCTCAGTCCGATAAGGGTGAACTCCTGCGTGAGTACAAGGATTTCGTTTCCTTCTGGGGTAAAGAAGTCCAGGACAAGCAGAATCCTGGCAAGACCGTCATCCGTGCTCCCTACGGTAAAGTTAAGTCTTGGTACTTAAAGAAGGTCAAGGAAGGCAAGATTGACGAGACCCTCCTGCCCACTGCTTCCGCAGAAGATAACGACTAACTCAACTACCAATAGAAAAGAAAGGAAATGAATGTTATGGCTACTACTAATAAGAGCGGCAAGAATTACCGCATTGATTTTGCCCGTATGACCCTGATTATGACTGCTGATTTTGCTGAAAAGGCATATAACCCCACCACTCCCGAATACGAAATCCTGGTGCGTTTGAAGAAGGATTTCCCTGATTTGAAGATTGAGCATAAGACCCACAGCAAACCCACTTACTACATCACTTCCAAGAGTGGCGAAAAGTTCTACAACAACCCCTACAAGGGCATTACCTACGATAATATGAAGCGGTTTATTGCCACTGTGGATGATGAGAAGAAGACCTATGCGAAGGAATACGACCGCGTATATGACTACGCACTGGGTATGGGCAAAAAGAGAGCGCACGCAATTGTCGCAGGATGGTTTGTGGAGCAGTTCCCCAAGTATCGTACTGACCCCTTCTTCTACTACAACAACGATAATCGCCCCAATATCATTCCCTTCAAACCCAAGACCACAGAGGAAGGCTCCCAGGCGGAACTGGCTCCCACTGGTACTGACGGCTAACACCACACAGGAGGCTCTATTATGTATAGCAAAGTTTGCTTCTATCGGGAGTGGCTGATCCTCCCCAAGAATGATTTCCGTATCCTGGCTATGCTTGCGGAACAGGGTGGCAGTTTCAAAGGCAGTCTTGCGGATATGTGCCGCCTCTTGAATATTTCCCCAGATCAATCCAAACACAATGCGAAACTACGAGCATCCATTGAAACCCTGACCGCTGATGGCTATATCAGCCACCAAAAGAAAGGCAATACATACACCCTGACCCTTATTCCAAAAGGCGAGGAAATCTATGTCTTTCGTAGATGGGTGGAAGATGTGATCTATGTGAAGGGCTTTGAAAATCAAAGTGTTGCCTGGGAGCAAGTGCTGAAAATGCTCATTTGGGTGTATGGGCAGAATGGTATGGCATTTTACCCCGCCAGAGATATTGCCGAAGACCTGGGTGTATCAGAGGATGTTGTAGGAGCGGCTTACAAAGTCCTGGATAAGCAGTTCCATTCTATTGGACGGGCTCCCGAAAAATACACGACCTTCAACGGAGAAAAACGCACAAAGGGTCAGTATTTCATAGGTGCGCTGCCCTGGTCTGGGGCATAGACCTGGTACTTTTTCCTTACTGTTATTATATTGGGGAAAAAGTACCAGTTTTGCGACAGAACCAAATCTAATACTTTTTCCCCAATGTAATATTTACTTATTACGATAGGGAAAAAATACCAGTTTTTCTTTAAGTGTATTTCAATAATTGCGCCAACCTGGTTTTTATATACTATGAAGAAATTACGCATCGCTATTTTGGGACGAAGCCGCAGCAGCGGCTTTCGCCCAAAAGTAGCGAAGCGATAAATATAATCCAGAAGGAGGAAATAAGAATGGACGAAATGATGATGTATGGAAGGCGCATCCCAGAATATTACGATACTATGTATCTGGACGGCTACACCCCCTATGAGATACTCCACGCGACCCGCAAGAAGATGTTCCGTGAATACCAGGAGCGTGAAGCAGCGGCGCAGAGAGCCAAGGAGGAAGCCGAGAAGGATGCTTCAATTCCCACCCTTAATTTCAAAAGTGTGGTGAAGATTATAAAATGAGCCAGAGAAAAGACGATGAGAAGAAGCGCAAGAAAAAGCAGCAGTCCCAGTTGGAAGCCTTTATCTTTTAGATGATGGAGAAAAGTATGAAGGCTGCGCTGGATGCCGCTATGAAGGATCTTTTCAAAGACTTCAAGTGAGAGACTGCGCCGGTGCGGGATCGTAAGGCAGACCTCCGTCTCCCCTTACTTTGTTTTTAATAAAAAAATTTGGTATAATATGAATATAACAAATTAAGGAGATTTCATAATGGCTAAAAAGGGTTATGCGGAAAATATGTATGGGTGGATGAAGCGCAACGGACTTGCGCAAAAATATGAACACCCAGGAATTTACTGTATCAAAATCAATGGATAGATCGTTTACATCGGCAAGAGTGAAAATATG
>JBGVLR010000162.1:0-95530 GCA_045124375.1 Acetatifactor sp.
AAGCCCCCCTCAAGATGAGATATCCCAATAAGTAAGACCCCTTGAAGACGACGAGGTAGATAGGAATAAGGTGTAAGTACAGTAATGTACTCAGCTGATATTTACTAATCGGTCGAGGGCTTATCCTGAAGGCTGGAAGCGAAAGAGATTTCGCTGGTCACACAAGTGACAAGGTAGGTTACAGAGTCTTGAAAGATGAAAGTTCAATGTTCGGTTTTGAAGGTATAAACCATTTAAGAAGAGTAGCGTGGGCTGCTCTTTTTTGTGTTATAAAGGTTTTTCTGTATATAACAGAATCTGTGGATATGATATAAGTTGAAAGGACAGGTACATGGAACAGCGCATTAGAGAAATCATTCAGGACTCAGATATGGTATTGGTTGGAATCGGAGAAGAATTTGAAGGTGTAAGATATCTTAAGCAGATTCCGGAATATGTTCAAAAAATAGAAGAGGCAGAAAACTCGGGAAAGGACTGGATGATTCCGGCCTTGAACCGTTATTTTACAGAGAAGGAATTAAAGAAGGAGCAGAGTGCATTTCCACAGATTCCGAATGCTTTAGCTGCTCTTGCCAAGTTATTGCAGGATAAAAATTATTTTATTGTAACAGTTACGACTAACGATTACGTATGGGATGCCGGCTTTAAAGAAGGCAGAGTAGTGGCACCGTGCGGTGGAAGCCGGATGAAGCAATGTGCAGGCGGAAAAGATTGTTCTCTGATACCATTGCCGGTCAGTCAGGGAGAATGGGAACAGCTCGGCACTTGCCCAGAGTGCGGCAGTCCTTTGATCTTAAATAATGTCTTTGCAGAAAACTACGATGAACGAGGTTATCTTGACACGTGGCAGACTTATACGAAATGGCTGCAGGGTACTTTGAATCGAAAATTGTGTATACTTGAGTTCGGAGCAGGAATGCAATATCCCAGCGTGATTCGATTTCCCTTTGAGAAGATTGGTTATTTTAATCAGAAAGCAAATTTTATTCGTGTAAACAAGAATTTGTACCAATTGACGGAAGAATTGAAAGAAAAAGGAATATCAATTTCTGAAAATGCTGTAGACTGGCTCACGTCTCTGTGTTAAACTGTTAAAGTGAAGTGTTGATGGTTCCGGTGGAATATCGACGACTGGCGAAATATAACGGGATGAGAGGGCACACATATGATAGCAATTATCGATTATGACGCTGGTAATATTAAAAGTGTAGAGAAAGCTTTACTTGCTTTAGGTGAAGAGGTCATTGTTACTTCGGATGCCGGGCAGATTCTGGAAGCGGATGGGGTAATCCTGCCGGGTGTTGGTGCATTTGGCGATGCCATGGAGAAACTTAAAGATTATGGTCTGGTGGAAGTTATTCATCAGGTAGTGGAGAAGAAAACACCTTTCCTTGGTATTTGTCTTGGTTTGCAGCTGCTTTTTGAAAGCAGTGAGGAAAGTCCCGGGGTGAAGGGACTTGGGATACTGGAAGGGCAAATCGTGCGAATCCCTGACGGTGAGGGAATAAAGGTTCCGCACATTGGATGGAATTCCCTGACATATCCGAATAAAGGCAGACTCTTTGAAGGAATCGCGGAAAATTCATACGTATATTTTGTGCATTCTTATTATCTGCGTGCAAAAGAGGAAAGTATTGTTACCGCCGCAACCGAATATGGAACCTATATTCATGCTTCCGTGGAAAAAGATAATGTATTTGCCTGTCAGTTTCATCCTGAGAAAAGCTCAGATGTTGGCTTGACAATCTTAAAGAATTTTATTCAAATCACGAAGGAGGGAAAATAAGATGCATACGAAAAGAATTATTCCCTGTTTGGATGTGAAGGACGCTAGAGTGGTTAAAGGCGTTAACTTTGTGAATTTGAGAGATGCCGGAGACCCGGCGGATGTTGCAGCTGCTTATGATAAGGCAGGAGCGGATGAAGTAGTATTTCTGGATATCACGGCTTCTTCGGATTCCCGTTCTACCCAGCTTGAGTGGGTGCGTCAGGTGGCAAGTAAAGTATTCATTCCTTTTACTGTAGGCGGCGGAATCAGAACTGTGGATGATTTCAAAGCGCTTTTAAGAGAGGGCGCGGACAAGATCTCCGTGAATTCCGCAGCAATCATGAATCCGCAGCTGATCAGTGATGCAGCTGAGAAATTCGGAAGCCAATGTGTAGTGGTTGCTATTGATGCCAAGAAACGTGCAGACGGAAGCGGCTGGAATATTTATAAAAACGGCGGTCGCGTGGACATGGGCATGGATGCCGTGGAATGGGCGATTAAAGCAGAAAAGATGGGCGCGGGAGAGATTCTTCTGACCAGCATGGACGGTGATGGCACCAAGGCAGGATATGATCTGGAACTTACCAGGACTATTGCAGAAGCCGTGTCAATACCTGTGATCGCATCCGGCGGTGCAGGCACTATGGAGCATTTTTATGAAGCACTGACGGAAGGAAAGGCAGAAGCGGCACTGGCTGCGTCTTTGTTCCATTATAAGGAACTGGAAATCCGTCAGGTAAAAGAATATCTGAGGAATAAAGGAGTATCAGTAAGACTTTAAGAAGATACCAATGAGGAGATTTACAATGGGAATGATTCAAAACGACTGGCTGACAGTGCTGAACGAGGAGTTTCGTAAGCCATATTACGCCCAGCTTTTTCAGTTTGTGAAAGAAGAATACAATACGACACAAGTATTTCCGCCTGCAGATGATATCTTTAATGCATTTCATCTGACACCGTTAAGTCAGGTAAAGGTCGTTATCATAGGGCAGGATCCCTATCATAATGTGGGGCAGGCACACGGTCTGTGCTTTTCTGTCAAGCCGGAGGTGGAGATTCCGCCTTCCCTTGTAAACATTTATCAGGAGCTCCATGATGACCTGGGGTGTTATATTCCAAATAATGGTTATCTGGTAAAATGGGCGAAGCAAGGTGTACTGATGTTGAATACGGTACTGACGGTACGGGCGCATATGGCGAATTCCCACCATGGAAAAGGCTGGGAAGAATTTACCGATGCAGCGATCAGAGCTTTAAATAAACAGGACAGACCTATCGTGTTTATTTTATGGGGAAAGCCGGCACAGATGAAGGAAAGTATGCTGAACAACCCTAACCATTTGATCTTGAAGGCGCCTCATCCGAGCCCATTGTCTGCATACAGGGGCTTCTTCGGAAGTAAACCTTTCAGTCAGACCAATCAGTTCCTGCAGAGTCGCGGAGTTGCCCCCATTGACTGGCAGATTGAAAATATTTAATGAAGTATATTTATGCATCTGGATTTTATGAGAATGGACACACTGTAGATTGACGAGTGGAAGAAAAAATACTATAGTGTTTCGGTAAGATACCACTACAAGGGAGAAGATGAACGATGGAAAAAAAGGCATTTGTTACAAAAGAAATGATTGAGGAGATTGTAAAGAAGTATCCTACTCCTTTTCATATTTACGATGAAAAAGGAATTCGCGAGAATGCAAAAGCATTAAAAGAAGCATTTGCATGGAATCCGGGCTATAAAGAATTTTTTGCAGTAAAGGCGACCCCCAATCCTTTTTTAATTGATATTTTAAGAGATTATGGCTGTGGCTGCGACTGTTCTTCTTTAACAGAGCTGATGCTTAGTGAGGCCATGGGTGTAAAGGGAGAAGACATTATGTTTTCCTCCAACGATACCCCTGCACATGAATTTGAATATGCTGCTAAAATCGGCGCCACTATCAATCTGGATGATTTTACCCATATTGATTTCCTGGAAAAGACCATTGGCTACCTGCCTAAGACTTTAAGCTGCAGATACAATCCGGGCGGATATTTCTCTATCAGTAATAATATTATGGACAACCCCGGCGATGCAAAATATGGTTTTACCACAGAGCAGTTGTTCGAGGGATTTAAGATTTTGAAAGCAAAAGGTGTGGAGAATTTCGGTATTCATGCATTCCTTGCAAGTAACACTGTGACCAATGAATATTATCCTACACTGGCTAAGACACTTTTTGAAGTGGCTGTGAAGCTGAAAGAGGAGACCGGTGCACATATTGCATTTATCAACCTGTCCGGCGGTATCGGTATTCCTTATCGTCCTGATCAGGAGCCTAACGACATCAAAGCGATCGGTGAAGGTGTCCGCAAGGTTTACGAAGAAGTGCTGGTACCTGCAGGAATGGGAGATGTAGCAATCTATACCGAACTGGGACGTTATATGATGGCTCCTTATGGTCATCTGGTAACTCAGGTCATTCATGAAAAGCATACCCACAAGGAGTATATCGGTGTGGATGCCTGTGCCGTGAACTTGATGCGTCCTGCTATGTATGGTGCTTATCATCACATTACTGTCCTGGGCAAGGAAGACAAGCCCTGCGATCATATGTATGATGTGACAGGTTCTCTTTGTGAGAATAATGATAAGTTTGCTATCGACCGCAATCTGCCGGAAATTGAAATCAGTGATTACATTGCCATTCATGATACCGGAGCACATGGATTTGCCATGGGTTACAATTACAACGGAAAACTGAAATCAGCTGAACTGCTTCTGAAGGAAGACGGCAGCGTAGAAATGATCAGAAGGGCAGAGACACCGAAGGATTATTTTGCAACCTTTGATTGTTTCCCTATTTTCGATAAAATGGACTGGAACGCTTAAAAGATGAAGCTGCACGGTAAGTGATACCGATTGGAGGACAATGTGAAATACGCCAAATTTTTACAGAAGGGTGGTACTATAGGATGTGTGGCACCATCCTTTGGGTGCAATATAGAACCATATCACACAGCTTTTCAGAATGCTCAGGAGAAGTGGAAAAAGCTGGGTTATGGGCTGGATCTGGGGCCTAACTGTTATGAAGGAAAGGGAATCGGTATCAGTAACACACCACAGGCCTGCGGACAGGAGCTGACAGACTATTATCTTTCTGAAAAAAACGACTGCCTGATTTCCTGCGGCGGCGGGGAACTGATGTGTGAGATCCTGGATTATATGGATTTTGAGGCCATTGCCAAAGCCGAACCCAAATGGTATATGGGTTTTTCTGACAATACCAACATGACTTATCTGTTGGCTACCATGTGCGATACTGCTGCAATCTACGGACCATGCGCAGCTGCCTTTGGTATGGAACCCTGGCATAAATCTGTGAAAGATGCTATGGGGCTGCTGACAGGAAAGAAGCTTTCTATACAGGGATATCCCAAGTGGGAAAAAGAATCCTTGAAAAATGCAGAGAACCCTCTGATTCCTTACAATGTGACACAACAGAAGGTCCTGCGCTGTTATGATGGCCGCAAAGAGGCTCTGAGCATGCCGGCAGGCAAAATAGCTGCTGATAAAATGACCAAGGGCAGAAAGAATCCTGAAATTACTTTCTCCGGAAGACTGTTGGGAGGATGTATGGACTGTCTGGTGAACCTGTTAGGTACCTGCTATGACCACACCACAGATTTTGTTGAGAAGTATAAAGAGGATGGAATTATCTGGTTTATAGAATCCTGTGACCTGAATGTCTTCGGCATTCGCCGGGCAATGTGGCAGATGGAGCATGCAGGCTGGTTTCAGCATGTGAAAGGATTCCTGATCGGTCGTCCTTACTGTTATGGACAGGAAATGATGGGACTGGATGCTTACCAGGCTGTTCTGGAAGTGGCAGCCCGCAAGAATGTGCCTGTCATCATGGATGTTGACCTGGGACATTTACCGCCGATGATGCCGTTGATTGTGGGAAGTAAGGCGGATGTAATGGTGAAAGGCAATCAGATTGCCATAGACATGAAATTAGAGTAATATAAGTTTTACACGCTTTATGCAGGCGGTTATGCTTTTATTTAAGGGCTTAACCGCCTTGTTTTGCCGCAGAGTTAAGAGTAGGATCAATAAAAATACCCATATTAGGCGGATGATAGGTAAATAAGAAAAAGCATATTGCCGTAATGAAAGTAAATAATTTTAACAGTGACGTATAAGATTCCAGTTTACAGGACAGGGAAAGCTTATAGACCGCTATAAACGATACAATCACGCTTACTATAAAAGTGGCGATATCAAGGACTGTGGAGTTGCGTCCGAGGATTCCAGAGTAAGTATAAAAAAGTACCGGTATGAGAAAAGTGCTCAGTAAAACGCCAAAGAGCAAGGCTGATGTAACACATGGGTAATCGTCTTTGAGTTTAAGATTCATATAATAGGAATAGAACAGCATGGGAAAAAAACACAACTTCATATGTTCCCATACAGATTCACTGACAGGAAACAGGAATCCGAGATAGAAGTTGTTTCCGGACCATTCATAAATAAAATGTGAAATGGTGCCTGTAATGATAACAAAAATAATTCCTTTGATGGTGTATTGTTTCAATCTATTCATAACTACAGTATATGATAAGATGAGATAGATTATGCATCATCACAGTTTGTCCTGAGCACATGGCTGAACTGTTACTGAATAAAAGCAAATGTCTGTAAAAAAATAAAATTTAGTCTTGCCAAAACTTAGATTATGTGATAAAATCATTTTGTTGTGAAGCGTTGAAGCTTTAGCAATATGCCGGCGTGTCGGAATGGCAGACGAGGCAGACTCAAAATCTGTTGATGGCAACATCGTGCGGGTTCAAGTCCCGCTGCCGGCAGCAAAACGAATTATCCTGTAAACCTTGGTTTATAGGATATTTTTTTGCTTTTAAACGGTTTGATGTGGACGCTTCTGAAAAAATGTGTCGAATCGCACTTTGAAAAGTTGAAAAAATGTGCGAAAACGGAATTAAAAAACTTGAAAAAATGTGTTATACTATCCTTGCAGTGAATTTGTGAGGTGAAAAAAATGAAGATTCTATTTACTGCATTTAAAGGTACGCACAATACTTCTTTTCAGTTAGTTGATCAAACAGGAGCAAATTATGTTTTGTTAACCAATAGCTTCCAAGGCTTGGAAAAGGATATTCTTAATGTCAATGTCGATGATTATGACGCTGTGTATATGTTCGGCGTTGATAAGCACTTGACAGACAAAATCAGAATTGAAACATGTGCAAAGAATCATAACGAAACAGTAAATACGGGCTTTGATATATTTCATTTAGAAGAA
This sequence comes from Acetatifactor sp., assembly GCA_045124375.1. Taxonomy (GTDB): domain Bacteria; phylum Bacillota; class Clostridia; order Lachnospirales; family Lachnospiraceae; genus Acetatifactor. The sequence continues at coordinate 7,075 of JBGVLR010000162.1, forward strand.
AAGTTGAGAACCGGAGAAATCTCTTACACTGTATCGAATAATCCTACCTGTTATTTATGTAATGCGGCATATTTTCATATGCTAAGGAATAATCCAAATACCGTTTTTATTCATATTCCCTCTTTAAGAGGAATGACCATAGAAATGATGAAAAGACTAATTGAAATTTTCAAAGATATATATTTCGTTTGATTACCGCAAGAGTTCAAATCCATACAACAAATCGGGAAAAATATCTTTTTTATAGCCCATTCACAAAACCCTTGTAGATCATGAGATTTACAAGGGTTTTTTTGCGAGCCAGGCGAATCACGTTTTCATAAGCTGTAATATCTGATGATTAGTGAATCACGGCACCATTCTCTACCAGGATTCGCTGAATTTCAGCGATTTCAGCATCGGCCGGAGCCACCTTTGCTTTTGACGCCACTGCAGCAGCTACACCTGCAGCTTCACCCAGGCAGCAGACGATGGGCATAATACGGATGGATGCCTGTGCTTCATGGTCGACACTGATACATCTTCCAGCTACCAGAAGATTGGAGATTTCCTTGGGAAGCAGGCTTCTGTATGGAATTTCATAATATTGTCCCGCTGGGAAGTAGTAGTGGCTGGTTCCTGAGCCCTCCGGATTGTGGATATCAATGTCGTAGTTACCGCAGGCAATGGAATCTTCAAATCTGGAACAGTCTACCAGCTCCTTGCCGGTCAGCAGGTGCAGTCCATCGATCATGCGGCTTTCTCGGACACCGATCTCTGCGGCGGTGGAAAGCAGCTCTGCATCCTTCATAAATGCAAAATGCTCTTTCAGGAAGAGATAGAGCTCCAGTACCTGTTCTCTTGCTTCTAATTCTGCACGTGTTACATCAAAAGGGTTCACGGGATTCAGTTTTACAATTCTTGTGGAGTTAAAATGCAGTACGTTTTTCTGAATCGTACGGAAGATCAGCACATCTTCGCGGGGATTCTTAAATTTACCCGCAGCTTTATATTCTTTATAAAGTGCCTGCATGGCAGGACGCTCTTCATTAAATTTTTCCATATCCACATTAGAGATGCGGAAGCAGAGTGTCATAGGCTGACACAGGTTATCGGTCTCCCTGCCCAGATGATAGCTGCAGCCGGAACGTACTGCCAGATCTGCATCACCCGTGGCATCAATATAGTAATCAGCAGACAGTTCCAGATTGCCGGATTTTGTGGCAACGGTCAGAGACTGAATCTTCCCGTCCATGCATTTGACTTCACAGAGATAGGCATGGAAGAGAAGTGTAACATTAGCTTCTATTGCCATCTGGTTCAGGACAAACTTCAAGTGTTCTTCGCTGAAAATCCTTCTTTTTTCACTGTAAAGCATTTCTCCTGTAAGCTTTCGCATTTCAGCCAGCCTGTCCATAATTTCTGCAAAGAGACCGGCACTCAGGTCCTTAACTTCATCATTTACCCTGGTGCTGTAAGACATGAACGGATTTACAAGACAGTTGACAGCAGCTCCGCCCAGACAGTTGGATTTGTCAAAGAGGAGTACCCTTTGTCCGCATCTTGCTGCGGCGATGGCAGCAGCAGCACCGGCAAAGCCGCCGCCTGCCACGATAACATCAAATTTTTCCATAGTAATAAACCTTCTTTCTTTTTTAGATAAGCTGTGTTTGATTTCTGTATGATTATAACAGGAAAAAACTGCAATTTCTTTTCCTTATGTAAGAAGAAACTTGAACAAAAGAAAGAAAAAAGATATAATTACATTGAATAAAGAAAAATGTGAAAGAAGTGGGAGCGGTTATGGATTATCTGTCATTAAAGCAAGTTATTGAGGCGATTTCCGGCATGGGGAAATATCATGTGTGCATTCATGATGTGTCCGGAATATTAAAGAAGCCTTACTTTATGATCCCTTACTGGAATGCGATTCATAGCAAAAAATTCTGTGACCTGGCAAAATCTACGAAGAAGGGGTTTGCTGCCTGCATGAATTGTAAGAACTGTGCCAACCACAGAGCCATTCATACCGGAAAAACCTTTGCGGGGCTATGCGCATTTGGACTGTATGAGGTGGCCAAACCGGTGGTGATAGAAGGGAAGACAGTGTGTATTATCTACCTGGGAAATGTGGTGATCGACCGCAGTGAGACGTTGAGGAAATTAAGAGATACCTGTACAAAGACACTTTCTCCTGTGGAGGAAATGGAGAAGGAGCTTGTGAATTGTCAGGAACAGGGGGATGCGCAGACAGTTATGGCTCTTTGTGACTTGATCGACAGCTACATTCGTTTACTCTATGACAAATACAAGGATATGGATATCAGGGATGAGAGCCCTTATCACTGGGCGGTTTATAATCTGAAAAAGTATGCAGATGAAAACTATAGTAAGAGCTTCACTCTGGAAAGTATATGCCGGCTGTATTTCGTCAATGAAAAATATGCGGGTAAATTATTTAAGGAGCAGACGGGCAGAAGTTTTCACGAATATCTGAATAAGATACGGCTGGAAAAAGCGGCGGAGGAATTGAAAAACAGCAAGGAAAGGATCATTGATATTGCACTGAGGTGTGGCTTTAACAATATCACATATTTTAACCGCAGATTTTCGCAAGTTTACGGTATGTCACCGGGGCAGTTTAGGAGGCTGAACTCCTGATTGACCAGTAGAAAAGTGCATTGAAGAATTAGAGAAAAAGTAAATGTTTGTGCAAAAAAAGAATAAGTTTATACATTGATTTTAGTATCAGCTTATACTATAATAACAGAGAAATGTAATCAGAGCAGTTATTTGCATAAAGAAGAATATACATAAAAAGCCCATACGAAAGGAAAATATTTGCTATGCAGTACGAAATATCACAGTTTGAGAACATTCAATATGTAACAAGATATCCCAACAACTATGAACCCGGCAAGAAGTATCCGGTGATCATGTTTTTCCACGGAGCCGGCGGAAGAGGAAATGATATTAATGTCTTGATGAACAATCCTTATTTTAGGATAACGAATGAGTATACAGATTTTCCGTTTATTACGGTTGCACCTCAGTGCTCTACTAATACCTGGTTTGATATGTTCCCTACTCTGGAACGTCTGGTTGTGAAGACTGCAAATGAAGATTTTACAGATAAAACAAAGATATATGCCATGGGAGCCAGCATGGGCGGCTATGCAACCTGGCAGATCGGAATGAGTATGCCGGAGATCTTTGCGGCAATTGTGCCCATTTGCGGCGGTGGTATGTACTGGAATGCTGCACGGCTGATCAACGTGCCGGCGTGGGCATTTCATGGGAAGAAAGATGTCTCTGTGTTCGTAGAAGAATCTGAGAAAATGGTGAATGCGGTCAACAAGCACGGAGGAAACGCGAAACTTACCATCTATCCGGAAAATGGTCATGATGCCTGGAGCGATACCTACAACAATCCTGAAGTATTCCAGTGGCTGCTTTCAAATGAAAACAGCAATGGAGAAGAAGTGGTAGATATTTATAACGACAGTAAACTCCACGGTTAATAAGTTGCATGAAAAAGCTAATCCCCTGATTTCTCAGAAAGATTAGCTTTTTCATTTTGTAGGAACGTTATGACTTAAGTATTATTTTACAATATAAGTATTATTTTATAATATCAGCAAGCTCTTTTTCTTTCTTTGTAATATCAGCTACCAGCTTAAACTGATTTCTGGCTCTGTCCAGGTTGTGATGCTCACGATGAATCTTAAAATATGTATCCCCATTCAGATAATCGGTCAGGAAGCGGATGCCGCATTCGTAGGTCATAAGCTTTACAGAGAAAGGCAGCAACTTCAGTTCGGCAGGGGTCAGATAATCTTTCATTTCGCTCAGATATCCTTTGGCAAAATGCTCATAAGCCACCGTATCGAACCATACCTTATCAAGATCGGTTTCATCCTCGGCAGCAGTAGAACCGCCCATGCGCAGCGCATCACCGAAGTCATATAACATGCTTCCCGGCATCACTGTATCAAGATCGATGACGCAGACTGCTTCGCCTGTTTCCCGGTCGAAGAGGATGTTGTTGATCTTGGTATCATTGTGGGTTACACGAACCGGAATTTCGCCGTTCTCAATGCCTTTTACGACAGTGTCTGCCCAGCTTGCATTCTCCAGTGCAAAAGCGATTTCTGCCTTTACACTGTCAACCCGTCCGGCTTTATTTTCACGAATGGCTTCTTTTAACGCTTCCACACGTTTGGGCGTATGATGGAAATCTTTGATGGTTTCATACAGCAGTTCGACAGGAAAATCGTCTAACAGCTTCTGGAAATTGCCGAAGCCCTTTCCGGCCTGATATAAATCGTCCAGAGTCTTGTCGTTTTCAATGGTCTTGGTATGAGAAATAAATTTATAGACTCTGAAAACGTTCTGGTCATCTACTTTGTAATAGTTTTCTCCATCCTTGGTGCGGATTACTGTCAGGGTCTCTCTGTCAGGATTTCCTCCGGCTGCAATGATCTTTTTGCGCAGGAAAGAGGTAACATTTTCGATATTGCTCATCAGTTCATCCGGATTGCGGAAGATGGAAGTGTTAATTCTCTGCAGGATATACTGGGGGCCATCCACACAATAGGTATCGTTGATGTGGCCGTTTCCGTAGGATTCTGCATTCAGGTAAATATCAAACTGTTTCAGTACTTCATTAAGATATATCTGGTTCATAGCATGGCTCCTTAGATTTAATTTCTAAGTTTACTATATCGGATAATAAAGTATAAAGCCATAAACAAATCGGTCTAAGATATGTAATTTTGGGTCATTTTGGAATTGCCAAAAATTGTGGGATTGCATTTATAATGTTAGGATTGCTTCAAATCGGAGGGATTCATTCCGGTCTCTCTTTTAAATGCTTTGGAAAAATAGCTCTGGCTGTTGAAACCCAGCCGTTCCGCCACGATACATACGCTTTCCCCGTCCTGTAATAACTCCATGGCCACTTTGATCTTCAGCTTCAGCAGGTATTTATGGACGCTGATACCGGCATATTTGTCAAAAATCCGCTTCAGGCTGGCTTCGCTGACGTTGCTGAATTTTGCAATTTCGGAAACAGAAGGCTGTCGGTTGAGATTACAGTTTAAGTAACTGATGGCTTTGCTGAAGGTCACTGCATCAGGAGCTGAGGAAACAGAGGATATCGTTCCTTCATCAGAGAGAGAAAGGAACAGCTGATACAGGTAAGTTACGATCATCTGGGAATAATAAGGCAATTTATCAAAGGGGGTTAAACAAGCGTAGCTATTTTTCAGGGAAAGACCAAACATATCGGCCTTGCTTTGCATATAGGAGAGCAAGGACTTAATAATCTGATTCTGGCTGTTGGAGAGGCTGAATACTTTATCACGCAGCCAGCCGGTCATAGGGCCTTCAGCGGAAAAGGAAAAAATAAGTACAGTGGCCCCTTTGGTTCCGTTTACGATAAATTTATGAAACTCAAGTGGTTTGTGGACGATAATTTCTCCGCGTATCAGGTTATAGACTCTTTCATCAGCGGAAACACATACTTCGCCCTCTATGACGTAAAAGCATTCCCAGAAGTTGTGGGCTTCCCCGTGAAATTCGAAACCATTGTCATAATGTATCTTGAATAGAGAATACATATCGATAATATGAATCTGTTCCGTAACAGGATAAGCAAGCCATACCGGTTCTCCCATGCCTTAAGTACCTCCTCTGAGCTAAAAGTGTATATAGTCGAGCTTTTTTGCTATAGATTTGTCATTTGTTATTGAGTATAATAACATTAATCTTGGGAGTTGTAAAGTACAGTTGAGAGGAGAAAATACTATGGATGATATTAAAGTTGGTTATATCGGTTATGGCAGCAGAGGAAAAGGATTAATGAAGCATGTGGTACTTCAGCTGGGAGAAAAGATAACAGCCGTATGCGACAGTTATGAGGACAGGGCGCTGGCTGCTGCCGTGGCAGTAGAAGAAGCAGGACAGTCCAGACCGGCAGTGTATACAGATTATCATGATGTTATCTCTGATGAGAATGTTAATACGATTGTCATCGCCACAGCCTGGGAGAGCCATGTGGAAATCGCAGTGGCTGCCATGTATGCGGGAAAAGCAGTAGCTATGGAAGTGGGCGGTGCCTATACCCTTGATGACTGCTATGAATTGGTAAAAGCCTATGAGAAGACGAAGACGCCATTTATGTTCCTTGAAAACTGCTGCTTTGGCAGAAGGGAAATGATGGTCCTCAATATGGCACAAAAGGGGCTGCTCGGAGAAATCGTACATTGTCAGGGCGGTTACATGCATGATCTGCGTAAGGAGATTGCTTTTGGAAAGGAAAACAGACATTACAGACTGAGAAATTATCTGACCAGGAACTGTGAAAACTACCCTACTCATGATCTGGGACCCATTGCCAAGGTATTAAAGATCAATCATGGCAATCGTATGGTGACACTGACTTCTATGGCTTCCAAGTCTGTAGGATTGCATGAATATATTTTAAAAAATAAGAGCGATGATGAATTCCTGAAAAATAAGACTTTTGCCCAGGGTGATATCGTTACCACAGTGATCAAATGCGCAGGCGGAGAGACTATTGTACTGACACTGGACACTACTTTGCCCAGATATTACAGCAGAAATTTTACTGTCAGAGGCACAAAGGGAATGTATGAGGAGGCTACGGATTCCGTATTCCTGGACAGAGAAGAAGACATGGCACATGATTTTGACTGGAGAAAGAAATGTATCAATAACGCTGCAGAGTATGAGGAAGAATATGACCATCCCGTGTGGAAACAGTATCTGAAAGAAGGAGTACAGGGAACCCACGATGGAATGGACTATCTGGAATTTGAAAAATTCTTTGAAGCACTGCGCAACGATGCGCCTATGCCTGTGGATGTATATGATGCAGCAAGCTGGATGGCGATTACGGTACTTTCGGAGATGTCTATTGCTAAGGGTGGAGCAGTTATGGATATACCTGACTTTACCAATGGTAAATGGCATATGAATATTTTAGACTGATTTCTAATTGAAAATTTCTTATTTGAACACAGTTTTTTCATAATTTCAGCGTATAATCATCCGTGTAAATGAAAGGGAAAGAAGGATGAGAGTATGAAGAAAGAGAAAAAAATATTAGTTCCTTTCCTGGCTGCGGCACTTGCAGCAGGATGTATTACCGGATGTGGAGGCACGGATACACAGGGCTCTGAGCCTACAAGCGTGGATAAGATAGCAGGAGATTCTGCAAGTGAGAATTCTGCAGGCTCTGTGAATGAAAATACTGTAAGCGAAAGCAAAGTAAGAGAAGGCGCTGTGGAAATTGTTTTATCAGATGATAAAGTTACTGTAGACGGCAATGAAATTACATCGGAAGGTGCTGTGACCTTAAGTAATGATATTGTCTATTACGAGGACAAGGATACATATGACAGCGGCAACACTTACGGAGAAGGCACCGAAGAGGAACGGCACAGTGTGGAAGATGCGGCTGCCCATAAGGTGGTAAACATTACGGAAGCGGGAACTTATCTGATCAGCGGCAGTTTATCGCAGGGACAGATCAGAGTAGATCTGGGCGAAGATGCTGCTGCAGACCCGGAAGCCGTTGTAACGCTGATTCTTGAAAATGCAGAGATTACATGTGAGGTTGCACCGGCAATTGTTTTCAGGAATGTGTATGAGTGTGACAACGAATGGTCAGCGGAAACTGCAAGTTCAGAAGTGAACACAGAGGCAGCAGGTGCCAACCTGATCATTGCAGACGGCAGTACCAATCAGGTGACCGGTTCTCATGTGGCTCGAATTTTTGAAGACAGTGAGGAAGAAAAGAAGCTTTGGAAACAGGACGGTGCCGTTTATTCTTATATGTCCATGAATGTAAGCGGTGAGCAGGATGGCAGCGGTGTACTGAATATTACAGCGGACAATGAGGGCCTTGATACAGAACTGCACCTGACCATTAACAGCGGAAATATCAATATCCGTTCTCAGAATGACGGAATCAATACCAATGAAGACGGTGTATCTGTTACAACCATTAATGGCGGTAATATTCACATCATTGCCGGGCTTGGCGAAGAGGGCGATGGCGTGGATTCCAACGGCTGGCTTGTAATTAACGGAGGTACCGTTATTGCAAGTGCAAATCCCGCAGCAGATGCCGGACTTGACAGTGATATGGGCAGTTACATAAACGGCGGAACGGTAGTGGCGCTGGGTTCTACTATGGACTGGGCGGAAAGTGATTCACAGCAGGTAACCATGAACCTTCAGTTCGCTGAATATAAAGATTCTGACAGTGCAATTGTTATAACAGACGAGGAGGGTAACTATGTCTTTGCATATGATCCTTCCATGGATGAGGTAGTCGGAGAAAATATCAGAAAATATATGGGCGCCATTATTTCCTGCCCCGATTTTGCTGTGGAAGATAACTATTATGTATACGTGGGCGGTACCATAACCGGTACAGAGAGCGCAGGAATCTATGAAATAGCCGGCATTACCGCTTATGAAGGCGGTGTGCAGCAGAGTTATACCGGAACCGATGTTGGTATGGGCTTCGGTGGAATGGGCCCAGGCGGAATGGGCGGCGGTCACGGAATGGGTGACCAGGGCTTCGGCGGCGAACGTCCTGATGGAGAGGGTAAAGATTTTGCCGGAGGCCAGAAGCCTGATGGTGACGTTCAGAATCCCGGCCGTGGAGCGGGTGAAAAACCTGAAAACGGTAGTGAGCGTCCTGAGATGCCTACGGGCGAAGTGCCAACAGGTGAGGTACCCACGGGTGCAATGCCTTCGGGTGAAGTGCTAACCCAGATGCCGGAGGGCGTTATCCCCGGAGAAGGCAAGATGGAGAGACCGGACGGTGAGAAAACTGCCGAGATGCCTTCAGGAGAAGTACCTACAGGAGAAATGCCCGGCATGCCATCAGGAGACATGCCAGCCGGTATGCCATCAGGCGAGGTACCCGCTGAGATGCCATCAGGCCAGGTACCCACAGGACAGATGCCTGAGGGCTTCACTCCCGGTGAAGGAAACTTTGGAACAATGACCGGTGAGGCAAGTACCGTGTTCTATATGCAGGATAAGGTAAATTGCTTTTCAGGTGTAGCTGATGCAGCAGTAAATGAATCATGACCTGCGATTCCGGTGAAGCGGTGGAAAATTTGAAGGACTTTGCTGGAAGGCACTTTCGGATGAATGTTTAGAGGAATAAACATTCTGGGAAGAATAAGGAAAAAGGAATAAGAAATAACAAGGAATAAGAAGTACAGGGCGGCTGATCAATGAATGGTTAGCCGCCCTGTATCTTAATCTTAAAATTTGTTGTACATCGATTTTCAGTGAGAGGATAGATTAACGATTCTTGTACATCTTCTCATAATAATCCTGATATTCTCCGGAAATAATGGTTTCCCACCACTCCTTGTTATCCAGGTACCACTGAATGGTCTTCTTGATACCGTCAGCAAACTTGGTCTCAGGCAGCCAGCCCAGTTCGTTGTGGATCTTGGTAGGGTCGATTGCGTAACGCATGTCATGACCCTTACGGTCGGTTACGTAGGTGATCAGGCTTTCCGGTTTGCCCAGTTCTTTACAGATGATCTTAACGATGTCGATATTCTTCATCTCGTTGTGACCGCCGATATTGTAAACTTCACCAACGCGGCCTTTGTGGATGATCAGGTCAATAGCCTTGCAGTGGTCCTCTACATAGAGCCAGTCACGTACATTTTCACCTTTACCGTATACTGGCAGGGGCTTGTCGTTCAATGCATTGGCGATCATCAGAGGAATCAGCTTCTCAGGGAAGTGATAAGGGCCGTAGTTATTGGAGCAGCGGCTGATGGTTACAGGCAGGCCGTATGTTCTGTGGTAAGCAAGTACCAGAAGGTCAGCGCCTGCTTTGGAAGAACTATAAGGGCTGCTGGTGTGGATCGGGGTCTCTTCGGTGAAGAACAGATCGGGTCTGTCCAAAGGCAGATCGCCGTATACTTCATCGGTAGATACCTGATGATAACGGGTGATACCGTATTTACGGCAGGCATCCATCAGGACAGCAGTTCCCTTGATATTGGTGTCCAGGAAAACTTCGGGATTTTCGATGGAGCGGTCTACATGGCTCTCAGCTGCAAAGTTAACTACGATATCGGGATGCTCTTCCTCGAAAAGCTTGTAAACAGCTTCTCTGTCGGTGATGCTTTCTTTTACAAAACGGAAATTAGGGTTGTCCATCACAGGTGCGAGAGTGGACAGGTTACCTGCGTAGGTAAGGCAGTCCAGACATACGATACGATAGTCCGGATATTTGTTTATCATATGAAAAATAAAGTTACTTCCGATGAATCCGGCACCGCCGGTTACAATAATAGTCATAGCGATTCTCCTTAAATAAGTTAGTTGGTAAAAATGATTAGTACAATCCGTCCTGATACTTTCCGTCAAGAACGTCTTTCAGATACTGACCGTACTGGTTCTTCTTCAAAAGCTCATATACTTTCAAAACTTCTTCTTTACTGATCCAGCCGTTTAAATAAGCAATTTCTTCCAGGCAGGCAATCTTACGGTGCTGATGAGTCTCAACGGTCTTTACAAAGTTGGTAGCATCTACCAGGCTCTCGTGAGTACCGGTATCCAGCCAGGTGAAGCCCTGACCAAGCAATTCTACATTCAGGCTTTCCTTCTCTAAGTAGATGCGGTTCAGATCGGTAATTTCCAGCTCTCCGCGGGCACTGGGTTTTAAGCCTTTTGCATATTCTACAACTTTATTGTCATAGAAATACAGACCGGTGACACAGTAGTTGCTCTTGGGATGAGCGGGCTTCTCCTCGATGGAAATTGCTTTTCCTTCAGAATTAAATTCAACGATTCCGAAACGTTCAGGATCGTCAACGTAGTAGCCGAATACAGTAGCACCCTTACCGGATTCTGCATTTTCTACTGCAGTCTTTAAACGCTTTTTCAGACCGTGGCCTGCGAAAATATTGTCGCCGAGGACCATGGCTACGGTGTCGTTTCCGATGAATTCTTCACCGATGATGAAAGCCTGAGCCAGTCCATCGGGGCTGGGCTGAACAGCGTAAGACAGTGTTACACCGAACTGATGACCGTCGCCAAGCAGCTCTTTGAATCTGGGGGTATCCTGAGGGGTAGAAATGATCAGGATATCACGGATGCCTGCGTTCATCAGAACAGACATAGGATAATAGATCATGGGCTTGTCGTAAATCGGCAGCAGTTGTTTGGAGGTTACCATGGTAAGCGGATACAGACGAGTACCGGATCCGCCGGCTAAGATGATTCCTTTCATTATATTGTCTCCTTTATTATTGTCTCCTTTATTTGAAATCAATAGTTGCGAATGTTACTGCTTATAGTATAAAAGGTGACCCAACGTCACCTTCAAGTACTTTTTTTAAAAAAATACAAATTTGGCTATTTTCTACAAAGAAAGATACCTGCATCCTTTGTGATATGGAAAGAATTGTGCACTTTTTCTTCCACAAAAGTTCTGAAATCCTTATAACGGTCAAGAAGAATCTGATTCTGGTTGCCGTGGCAGGAGAGAATATACTCAATGAGCGGTTCCGCCTGGTCGATCATGATGCAGTCATCGTAATGCAGTATCTCTGTCTGGGAAAAATGGGGAGAAAGCAGATCATACCCATTTTCCAGCCCAAAACGTTCATACAGATTCTCCGCTGCCAGCACGATCCTGTTATCAAAGGCCTGTACCAGCTCTGTGATTTCTTGCATATGATGTGTACCATAAGTGCTGCTTAAAAACAAACCGGTGGGCTTTAAAACACGGGCAATTTCTCCGCAGGCACGGCTGATATCCTCGCAGTAGAAGAGCACATGATTGGCAATGATCAGATCAAAACTGTGATCCGGGAAGGGCAGGTCATGACAATCCAGCACCCGGAAAATAAAGCGGGAATCGTCCATACCGATATTTCGTCTGGCATCCCTGAGCATCCCCTCGGAAACATCCGAAAGAGTGATCGTGATCTCTGATGGTAGTCTGTCCAGATTTTCCGTCCACAATGCGCCGTTTCCGCAGCCGATTTCCAGAATTTTCATACCCTCTGAAATACCCGCCTGTTCATAAATCCAGGGAAACCACCCCTGCGTATTTTGGGAAAATTCTTTATGAAGCCTGATCCTTGCGGAAATATTGGTGGCATTCTGATATTGATCCTTCAGGCTTTTCTCCATGCCGGTCAGGTGAATCAGGTCAAGCATACGGCTCCAATCCAGCTGGTGCTCTTTCTCAATCGCCTCCACGGTACTGTCAATGGCATCTGCAACCAGCTGAAGCTGCTCCATACGGTCCTGCACCAGCTTCTTTTGCATATTCAAAGAACTGACCATCAGATGATAATCATTGTCCCCAATGAGCATTTCCCTGATATCATCCAGCGAAAATCCCAGATACTTTAACAACAAAATCTGCTGCAGCCTTGCCAGATCCGACTCCGTATAAAACCTGGCCCCCGAAGCCGATACATAAGAAGGCTTAAGAATATTCTGCTTATCATAAAACCGAATCGTCCTCACCGACACCTGCGCCATCCGTGCAAACTCTCCTGAGGAATAAAACCCATCAACCTTCATCTTCCCCTCCATTCCTACAAAACCTTGCAATGATTTTTACAAACATTATTATAATATACATCAAATAAAAAATCTACTAGCCAACTATCGTATTATGATGTATTATAATAATTATGTGTTACTGTTCACCTCGCGCTCCGGTTAGGGAAAGCGCATACTCGAAAGGAGTGCTATGGAGGAAAATTTGGATTGTAAGGAATGTGAGCGTTTAATCCCCGATTTTATCGAAGGCAACCTGGAATATTTTGCCCTGAAGCACTTCTGCGACCATATCAAATCCTGTCAGGAGTGTAAAGAGGAATTGACGATTCAATTCTTAGTCACAGAGGGTATGGCAAGGCTGGAAGATGGAGATGCTTTTGATTTGAACCGGGAATTGGACAAACGGTTAGAGGAAGCGAAACGCAGGATCAATCGCAGTGATAAAGTTTTGAATTTCGGGGCGCTGCTGGAACTGATTTCCATGGTTGGAATTTTATGTTTTGTGCTCTGGATCGTTTTCAGATAACAGATGGATAGGAAGGAATAATAGATGAGTGATAAGCTTGTTCTGATAGACGGACACAGTATATTGAACCGGGCGTTTTATGGTGTGCCTGAGCTGACCAATGCTCAGGGACTCCATACCAATGCAGTATATGGGTTCCTGAATATTTTATTTAAAATACTGGAAGAAGAGAAGCCCCAGTATCTGGCGGTGGCTTTCGATGTGCATGCACCCACTTTTCGTCACGAAATGTACGCCGAATATAAGGGGACCAGAAAGGCTATGCCTGACGAACTCAGGGAACAGGTGCCGGTGATGAAAGAAGTACTGAAAGCCATGGGCATCGTGATCATGGAGCAGGCCGGGCTGGAAGCAGACGATATTCTGGGAACTCTGGCGAAGAAAGCAGAAGCAAAGGGCATCGAGGTTTCTCTGGTATCGGGAGACAGAGACTTACTGCAGATCGCTTCGGAGCATATTAAAATACGAATTCCCAAGACGAAAATGGGCAAAACGGAGATAGAAGATTATTATGCGGCAGATGTACTGGCATCTTATCAGGTAACACCGAAACAGTTTATCGAGCTGAAGGCATTGATGGGAGATACGGCGGATAATATTCCAGGTGTACCGAAAGTAGGGGAGAAGACGGCAACGTCACTCATGACAGAATATGGTTCTTTAGACAATCTGTACGCTCATGTGGAAGAAATCAGCAAGAAGAGTATCAGGGAGTCCCTGATTGCGAATAAGGATCTGGCAGAGCTGAGTAAAGTACTGGCTACTATCCGTACAGACAGTGAAGTGGAGCTGGACTATGATGCGGCCAAAGCAGAAGGCTTCTTTACTCCGGAGGCTTATACCCTGTTCAAACAGCTGGAGTTCAAAAACATGCTGAACCGTTTCGACAAGGGACAGACGGTAGATACTGGTGAATTGTTAAGAAGTTTTCAGGTGTGCAAAGATGCAAAAGAGTTCATTCAAGTGATGGACCATGCGTCCGGCAGAGTCGGCCTCGGATTGATCATTGATAAAAGGAAAGAAACAGAAGCAAAAGAAGAACTGATCCCCGTGCAGATGACGTTGGAACAGTTCATGGCAGGCAACACGGTTTCAGACACCGTGGCAGCAAAACAGAAAGATGTTATGGGCTGCATATTGGCAGCAGCTGTTTCCACAGAGAATGCCGGTACCTTTGTATATTGTCTGAAAGGAAAAGAAGAAGCTAAGATTCGGGAGGCTGTCCTTCGGATGTCGAAGAAGGTTCCCATTGCGACTTTTGATATCAAACAGATGTATGACTTCCTTTGCCAGGACAGCACGGAGCATTATTTCGATGTCCTGATCGGGGCATATCTTTTGAATCCGTTAAAGAACGATTATGATATAGAAGCAATTGCTTCAGAGCATCTGGAACTGATGATTCCGGGTTATGGGGAGACGTTCGGCAAGCTTTCCCCTATGGCAGCTCTGGAACAAAAACCGGTAGAAATGGGACAGTATCTGTGTTATGGTGCCTATGTGGCACGCAGAGCGGCAGATGTGCTGGAGCAGAAGCTTGCTGCCGCCGGCATGGGCAAATTGATGAAAGAGATAGAAATGCCTCTTTCCCTGGTGCTCTATGATATGGAAAAGGAAGGCGTTGAGGTCAGAAGAGAAGAATTAAAGGCATACGGTGATGCTCTGGTGGCGCGGATAGAGGAACTGGAAAAGTCTATCCATGAGCAGGCAGGTGTGAATTTTAATATTAATTCCCCCAAACAGCTGGGAGAAGTCCTTTTTGAGACCATGAAGATTCCGGGAGGAAAGAAGACCAAGACAGGCTATTCCACAGCCGCAGAGGTATTGGAAAAGCTGGCTTCGGAGTATCCTATTGTAAATGATATCCTGGAGTACAGGGGACTGACCAAATTGAAGTCCACCTACGCAGACGGTCTGGCGGCTTTCATCGGAGAGGACAGAAGGATTCACACGAACTTTAATCAGACCATTACTGCGACCGGCAGAATCAGTTCTACAGAGCCTAACCTTCAGAATATTCCCATGAGAATGGAACTGGGAAGAAGGATCCGTAAGGTATTCGTACCGAGAGAAGGCTGCGAGTTCATGGATGCCGATTATTCACAGATTGAACTGCGCGTGCTGGCGCATATGTCGGGAGATGAACAGCTGATAGAAGCTTACCATATGGATCAGGACATTCACAGAATCACGGCGTCCAAGGTATTTCATACCCCCTTTGAGGAAGTAACGGACCTGCAGAGAAGAAATGCCAAGGCGGTTAATTTCGGTATTGTGTACGGCATCAGCTCCTTTGGACTCAGCCAGGATCTGAGCATCAGCAAGAAAGAAGCGGCTGCTTATATTGAACAATATTTTGCCACCTATCCCAAGGTCAAGGAATTTTTGGATAAGCTGGTAACCGATGCTAAGAAAAAAGGATACGTGACCACCATGTTCGGACGAAGACGCCCTGTGCCGGAGCTTTCCAGCTCCAACTTCATGCAGCGGTCTTTCGGTGAAAGAGTAGCAATGAATTCCCCCATACAGGGAACGGCAGCTGATATCATTAAGATAGCCATGATCCGGGTGTGGAAAGGACTAAAGGAGGCAGGATTAAAGTCCAAACTGATCCTGCAGGTACACGATGAATTGTTGATAGAGACTGTAAAAGAGGAAGAAGAACAGGTTCGCCGGATTCTGGAAGAGAACATGAAGTCTGCAGCAGAACTGGCAGTCAGCCTGGAAGTGGACCTTCACACCGGTGAGAACTGGTACGAGGCCAAGTAGAATACAAATATAAAGATAAAGAGGGGAGAACACAGTATGCGATTAATAGGTATCACAGGAGGCGTGGGAGCCGGCAAATCAGAAATTCTACAATATATCAGGAAGCACTATAAATGTGAAATCTATCTGGCAGATCAAGTTGCCCACGAGGTGCAGTCTCCCGGACAGCCCTGCTATCAGAAAATGGTGGAGCTTATGGGGAATGGAATCTTACAGGAAGATGGCACCATTGACAGAGCTAAAATGGCTTCCAGGATTTTTCTGGAAAAAGAGCTTTTATTGAAAGTAAATGCTTTGGTGCATCCTGCGGTACAGACTTATCTTCTGGACCGCGTGAAAGAAGCAAGACAGAATCCGGAAGTGGAATTATTTTTCATAGAAGCAGCACTTTTGATTGAAACCGGTTATAAAGAAATCGTGGATGAAATGTGGTATATTTATGCGGATGAAAAGGTTCGCCGTAATCGCCTGGAAGCAAGCAGGGGCTATACACCGCAGAAAATCTCCCAGATCATGGACAAACAGTTATCTGAGGAAGCCTTCCGCGAGGCCTGCGATTTTATGATTGATAACAGCGGAACGCTGGAAGACAGCTTCCGACAGATAGATGAACGTTTAGAGACATATTCCCGGAGGGTGTAACAGATGAGATTATGCAGTATTGCCAGCGGAAGCAGCGGCAATTGTATTTATGTGGGTTCTGATGCCACACATCTGCTGGTCGATGTAGGTATCAGCGGTAAAAAGACAGAAAGCGGATTAAACAGTTTAGGGATCAGCGCCGGGGATTTGGATGGAATCCTGATCACCCATGAGCATGCAGACCATATCAGCGGTCTCGGTGTGTTGGCCAGAAAATACGAGATACCCATTTATGCCACTGCCGGAACCATTGATGCGATCCGTTCCACCAAAGGACTGGGTTCTATAGATGCAGATCTTTTCTGTGAAGTGAAAGCAGATAAGAAGATGGTAATCAAGGATCTGACAGTGAATCCCATGCGTATCAGCCATGATGCTGCTGAGCCGGTGGCATACCGCATCGGCTATGGCAATAAGAAAGTTGGCATCTGTACTGATCTCGGTATTTACAATGACTATACCGTAGAATGCCTTCGCGGAATGGATGCAGTACTGATTGAGGCCAATCATGACGTGAACATGCTGCAGGTGGGGCCTTATCCCTATTACCTGAAACAGCGTATCCTGGGAGAGAGGGGGCATCTGTCCAATGAAAATTCCGGCAGACTGCTTTCCAGAATCCTTCACGACAAGCTGCAGGCGATCATCCTGGGACACTTGTCCAAAGAAAATAATCTGCCGGAGCTGGCTTATGAGGCGGTCCGGATGGAGATTACCATGGGAGACAATCCGTACAACGCCAATGATTTCAGGATGCAGGTGGCTGAACGCAGCGAGGTGTCGCCGGTTATCCACATTGCATAGGGAACCGGTAAAAAGTGCTTGCAAAATGAAAAGGGTTCTGTTAACATAGTCGGAAAAGAGCAGTCAAGCGCATCATACAACCGGCTGCGATGAAATGGAGGCAATCATGAAGAAGACAATTATCACAGTGGTAGGTAAAGATACAGTAGGTATTATTGCAAAGGTATGTACATATCTGGCAGAGAATGGTATTAATATTCTGGATATTTCCCAGACTATCGTACAGGGATATTTTAATATGATGATGATCGTGGATACCAATGGTATGAACAAGCAGTTTGGTGATATGGCAGATGAACTGGCTGTACTGGGTGAGGAAATCGGCGTAGTGATCAAATGTCAGAAGGAAGAAATCTTTGATAAGATGCACAGAATCTGATAAAGGATAGAAAACTGGAGAGCCAAGGAGAAAATTCCATGATAAATATATTTGAAGTAAATGAAACCAATAAGATGATTGAGAAAGAGAATCTGGATGTCCGTACCATAACACTGGGCATCAGCCTTTTGGATTGCATCGACAGCGATTTACAGAAGCTGAATGACAAGATTTATCACAAAATCTATGAAGCATCCAAGGATTTGGTAAGCACCGGAGAGGAGATTTCCAGAGAATTCGGTATTCCTATTGTAAATAAGAGAATTTCCGTAACACCGATCGCTCTCATTGGCGGTGCTGCATGTAAGACCATTGAGGACTTTGCTTCTATAGCTCGGACATTGGACCGTGTAGCGAAGGAAGTAGGGGTAAACTTTATCGGTGGATATTCTGCACTGGTAAGCAAGGGTATGACACCGGCAGATGAACTGCTGATTCGTTCCATTCCCCTCGCACTGTCAACCACAGAACGTGTATGCAGTTCCGTGAATCTTGGTTCCACCAAGACGGGTATCAATATGGATGCTGTAAAGCTGATGGGCGAAATGATTCTGCAGACTGCAGAGTACACCAAGGAGGATGATTCTCTTGGCTGTGCCAAGCTGGTTGTGTTCTGTAATGCTCCCGATGATAACCCATTCATGGCAGGTGCTTTCCATGGTGTTACAGAAGCTGATAAGATCATCAATGTTGGCGTCAGCGGCCCCGGTGTAGTAAAGACTGCTCTGGAAAAAGTAAGAGGAGAGAATTTTGAAGTCCTCTGCGAGACCATTAAGAGAACTGCTTTCAAGGTAACTCGTGTGGGACAGCTGGTAGCACAGGAAGCCTCCAAGATGTTAAATGTACCTTTCGGTATTGTAGACCTTTCTCTGGCACCTACTCCGGCTATCGGAGACAGCGTAGCAGACATCCTCTGTGAGATCGGTCTGGAATATGCCGGTGCACCCGGTACCACTGCAGCACTTGCACTGCTCAATGACCAGGTAAAGAAAGGCGGCGTAATGGCATCTTCTTATGTAGGCGGCTTAAGCGGTGCATTTATCCCTGTCAGCGAAGACCAGGGAATGATCGATGCAGTACTTGCCGGAGCACTTACTCTGGAAAAACTGGAAGCCATGACTTGTGTCTGCTCCGTAGGTCTTGACATGATTGCTATCCCGGGTGATACGAAAGCAACTACTATTTCCGGTATCATCGCCGATGAAATGGCAATCGGTATGGTAAACCAGAAGACCACGGCCGTACGTGTGATTCCCGTTATCGGTAAGGGCGTGGGCGAAACGGTAGAATTCGGCGGACTTCTCGGATATGCACCGATCATGCCGGTAAATCAGTTCTCCTGCGATGCTTTTGTAAACCGCGGCGGAAGAATTCCGGCACCGATTCATAGCTTTAAGAACTAAGTGTGGAAATAAGAACACCTGATAAATATTGTCAGCTTTTGTCAGACTGCGTCTGTCATGATTGTACAATATTTATCAGGTGTTTTAAAGTGTTTTAGAGTACGATGATGGGGGTACGGTATTCGTTACGGATAGGGGTACCGCACTTAGTTGCTTCTATAGCATTATAAAGATGGCTGATCTGGATGTCTCTTTGGAGCATTTCAAGGGCAGGAGCTTCCAGGAGCTTATCAGCATCAGCAAGCTTGGTGACAAGGGGGATGGAAGTGTTGGCCTTGATCGCGGAAAGTAAGGGCGCAGCATCCTTTTTGAGTCCCAAGACACGGGCATAAGGGGTGTAATCCAAGGCTTTGTACCGGGTCATATCCTCAGAGGTGATGTTTAAGAGGATATGGAGCAGGGAGCGGCTGATGCGGGTGTGGGTAAGGTCTTTGCTTTTTAACTGGTCACAGAAACTGTCAAAACCGGTAAACTGGTACAGATTCTTCTTTATCTTATCGGACAGGTCGGGCGTGATGTCCAGATAGCGGTCGAAACCGGCAACTTCTTCCGTAATTAATTTGTAGAGCAAAGCGCCGGAAAAGTCATTTGTTGTCATGGGCTGAGAACGTTCCCATGTGTCTTTCAAAATATCAAAAGTGCTGTCAGGCATCTGTTCTTTCAGGGTATCCAGATTACCGTGAGAGAAAATAGCATGTCGCAGGGCAAGGGCAGAAGGCTGGGTATATCCCAGTCTTTTTTCATGGTAATGGGAACCTACACGTTTAATGGTGAAAGGGCGAATAGGGCTTTCCATATGAATCAGGGCCTTGATATATTCAATGCCCAGAATGTTATTGGGAGAAGTAAATACATTATTGATATCTCCAAGATCCGGAGAATAATCCAACAGGGCCAGGGAGCGGGCAGTGGGAAAAGAATATCCCTGGCTGAGTTTCGCAGTAAGATGCTTCTTGAATGCATCGGGTTCTTCGGCCAGAATATGCGCAATCCGTTTCAGGGATTCTATGTCGCCGCATTCACTTCCAAAACAGAGAAAATCTACGATTCCCAGCTTGTCCAGCATGGATACCGCTCCGTGGGCAAAATATTCTGCACTGCTGCAGGCATAAAATGCAGGAATTTCCAGTACAAGATCCGCACCGCCTTTCAATGCCATTTCTGCCCGGGCGTATTTATTTAGAATGGCAGGTGTACCTCTCTGCATAAAATCACCGCTTATAGCAACAATAGTGTAGTCGGCACCGGTTCGCAGCCTGGAAGCTTCCAGTTGATATTTATGTCCATTGTGGAACGGATTGTATTCAGCTATGATTCCATTGACTTTCATATTGATTCCCTCTTTTCAGCATAAATCCAAGGTTTGTGGTAAACGCAAAAACGTTTAAAAGTGTTAAAAACGCCTGTGAAAAAAATAACATACTTGAAAGTGCTTACACCTATTGATTTATCAGCGTTTTTCAATGGTCAAAAATACAGTTTGTACCCGAAAATATACAATTTAACGCATATTTTACCTTGTGCTTTGCACTTATATTTAGTATAATACAAACAGAACGGTTTGTTAAGTCCTAACATGCAAACTATATACAGAAAGTGTACCACTTTACAGACAGCTATCTTGGCAGCGTCTATGCCTGGTTACCCTCTGAACAATTAAAAATTATACGAATAGGAAAGATAAGCGCAAAAAGCGCGCAGCGGGGGGGGATTCCCGCCGGAAAGGAGAATGGACATGTCATATATTGACAAAATCAAAGAGCGAGCAAAATTTGATAAGAAGACAATTGTATTGCCTGAGACCACAGATAAGAGAACTTTATTGGCAACTGCTAAAATTCTGGAAGAGGGAATTGCCAATATCATTATGATCGGAAACGAAGAGAAGATCATGGATGGAGCCGGATGGCTGGAGATTGATCTGACAGGTGTTACAATTGTGAATCCTGCTACGACTCCTAAGCTGGATGAATATGTGGAACTTCTGTATGAAACCAGAAAAGCAAAAGGTATGACCATGGAGCATGCCAGAGAGATTCTTTTAAATGACTGGTTGACTTTCGGTATTGTTATGGTTAAGGCCGGTGATGCAGACGGTATGGTAGCCGGCGCCTGCCATTCTACTGCTGATACTTTGAGACCTGCTCTGCAGATACTGAAGACAGCTCCCGGCGTGAAGCTGGTATCTGCTTTCTTTGTTATGGATACTCAGTTTAAGGATCAGGGCGATGACGGAACCTTTATCTTTGCAGACTGTGGTCTGAATCAGGATCCTACAGCAGAAGAACTGGCAGCCATTGCAGAGACATCCGCAAGAAGCTTTAAGGCACTGGTAGGTCCCAAGCCTGTAATCGCTATGCTGAGCCATTCTACTAAGGGCAGTGCAAAGCATGCACTGGTTGATAAAGTGGTAGATGCTACCAGAATCGCACATGAGCAGTATCCTCAGCTGATACTGGATGGTGAGCTGCAGCTGGATGCAGCACTGGTTCCCAGCGTAGCCAAGTCCAAGGCTCCCGGAAGCCCTGTAAACGGTAAGGCAAATGTACTGATTTTCCCTAATCTAGATGCCGGTAACATCGGATATAAGCTGGTACAGAGACTGGGTGGTGCAGAAGCTTATGGTCCTATGCTTCAGGGTATTGCAAGACCTGTCAATGATCTGTCCCGCGGTTGTTCCTGGGAAGACATCGTAGGCGTAGTTGCTTTGACTGCTGTACAGGCACAGCTGAATTTCGATTAAGTAAAATAAATTTTAAATAAGCATATTTTGATAGGAAAGGTGAATAAAGTAAATGAATATTTTAGTTATCAACTGCGGAAGTTCTTCTCTGAAATTCCAGTTAATCAATTCTGAGTCCGAGCAGTGTATTGCAAAAGGACTTTGTGAGCGTATCGGTATCGATGGCAGCATGATTACCTATACTCCGGCAGGCGGAGAGAAAGAGAAGAATGTAATCCCTATGGCTGACCATACAGATGCAATTCGTCTGGTACTGGAAGCTCTGACCAATGAGAAGACAGGGGTAGTGAAGAATCTGGATGAAATCGGTGCTGTAGGACATCGTGTCGTACACGGCGGAGAGAAGTTCTCTGCTTCCGTAGTGATCACTGATGAAGTTATGGCTGCAATCGAAGAGTGTAATGATCTGGCACCTCTGCATAACCCTGCCAATTTGATCGGTATCAATGCATGTAAGACACTGATGCCTGATACTCCTATGGTAGCCGTATTCGATACTGCTTTCCATCAGACTATGCCGGAAGAGGCTTATATGTATGGTCTTCCGTATGAGTATTATCAGAAGTATAAGGTAAGAAGATACGGCTTCCACGGCACCAGCCATTCCTACGTGTCCAAAAAGGCTGCTGAGGATCTGGGCAAGAACTATGAAGATCTGAAGATTATCGTTTGTCACCTGGGTAATGGTGCCAGCGTATCTGCTGTTAAGAACGGTAAGTGTGTAGATACTTCTATGGGACTGACTCCTCTGGAAGGTCTGATCATGGGTACCCGTTCCGGTGATATTGATCCCGCCATTATTGAATTCCTTGCCCATAAAGAGAATAAGAGCATTGATGAGATTATGACGATTCTGAATAAGAAGTCAGGTGTTCTGGGCTTGTCTGACAACCTGTCCTCCGATTTCCGTGATCTGGAAGATGGCTATTTTGCAGGCAATGAGGATGCAATCCGTACCATGAAGACTTATTGCTACCATGTGGCAAAATATATCGGTGCTTATACTGCTGCCATGAATGGTGTGGATGTCATCTGCTTTACTGCAGGTGTAGGTGAGAACGGACCTCTGGTAAGAAGCATGGTATGTGAGTATCTGGGATACCTTGGAATCAAGCTGGACGAGGAAGCTAACAACAAGCGTGGAGATGATACTGTGATCACCACCCCTGATTCAGCAACTACCGTAATGTTTATTCCCACCAATGAAGAACTGGCAATCGCAAGAGAGACAGTACGTCTGGTAAAATAATTGTTGAAAGTAAGGCCGCCATATATGATGGTAACAGTTCAGACGCGCCATTCGCAAAATCGCGCCTGCAGCGCTCTCCGTCGCTTCGCGACTATTTTTGCTCATAATCTGGCGCTCAGTACAACCCTATACGTAAGCGCAAAATCATGCGAGCATGATTTATGCGCCTACGTCCAGGGTTGTCTGAACTGTTACATATGATGTATGACGGCCTTTTAAAAACTGAAAATAAGTCTTGACATTTCCTGAAAGAATCACTAAAATAGAGTTCAGCAAATATTTCAAAAGCAATGAAGGTGTCAGTAGCGCATCATTTTCTTACAGAGAGAGGAAGTCACCGGCTGCAAGCTTCCTTAAGTTCAGATGAATGCCCGAATTTCCCACCGGAGCTGCCTGGAGGAACGGAAAGGATTCCCAGTATTTCAGGCCGAGTGCGCACGTTAAGCGTAAATGAAGAGTCTGTCTCATTTTATTTCAGAAGCATTTTACTGAGACAGGAACCTGGGTGGTACCGCGGAAAGATTTCGTCCCATGTTGCAGATCAGCAGCATGGGCTTTTTTATTCCTCAAATAAAACTGCCATCCCACACAGAGAAAGGAAAAAGAATGAAAGCAAAATTAGACCAGATCAGGGAACAGGCCCTGGCACAGATCAAAGCCTGTGACACAACAGAAAAGCTGAATGAGATCAGAGTCTCCGTTTTAGGTAAAAAAGGTGAACTGACCAGCGTACTGAAATCCATGAAGGATGTACCTGCCGAGGACAGACCTAAGGTAGGACAGTGGGTAAATGAGACCCGTCAGGAAATCGAGAAAGTAATGGAAGAAGCCCGCACCAAGATGGAGCGTGCCTTAAGAGAAGCCCAGATGAAGGCTGAAGTCATCGATGTTACCCTTCCTGCCAAGAAAGCAGAAATCGGTCACAGACATCCCAATACCATTGCACTGGAAGAAGTAGAGAGAATCTTTATCGGTATGGGATATGAAGTAGTGGAAGGTCCTGAAGTAGAGACTGACTATTATAATTTCGAAGCACTGAACATTCCGGCAGATCATCCTGCAAAAGACGAACAGGATACTTTCTATGTAACAGGCGACATCCTGCTACGTACTCAGACCTCCGGCGTTCAGGTGCATGAGATGGAGAAAGGAAAACTGCCCATCCGTATGATCGCTCCCGGAAGAGTGTTCCGTGCAGATGAAGTGGATGCTACCCATTCCCCTTCCTTCCACCAGATTGAAGGACTTGTAATTGATAAGAATATCACCTTTGCAGATCTGAAGGGAACTCTGGCAGAGTTCGCAAGAGAACTGTTTGGTGAGCAGACTAAGGTTAAATTCAGACCTCATCACTTCCCGTTCACAGAGCCCAGTGCGGAAATGGATGTTACCTGTTTCAAGTGCGGCGGTAAGGGATGCCGTTTCTGTAAGGGCAGCGGCTGGATTGAGATCCTGGGTTGCGGTATGGTTCACCCCAGAGTACTTACCATGAGCGGTATCGATCCCAAGGAGTATACCGGATTTGCTTTCGGTGTAGGTCTGGAGCGTATAGCACTGTTAAAATATGAAATCGATGACATGCGTCTGTTATATGAAAACGATGCAAGATTCCTGAAACAGTTCTAAAGAGACGGCGATAACAGAAGAAAGGAAAATAGAACATGAATACATCATTATCATGGATTAAAGCATATGTACCGGAACTGGAATGTACAGACCAGGAATATTGCGATGCAATGACACTTTCCGGTACCAAAGTAGAAGGTTTTGAGAAATTAGATAAGAATCTGGAAAAGATCGTAGTAGGACAGATCGAGTCCATCGAGCCTCATCCCGATGCTACCAAGCTGATCATCTGCCAGGTAAATATCGGCAGTGAGACCATTCAGATCGTAACAGGCGCTCACAATGTAAACGTTGGGGATAAGGTTCCTGTGGTTCTGGACGGTGGTAAAGTAGCCGGCGGTCACGACGGCGGCCCTCTGCCGGAGGACGGTATCCGCATCAAGGCCGGTAAGTTAAGAGGAATTCCTTCCAACGGTATGATGTGCTCTATCGAAGAACTGGGTTCCAGCAGAGAGATGTATCCGGAAGCTCCGGAAGAAGGCATCTATATCTTCGGACAGGATGCAGAAGTAGGTGCTGACGCAGTAGAACTTCTGGGACTTCGTGACACCGTATTTGAATATGAAATCACCAGTAACCGCGTGGACTGCTATAGTGTACTTGGTATTGCCAGGGAAGCAGCAGCTACTTTCCGTAAGCCTTTCAACCATCCTGTAGTGAATGAGACCGGCAACGGAGAAGATGTTAACGATTATATCAGCGTAGAAGTAAAAGACCCTGACCTTTGCACCAGATATTGTGCAAGAGTTGTTAAAAATATCAAGATCGCCCCTTCACCCAAGTGGATGCAGAGACGACTGGCTGCCAGCGGTATCCGCCCCATCAATAACCTGGTAGATATTACCAACTATGTAATGGAAGAGTATGGTCAGCCTATGCATGCATTCGACCTGGATACCATTGCAGGACATAAGATCATTGTCCGCCGCGCTCAGGACGGAGACGAATTCCAGACGCTGGACGGTCAGATGAGAAAGATGGACAGCGAAGTCCTGATGATCTGCGATGCCGAGAAGGAAATCGGTATTGCCGGTATCATGGGTGGTGAAAACAGTAAGATTACCGATGAAGTAAAGACTGTCCTCTTCGAGGCAGCTACCTTCAACGGTCCCAATATCAGAAAATCCGCCAAGAGAGTAGGTCTTCGTACCGATGCTTCCGGTAAGTTCGAAAAAGGACTCGATCCCAGAAATGCTGAGGCAGCTATCAATCGTGCCTGCCAGCTGATTGAAGAGCTGGGCTGCGGTGAAGTAGTAAGCGGTATGGTAGATGTGAAAGAGCCTCTGGCACCGCTTCGCAGAATTCCTTTTGAACCGGAGAGAATCAATGCGCTCCTTGGTACCGATGTCAGTGAAGAAGAGATGCTTGCTATTTTCGCAAGAGAAGACCTGGTATATGATGCAGCAGCTAAAGAAATCGAGATTCCTTCTTTCCGTCAGGATCTGGAAGGATTTGCCGATATCGCTGAGGAAGTAGCTCGTTTCTACGGTTATGACAAGATTCCTACCAGCCTGCCTACCGGTGAGGCTACAACAGGTAAACTGTCCTACAAGCTGCGTATTGAGCAGAAAGCAAGAGATATGGCTGAGTACTGTGGCTTCTCCCAGGGAATGTGCTATTCCTTCGAGAGCCCCAAGGTATTTGATAAGCTGCTCATTCCTGCAGACGATAAGCTGCGTCAGACCGTTACCATCTCCAATCCTCTGGGCGAAGACTTCTCCGTTATGAGAACCATTTCCCTGAATGGTATGCTGACCAGCCTTGCTACCAACTATAACCGTCGTAACAAGAACGTGAAATTATATGAACTGGGCAACGTATATCTTCCTAAGGCACTGCCTCTTACAGAGCTTCCTGAGGAAAGAATGCAGTTTACCTTAGGCTTCTACGGAGAAGGCGATTTCTTCACCTTGAAGGGCGTAGTAGAAGAATTCTTCGAGAGCGCAGGCATGCATAAGAAAGTGGAGTACGATCCTCAGGCAGGCAAGCCTTTCCTGCATCCCGGACGTCAGGCACTGATGCAGTATGATGGAACCGTAGTAGGCTACCTGGGTGAGGTACATCCCGATGTCCTGGATAATTACAACATCGGAACCAAGGCTTATGTGGCAGTCATCGATATGCCTGCAATGATTCCTTATACCACCTTCGACCGCAAGTATACCGGAATTGCCAAGTTCCCTGCTGTCAGCCGTGACATCAGTATGGTAGTTCCCAAGAATATTATGGTAGGCCAGATTGAACATGTAATTCAGCAGAGAGGCGGCAAGATTCTGGAGAGCTACTCCCTGTTCGATATTTACGAGGGAAGCCAGATTAAGGAAGGTTACAAATCTGTAGCATATTCTATCACCTTCCGTGCCAAGGACAGAACCCTTGAGGAAAATGATATCGCAGCTGCTATGAAGAAGATTTTGAACGGTCTTGAGCAGATGGGTATTGAACTGAGACAGTAAATCATGTAAAATGACAGTGACACCGGGGAGCGATATGCTTCACGGTGCACTGTGCGTATTAAGCTTAATGCGTATCATGTGTGCATGAAGTAAGCTTTATTTGAAATTCAGTGATGATTAGGAAAGAAAGGAAATAGTATGGAAAAGAAAAACACTTGGGAAACCTACGATGAAGCCCAGTTAAAAGAACTGGAAGCATTAAATGCAGGATACAGAGAATTCCTGGATAACAGTAAGACCGAGCGTGAGTGTATCGACACCATTGTAAATACCGTAGAAGCAGCCGGATACAAAGAACTGGAAACACTGATTGCAGAAGGCAAGACACTGACAAAAGGTGATAAAGTATACAGTGTATGGATGAATAAATCCATCGCTATGTTCCAGATCGGTACCAAGCCTATGACGGAAGGTAT
This sequence comes from Acetatifactor sp., assembly GCA_045124375.1. Classification (GTDB taxonomy): domain Bacteria; phylum Bacillota; class Clostridia; order Lachnospirales; family Lachnospiraceae; genus Acetatifactor. Next base: position 34,661 of record JBGVLR010000162.1, read on the forward strand.
GAATATTCTGGGCGCCCACATTGACAGTCCCAGACTGGACATCAAGCAGAATCCCCTTTATGAGGACGGCGGATTCGCTTACCTTGACACCCACTATTACGGCGGTGTGAAGAAATATCAGTGGGTAACCATTCCCCTTGCCCTTCACGGTGTGGTAGTCAAGAAAGACGGCACCACTATTGAACTGAACGTAGGTGAAAACGAGGATGATCCCGTATTCTTCATTTCTGATCTTCTGATCCACCTGTCTCAGGAACAGCTGGAGAAAAAGGCTGCGAAAGTGATCGAAGGAGAAGCACTGGATCTGATCGTAGGCAATAAGCCCATTAAAGTAGGGCCTAAGGCAGAAGACAAGAATGCCGATGGCAAGAAGGATACTGTAAAGGAAGCTGTGAAAGCAGGAATCCTGGATATCCTGAAAAATCAGTACGATATCGAAGAAGAGGATTTCATCTCTGCAGAGCTGGAAGTTGTTCCTGCCGGCAAAGCAAGAGAAGCAGGCTTTGACCGCAGCATGATCCTTTCCTATGGTCAGGATGACAGAGTATGCGCTTATACCTCTCTGAAGGCTATGCTGGATACTGCTGAAACTGACAGAACCATGTGCTGTATTCTGGTAGATAAAGAAGAAATCGGTTCTGTAGGCGCTACCGGTATGCAGTCCAGATTCTTTGAAAATGCTGTGGCAGAAGTGATGAACCTCTGCGGCCAATACAGTGAGCTGAACGTGCGCAGATGTCTGGCACGCTGCTGTATGCTTTCTTCTGACGTCAGCAGTGCATACGATCCTTCCTATGCCGGAAGCTTTGATAAGAAAAATGTAGCTTACTTAGGCGGTGGTATGGTTCTGAATAAGTTCACCGGTTCCAGAGGAAAGTCCGGTTCTAACGATGCCAACGCAGAATATCTGGCTCATATCAGAAAGATCTATGAAGAAGCAGGCGTAAACTTCCAGACAGCAGAGCTGGGTAAAGTCGACCTGGGCGGCGGCGGAACCATCGCTTATATCCTGGCACTGTATGGCATGAATGTAATCGACAGCGGTGTAGCAGTTCTTAACATGCACGCTCCCTGGGAAGCTACCAGCAAGGCTGATGTATACGAGACTTACCGTGGATACCGCGCTTTCGTAGAAAAAGCAGGAATGTAAGATAAATTCGCCGTACGCAGGATGCGCGGCTGATAAAGGAATCGATATGACAGAACTGAAAAAATCAGATTTTTATTTTGACCTGCCTCAGGAACTGATTGCACAGGACCCCCTGGAGGACCGCTCGTCCTCCAGGCTTCTGGTGTTAAATAAGGACACCGGGGCAGTGTCTCATCATATTTTTAAAGAAATCAAAGAGTATCTGCATCCGGGAGACTGTCTGGTGCTGAATAATACAAAGGTTATTCCCGCCAGACTTTTAGGAGAAAGGGAAGGCACCGGTGCCCATGTGGAGGTACTCTTGTTAAAGCGCAGAGAAGCCGATGTATGGGAAACTCTCGTAAAGCCCGGAAAGAAATGTAAGCCGGGAACCAGGCTGGTATTCGGAGACGGGCTTTTAAAAGCGGAAGTGCTGGAAACGGTAGAAGAGGGCAACCGCCTGATTCACTTCGAATATGAAGGTATCTGGGAAGAAGTGCTGGATCGTCTGGGAGAAATGCCCCTGCCTCCATATATTACACACAAGCTCAAAGACCGCAACCGTTATCAGACGGTATATGCCAAGTATGAGGGCTCTGCTGCAGCACCTACCGCAGGACTGCATTTTACCACACAGCTTTTGGAGGAGATTGCAGCCAAAGGGGTAAATATTGCCTATGTCACACTTCATGTGGGCTTGGGAACTTTCCGCCCGGTGAAAGAAGAAAACGTGCTGGATCACCACATGCATTCCGAATATTATCAGGTATCAGAGGAAGCTGCAGAGCTGATTAACCGTACCAAAGCAAATGGCGGAAGAATCATCTGCGTGGGTACCACCAGCTGTCGCACGGTGGAGAGTGCTTCCGATGAGAACGGTGTCATCCATGCAGGCTGTGACAACACGGAAATCTTCATTTATCCCGGTTATCGTTTCAAAGTATTGGATGCGCTGATCACCAATTTCCATCTTCCGGAATCTACGCTGGTGATGCTGGTATCTGCGCTGGCAGGCAGAGAAAAAGTACTGCATGCTTATGAGGAAGCGATTAAAGAGCGTTACCGTTTCTTCAGCTTTGGAGATGCCATGTTTATAATGAATGAGGATAAGATTCCTGAGAAAGCAGATGAGATAAGAGGGCAGGACGATGGACAGAACTAACCCGCCCCAGAAGGAACTGCGCCTGTCTTTTCTTCCCATCGGGAAAAGTGACTGCTTTCTGATTGAGGTGCCGGAGGATGGATTCTATCTGTGCGATACCGGTACCAGGGAAGATGCGCCTGCCATCAAACGGGTACTTCAGTCTAAAGGAGTAACGAACCTCAGGGCTGTTTTTCTGACCCATGGTCACAAGGACCACAGCGGCAGTTTAAAGAAAATCCTGCGGGCATATCCTACAGAGAAAGTCTATTATTCCGGCAGAGATAAGATCACCTATGCCGAGCTGCATGTTAAGAAGGCTGCCAGAAAGCGAAACAGTACGTCTGTCAAACTTTATGGCGGAGAGGTCCTGGAAATGGGACAGGCCAGAGTGGAAGTATGGATGCCTGAGAAGCCGGATAAGTCCAATGAGAATAATAATTCTGTGGTATTTCGGTTATGCTTTGGAGAGACGGCATTTTTGCTGACAGGAGATATGGAACTGGGCGAAGAAGCAGTCTATCTGGCAAGCGGTACGGAATGCAGGGCAAACGTGCTGAAGCTTGGACACCATGGAGAGTACGATGCTACCTCGGAGGAACTGCTTCAACGGGTGAATCCCGAATATGCCATTATTACAGCCGAGCAGGATGAAGAAAATGCTGATTCTGCGAACGAAGCCATAGCTGACCGGCTGAAAAAGCATGGAATCCAAAGCTTCTATTCGGAAGGAAAACTGTTGGCTGTAGATTTCGTGTCAGATGGCAAGAATATTCGGATAGAAAAGCTTCCTGCTGCTTTGAAGGAAAGAGATGACAAACAGGAACATGAATCATAAGTCATATAGAAAAGACAGAAAGTGGCGCATTGTAATCAGCATAATTGCCGGTTGCCTGTTGCTGCTGTTATACAGTACGATATTTTCTTTTTCCGCACAGGATGGTGAACAGTCAAGCAGCCTTAGTATGTATGTGGCGGAAAAAGGAGTAGAACTGGTCAATGCCATAACGGACAGTAACTGGACGGAAAATCATATGCTGGAGATAGCAGGAAATTTTGAGAAACCGATCAGAAAGCTGGCACATTTTACAGAATATGCAATCATGGGTATCCTGGTATATACCTTGTTGAGACCATGGATGGAGAGGGGAAAGAAATTATACCTGATCACGGTTTGCTGGGTCTTTCTCTCTGCTGCTATAGATGAACTGCACCAATTCTTTGTGCCGGGCCGTTACAGCAACCTGCTGGATGTACTGCTGGATACCTGTGGAGGCAGCTTTGGAATGATTTGCCTTCTTGTTGCAGAAAAGTGGTGGAAAAAGAGACGGCAGAAAAAAGTGGAATAAAAGCTTGTTTGGAGGAATGCGAAAGCTGCTTTCGGGCTATGGACATGGAGTCATAGCCTGGAAGCAGCTTTATAATTACTTTTTCTCATAAATATGATAGCCTTTCTCGGTAAGAATTACAGCTGCCCGTTTCATGCTTTCCTCATCGTACAGCTCGATTCTCAATACACCGCCTTCAGCCTCGCGGTTATGTACGATGCCGATGTTTTTAATGCTGATGTTGTTAAGCGCCATGAACGTAGCAATAGAAGCCAGAGCACCGGGTTCATCTGCAATATCAATATTCATGGAATAAGATATCTTAATAGGACCGCTGGAAGCACTGATAAAGGAGTCACGATAAATTCTTGCACTGTCAAACAGTTCGTACAGTTCCGCCTCCTGTCGTTTGGAAAGCTGGTCTCTGATCGCATTTAATGAAGCGATATAATCGTCCAGCAGGCTTAAGATGTTGTCAGTATTAGTCAGGCAGATCTGCTGCCACATGACGGCGGAAGAGGAGGCAATTCTTGTAATGTCCTTAAATCCTCCGGCGGCAATCATTTTCATAATCCCTTCCGGTGAGTCACTGTCCCGTACCAGATTCACCAGAGAAGCCGCAATTACGTGCGGCAGATGACTGACGGCTGCCGTCACATAGTCATGCTGACTGTAGGATAGGACAAGAGGGATGGCTCCCATTTTCTTGACCAGTTCCCGATAGGCTTCTATTTTGGCGGTATTCACGGTCTGAGTAGGAGTCAGAATATAATAAGCATTCTCGATGAGGATTGCTTTGGAATTGATGTAGCCTACCCTTTCACTGCCTGCCATGGGATGCCCGCCGATGAACTGGCTTTCCAGCCCAAGTTCTGCGATATGAAGATGAATGTCAGTCTTTACGCTCCCCACATCTGTAAGGATACAGTCGGGAGACAGGATATCCCGGATCTGCAGCAGATTTTCATCATTCTTTTGCACAGGGGCGCATAGAAATAAATAATCACAGGCGCTGAAACGGTTATCGATGCAGTCACAGACAATATCTGCAACACCGTCATCCGCAGCAGCTTTCAGGGATTCTGTATTGATATCATAAGCGACAATTGTCACATTTTGTACTTTTTCTTTCAGGGCTCTGGCAATTGAGCCGCCGATCAGGCCTAGGCCGATAAAACCACATGTTAATTGAGTCATAGTTACCTACTTTCCCGAAAAGAATTAAAAAATTTGCAAGTGAATTTCTCCTTACTCAGAACACTATAACACTTCAACGTGCGAAAGTCAATGGCTATTTGAATTGAAGATGTGTAATGAAAAAATAATGTGCAAAAAATACTAATAGTACTTGTAAAATGTCGGATTATTTAGTAAAATAACAATATGGGAATTTGGAAATCCAATTTAGCTTTGGCAGAATACCCAAAATACACCATAATTGGAGGAATAGACATGAATGTTTACACAACTGACAAAATTCGTAACGTAGTATTATTAGGACACGGCGGTGCAGGTAAGACCAGTCTGGCAGAAGCATTTGCATATCTGTCCGGTATTACATCCAGAATGGGCAAAGTGTCCGATGGAAATACAGTCAGCGACTACAGTAAGGAAGAACAGAAGAGACAGTTCTCAATCAGTACCTCCGTTATTCCTATTGAATGGGAAGGTTACAAGATTAATATTTTGGATACCCCCGGTTATTTTGACTTTGTTGGTGAAGTAGAAGAAGCAGTGAGCGCAGCAGGTGCAGCGATTATCGTTGTAAACGGTAAGTCAGGTATCGAAGTAGGTACTCAGAAAGCATGGGAACTGTGCGAGAAGTATAAACTGCCCAGAATCATTTATGTATCCAACATGGACGTGGACAATGCTTCCTTCCGTCAAGTTGTGGAAGATATGACTAATCTGTATGGTAAGAAGATGGCTCCGTTCCATCTGCCAATCCGTGAGAACGAGAAGTTTGTAGGTTACGTTAATGTTATTGCTGAGACAGGTAACAGATGGCAGGGTAAGGAAGTTGTATCCTGTGATATCCCTGATTATTCCAGACCGAACCTGCAGCTGTGCCGTGATACTCTGATGGAAGCAGTAGCTGAGACAAGTGAAGAGTTCATGGAGAGATATTTCAGCGGTGAAACTTTCTCTGAAGCTGAGATTCGTGCCGCTTTGCGTACCAACGTATGTGACTGCAGTATCGTTCCCATGACCATGGGTTCCAATATCCTGTGTCAGGGTATGTACACACTGCTTGACGATATTATCAAGTATCTGCCCAGCCCTGAGAACCGCGAAGTGGCCGGTATCAACATGAAGACCAATGAAATCTATCATGCTGATTATGATTTTGCCAAAGCGAAATCCGCTTATATCTGGAAGACCATCGTGGATCCTTTCATCGGTAAGTATTCTCTGATTAAGGTAAATTCCGGTGTTATCAAGACAGATGATCTGATTTACAATGTTGACCGTGATATTGAAGAGAAGGTTGGTAAGATTTACGTGCTTCAGGGCAACAAGCCTATTGAAGTACCCGAGCTTCATGCAGGTGATATCGGTGCATTGGCTAAGCTGACAGCGGCCCGTACCGGCAACAGCCTTTCTACCAAGGCTACCACCATTAAGTTCGGTAAGTTTGAAATCTCCACACCTTATACATACATGCGCTATAAACCTAAGAACAAAGCCGATGTGGATAAGATTTCTCAGGCTCTGCAGAAGATTACCCATGAAGATCAGACCATTAAGGTGGTTAACGATTCTGAAAACAGACAGATGTTGCTGTACGGTATGGGCGATCAGCATCTGGAGATCATTGCCAGCAAGCTGTTAAACGAATACAAGGTAGAAGTAGAACTGGCAAGACCTAAGATTGCTTACAGAGAGACGATTAAGAAGAACTCCGATGTAGAATATAAGTATAAGAAGCAGACAGGCGGACACGGACAGTATGGCCACGTTAAGATGCGCTTCTCAGCTTCCGGAGATCTGGATACCCCTTATGTATTCGAGCAGGAAGTAGTCGGCGGTGCTGTTCCCAAGAACTTCTACCCCGCAGTAGAAAAGGGACTTCAGGATTCTGTAGTGAAAGGGCCTTTGGCTGCATATCCCGTAGTTGGTGTGAAGGCAGTTCTGTATGATGGTTCCTACCATCCTGTAGACTCCTCCGAAATGGCGTTCAAGATGGCAGCTACGCAGGCGTTCAAGAAGGGCTTCATGGAAGCAGGTCCTATCCTGTTAGAGCCTATCGCATCCTTGAAGGTTACCGTTCCCGATGCTTATACCGGAGATGTTATGGGTGATCTGAACAAGCGCCGTGGTCGTGTGCTTGGCATGAATCCTGCACCCGGCGGAAAGCAGGTTATCGAAGCTGATATTCCTATGAGCGGACTGTTCGGTTACTGTACAGACCTTCGTTCCATGACTGGCGGACGCGGAGATTACTGCTATGAGTTCGCACGTTATGAGCAGGCTCCCAGTGATGTTCAGGAGAAGGAAGTTGCTGCAAGGGCTGCAAGTGTAGCTGCGGAGAATGCAGAAGATTAGTTTGATTTGATAAGTTGATGAAAGGGACGCATGGGAGGCGGGACACACACAGGCTCTCCGGTGGCAGTCACAGTGATATAAGTTGTACTAACAGCCGGTTATTTTGACTAAGGATCATCCTCAAAACGTAAAACTCGGGGCTTTGCCACTCAGACATGTTACGTTTTGAAGATGAAAGTCAAAATAGCCGGCTGTTAGTACGTCTAGTATCACTGCGTATGCTGCCGGAGAGCCTGTGTGCGCCCCGCCTCCTGTGCTGGTTTACTTCAACTTATCAAATTCTTTTATGGAATTAAAATGTTGGGGAGGAATTCAAAAAGCGATAATTTCACGCTGCACAGCGATAAAGTGCTTCGCATGAATAAAAGTGTGGGACTGGTTTTTGCCCACACTTCATTATGTAGTTTAGCATATTTTGAAAATAAAGTCTAGTAATTTTTGGGGTTTTCTGTAAAATAGTTTATAAGGTTATGGATAGGCTGTAACCGATACCTGTTAACCGATACTGAACCAGGTGAGGAACACCTAAGGCAGTATCATTGCAGCACTTAAGGAGAAAGAAAATGAGTGTGGAAAAAGAGAGAAGTCTGCCGGACATTTCCAGGCAGGCGGAAGAACGGTATCTGGCCAAAACATTGGCTGTAGTACGCAACAACGTGGAAAAGTATGGTCACGATGTTGCGCAGATGAGAGAGGAAATCGACACAATGCTGGAGCATTTTCATGACGATAATCCCGAACTCATCAATCAGTTGGAAAACACCATCACCATGCACGAACACATGGAACGGGCGCTGGAACGAAATGAAAAGGCTCGAAACAAGCCATACTTTGGCAGGATTATTTTTCGGGACGAGACGTATGGTAAGGAAGAATCGCTGTACATTGGAAGAGGCGGGATTGCGGAAGATGCCACTACCCCTGTGGTCATAGACTGGCGTGCCCCTGTAGCCAATGCATACTATGAGAATGGACTTGGAAAATGCAGTTATCCTTCACCGGACGGCGGGCAGATTGATATTGATCTTAAGCTGAAACGTACTTATGAGATTGAGAATGGAAAGCTGCAGAGTTACTTTGACAGCGAAGTAATCGCCAATGATGATCTTTTGACAAAGTATCTGGCGAAAAACAAGCAGGCCGTGTTGGGTGAAATTGTTGCGACTATCCAGAAAGAACAGAATGAGATCATTCGTAAATCTCCTTATCACAATGTAATTGTACAGGGTGTGGCAGGTTCCGGTAAGACAACCGTGGCCATGCACCGAATATCTTATATCCTGTACAACTATGACGAGCGCTTCAAACCGGATGATTTTTACATCGTGGGCAGCAACCGGATTTTGCTGAATTATATAACGGGAGTGCTGCCGGATCTGGATGTATACGGTGTACGACAGATGACAATGGAGCAGCTGTTCGTCAGACTTCTGTATGAAGACTGGGATGAAAAGAAATATTCCATCAAGAGTACAGGACAATCCGGAAAGAGAGGCATTGTGAAAGGTAGTCTTTCCTGGTTTCGAGACCTGGAAAATTATTGTAAGCGCCTGGAATGGCATACTATACTGCGGGAATCGATTTACTTAAATCCCAGACAGTACGTGGAAGGAATCCGTGACGGAAAAGTGGGCGTATACGATGAAACAGAGGGGAAAGCTGCGGATCCAAAGGATCTTGTTCTTCTGGTAGATGGTGCAGCGGTAGAGCGGTACATCAGACAGAATCCTGCCGTTTCCGTGCAGAGTAAGATCGATATGCTGAATGAGCGTCTGATTAATAAGATAAAAGAAGAATTCCTTGGAAAAGGTGTAAAATACACAGGCTCGGAGAAAAAAGCGATTTTGAAATCCTATCGGGGCAGATACGGCGCAAAGATATGGAAAAGATCTATTTATGACATGTATCAGGATTTCCTGCAGAAACAAATTGCAAGGGGATATGATGTGGATATCCCTGCCACGGAGTTTGATGTATACGATCTTGCTGCACTTGCCTATCTTTATAAACGGATAAAGGAAACAGATGTGATCAGCGAGGCGCATCATGTAGTCATTGATGAAGCCCAGGATTTTGGAATGATGGCTTACAGCGTGCTGAAATTCTGCATCAAGGACTGTACCTATACCATCATGGGCGATGTATCTCAGAATATTCATTTCGGTTATGGACTGAATGACTGGGAAGAGTTGAGAAAGCTGTATCTGACAGACACCAAAGACAGCTTCGGCATTTTGAAAAAGAGCTACCGTAACACGGTGGAAATCTCGGATTTTGCCACCGGGATTCTTCATCACGGACAGTTTTCCATCTATCCGGTGGAACCCATCATCCGTCATGGAAAACCGGTGGAAGTGTCAAATGTACCGGATAGAAGCTCACTGATTGAGAAGGCTGCTGTTACATGTAAAGGCTGGCAGGCTAAAGGACTGGACACAATCGCGGTCATCTGCAGGAATCAGGAAGCGGCTGCTAAAGCAGCTGAGGAGCTTGGGCAGTTCGTGGAGGTCATGGAAAGTGACCTGGAGAAAGCAGAGTTCGGAAACGGCATCATGGTACTTCCTGTGGAATATACCAAGGGCCTTGAGTTTGACGCAGTACTTTTGTTAGACCCTACACGGGAAGAATATCCGGTGGATGATGGACATGCCAAGCTGCTGTATGTGGCGGCAACGCGTGCGCTGCATGAGCTGAGTGTGCTGCACACCGGCAACCTGACCGGGCTGATCGCGGATCCGGTACCGGAGCGGAATATTCCGGCAGCAGCTATGTCCAAAGCAGCTATGTCCAAAGCAGCTATGCCCAAAAAAGTTATTCCCCAAGAAGCGGAATCAACAACGTCTTCCAGGCATGGGAATTCTGATACTGCCACAAGAAAAGCCAGAATAAAGCTTTCCGGCAACATAGTCATGAATACATCGGCCTTTTCGGCAGATAAAAGCAGCGCTGCACCTGCAGAAAGAACCGGACTGCAAGGGAGAAGTGCAGGTTCTCCTCAAAAGTCTCAACCTGCCTTAGGAAGGACGCAGCAGACCATGGGAAATCCGAAATCCTCTCAAGGTGTCTCCTTCGGCGATATGCCAGCTACTGAGAAGCTGCGCCCCGCGGGACATCCAAAAATCGATCTGGCAGTCCGTTGGGTAATGAAACAGCAGGATGGCCTGTATCTCCAGAGCCGCTACGGGGTGCTGCGGTTAAGCCCTATTGGCAGTGATATCATCCGGGTTACTTTCTCCAAAGACAGTCGGATCACAGAAGGTGTCCACCCGGGAATCGCAGTCAGAAAGCCTTATCCTGCCTGGATGTATAAAGATACCGGCAAAACAGTGGACTTAATGACAGATGAACTTTTCCTGCAGGTGGACAAAGCCTCCGGTGCCATCCGATATATGACAAGAGATAAAAAGCTTCTCCTGGCAGAACGCAGCAAAGAATGCAGGCAGATGGACAAAACATCAAAAGGAGACATGCGAAGCTGGCTGTATGTAGACTGGCAAAAAGGTGAGAATCTTTATGGACTTGGACCGAATAAAGAAATCAGTGCAAATCTGCGGGGAGCAGCACGATATCTTTCTCATGAATCTGCCGGTGATTCCGAATTTCCATTTTTGCTTTCGGACAAAGGTTATGGCATCTTAATTGCCTCTGATGGTCCCACATTTTGCTGCGACATTTCCTCCTATGGGTCCTACCTTTATACAGAGAATGTGATGCAGATGGATTACTATTTTATCACCGGGAAAAGAAGTGCTGCCATTCTTTCTGCATATGCGTATCTGAGTGGAAAGCTTTAAAATAATGCATGCAGGGACAGTTTACCTGTCATGCATGCCGCGGCTGAATGATAACAGTGAGTGATACTGATTGCCGGCAATGATCGCCAGCACTGAAAAATAATAGTTGACAGATGACGGAAAAAAAGCTAGAATGAATTCAGTTTCAGAAGAAATACAGCGAAAGCGAAGAAGAGGAAGAGTAGGAATCCGAAGTTTTCAGAGAACTGCCGGTTGGTGCGAGGCAGCGGCGTAAGATTCTGAACTGGCCCCGGAGCTTCTGCAGGGAAAGGACAGAGCAGCCATGAAAGTGAGGTCTCTGTGTTAAGTAGTTGCAGGCGGGTTCTCCCGTTACAGAGAGTCAAAGTGCACAGGATGCATTGCAGCGGCAGTTTTGTTTTGTGGCAGTCACCTGTGAAGTAGAGTGGTACCACGGAAAAGTAAGGCCCTTTCGTCTCTATATGCGAAAGGGCTTATATTATTTTAAGCGGATGAGAATCCGCCTACAGGAGGTAAAAAAGTTATGGCAGTACCATACAACCACAAAGAAGTGGAACAGAAATGGCAGGCTATTTGGGATAATGAGAAAGCATTTGCAGTATCCAACGATTATTCCAAGCCAAAATATTATGCTTTGGTAGAATTCCCTTATCCTTCAGGACAGGGACTTCATGTAGGTCATCCCAGACCTTATACCGCACTGGACATCGTAGCACGTAAGAGAAGAATGCAGGGCTACAATGTTCTGTATCCCATGGGATGGGACGCTTTCGGTCTTCCTACCGAGAACTATGCGATCAAGAATCACATTCATCCCAAGATTGTAACCAAGAATAACGTAGCACGCTTTAAGAATCAGCTTCATTCTCTCGGTTATTCCTTTGACTGGGACAGAGAGATCAACACCACAGATCCTGAGTACTACAAATGGACTCAGTGGATCTTCTTAAAGCTTTTCAAAGCAGGTCTTGCTTACAAGAGTGAGATGCCTATCAACTGGTGTACCTCCTGTAAAGTAGGTCTGGCTAACGAAGAAGTAGTCAACGGTGTCTGTGAACGCTGCGGTTCTGAGGTTGTCAGAAAGGTTAAGAGCCAGTGGATGCTTAAGATTACAGAATATGCTGATAAGCTGATCAAAGACCTTGATACTGTTGATTATATTGAGAAAGTAAAAGTATCTCAGAAGAACTGGATCGGTAAATCCCAGGGTGCCGAGGTAGACTTCGTTCTTACCGGCAAAGAAGATAAGCTTCGTATTTATACAACCAGACCGGACACCCTTTTCGGTGCAACCTACATGGTAGTCAGCCCGGAGCATCCTCTGATCGACAAATACCAGGCTGAGATCAAGAACTGGGATGATGTAGTAGCTTATCGTGAGATGGCTGCCAGAAAGTCCGATTTCGAGCGTACTGAGCTTGCTAAAGATAAGACAGGTGTTATGATCGATGGCCTTACCGCTACGAACCCTGTAAACGGCAAAGAGATTCCTATCTGGATTTCCGACTATGTACTCATGACTTATGGTACCGGTGCTATCATGGCAGTTCCTGCCCATGACGAGAGAGACTGGAATTTTGCCAAGAAATTTAATATGCCTATCATTGAGGTAGTAGCAGGCAGTCCTGTCAGCGTACAGGAGGCCGTATATACCGATGTCGCAACCGGAACTTTGGTAAATTCCGAGTTGCTGAACGGACTGTCCGTTGCAGAAGCCAAGGAAAAGATCATTGCATGGCTGGAAGAAAAAGGAATTGGTACCAGCAAGACTAACTTCAAACTCCGTGACTGGGTATTCTCCAGACAGCGTTACTGGGGTGAACCTATTCCTATTGTAAAATGTGAGAAGTGTGGCTTTGTTCCCATTGATGAAAGTGAACTTCCTCTGGAGCTTCCTGAGGTAGAAAGCTATATGCCTACCGACAACGGAGAATCTCCTCTGGCTGCTATGACCGATTGGGTGAACACCACCTGTCCCTGCTGCGGAGGCCCTGCACAGAGAGAGACCGATACCATGCCTCAGTGGGCAGGTTCTTCCTGGTATTTCTTAAGATATACCGATCCTCACAACACAGAAGCCCTTGCAAGCAAGGAAGCTCTTGAATACTGGATGCCTGTTGACTGGTACAACGGAGGTATGGAGCATACCACACTGCACTTATTGTATTCCAGATTCTGGCATAAGTTCCTCTATGACCAGGGCGAAGTGCCTTGTGCGGAGCCTTACCAGAAGAGAACCAGCCATGGTATGATCCTCGGTTCCAACGGCGAGAAGATGTCCAAGTCCCGCGGAAACGTTGTAAATCCTGATGATATCGTACAGGATTACGGTGCAGATACCCTTCGTACCTACGAGATGTTCATCGGTGCCTTCGATCTGAGTGCTGCATGGAGTGAGGATGGCGTTAAGGGATGCCGCAGATTCCTGGAAAGAGTATGGAAGCTTCAGGATATACTGGTAGACGGTGACGGTTACAGCGCTGATCTTGAGACCAAGATGCATCAGACTATCAAGAAGGTAAGCAATGATTTCGAGAACCTGAAGTACAATACCGCTATTGCAGCTATGATGTCCCTGATCAACGACATCTACAAGAAAAATGCGATTACCAGAGGAGAGTATAAGACCTTATTGACACTCCTTAACCCGGTAGCACCTCATATCACTGAGGAACTGTGGCAGACAGCCGGTTATGAAGGTAAAGTATACCAGACCTCATGGCCTGAGTATGATGAAGCCAAGACAGTTGAAGCTACAGTTGAGATCGTGGTGCAGGTAAACGGCAAGAACCGTCTCACCATGAATATCGGCAAGGACGATGCGAAGGATGCTGTCATTGCAGCAGCCAAGGCAGCATTGGGAGATAAGCTGGCAGGAACTATTGTGAAAGAGATTTATGTTCCCGGCAGACTGGTGAATATTGTTGTGAAACCGTAAGGGGTGTAACCACCGGCGGGTAAGCAAAAATGAAGGAAATTAAGGAAGCAGAGGCGTAGGTCTCTGCTTCTACTTGATTGCAGAAAACGAAAGCAGTTTACCGGATGCACTTACAAGAGTCTATTCCAAAGAGACACGTACTAATAAAGGATTCATGATGTACTGACATTGATGGTTCATTTGGGATATCTGGCATATAATGAAGCAGAGTCGAAGGTGTTTATTCCAAATGAAGAAGTACGAAGCGAGTTCTTAAGAGCTGTTAGAAATGAAAAAATGGCAAACGGGTTCACTTAAAAGGAGGGGCTGTCGCAGAATTTGTCATATCTTAATTGTACCATGAAAAACAGGTTCTTCGGAGCCTGTTTTTTTGTTATAGGGCACAAATGGGGAACTGCTGCTCCATATAGTATTCATCTATTTTGTAACAGCCCTTTCACTTGCTGTTTATTCCTTATGCATTTTTCCTGAGGCAAATTCTGCAGAAAATATGCCATCTTCTGCAATGAAAATATTGTATTTGTTTATATAATGACTAAAAATAAAATGTAATATATGATAAAAATAATTATGCAAAATACCAAAATTTAATTAATATATGATGATTATATCTTGGTTTTGCTCAAAATGACATAATTATATTGTGATTTCTTAAAATAAAATTGACAATATAAAAGAAAAATGATATTTTGTAATTAATTCAATATCAGCTGAATTGTAAATTTAGTAAAGACTAAAATAATAAAGCGTAATTAGGAAAACAAAAAAAATTTTAAAAAGAAGGGGGATGGTGAGTGATATCACATGATGAGTACAGTAGTTAAAAATGTGCGGTCATGATAAGAAGGAAAACAAATAAACTGACAGAAGCCGAAAAGTTACCAGCAATAAGAAAGGAAAACAGACTTGCAAAAATTAAAATGTGTGTAGGAGGAATGTTGATATGAAGAGATTTGTGAATGTTTTGATTATGATTACAATTATACTGTCACTTTTTTGTGGGTGTAGTGCAAAAGAGTCCACAAATACAGAACCATCTGTACTAACAGTTTATGTGGTTCAGTTCGAAGCGCTGTATAGAACTGCAGTTGAAGAGTTCTCTAAGAATAATCCGGATATAGAACTGAATATTGAGGAATTTGAAAGCTATGATGAAGTGTCAGAACGTTTTACTACAGAACTTATGAGCGGCAAGGGACCGGATGTACTCCTTTTCAATAGTTTGTATGGCAGTGCAGATCCGTACAAATTATCTACAGGCCAGGTGCTGCTGACTTTAGATGAACAGGTGGGAGAATTGTCAGATGAAAAGTATTACAGTTCCATTATTGATGCCGGTAAGATAAACGGACATCAGTATTTTATCCCGTTCAGCTGGAATTTTCTGCAGGCATATTCCACAGTAGATACTGTTGAAAAAAAGGGTTATAATGATGACTTATATACAGCATTATCCGCAGAAGCAGAGGCGTTGGAAAACAATGACAATTTCTGCGCCTCCAGCTTACAGTTGGGGAGAGCAGATGCTATGAACTTTTTCATGGAAATTGCAGGGAATGAATTAATTGATATTGAGACAGGCAAGGTTGTAGAAGCAAAAGAAGCAATCAAGACCACTGCAGACTATGTTAAAGTCTTCTATGATAATTTTGAAAAAATCGGGGCCATTTCTGATAAATACCGGAATGATTTTGCCGGAGCAGTTTCTCATTATACATATTTGTTGGAAAACTATCCGTTTTTAAACAATCTGCGGTACTATCAGTCAGTTTATCCAAACTATATCAGTGAAGAAATGTACTTTACGCCTTTTTCACAGCGAGACAGTGAAGATGTGACTGCACAGGTTATTCAATATGGAGCCATCAATGCGAATTCGGAGAATGCAGAAGGAGCATGGAAACTGTTACAGTATATTATGGATGCACAGGTAACCATGAACTATTCAAAATATGAGACGCAGAATATATATTATGCGCCTGTAAATGTGGAAACATATGAAGCTTGTGTGAAAGAACTGAGCAGTGAAAAGGGCCCCGGTCCCAAGCAGAAAGTAGATCCTTTGAATGAAGAGAATGCCAGGATATTGTCTGAGATTCCTTCCAGAATTTCTAAGAGTATTATTCCGAATGCGTCGTTAGGAGAAATAATTCAGGAGTGTATAGAACCATATCTTTTGGGAACGGATTCTTTTGACAGTTGTTATGAAAAACTGATTCAAAGAGTAGAATTGTATCTGAACGAATAACTTCAGGAGAAAAATATGAAACATCAGAAAGAGTTAAGCAAGCTGGCATTTATTTTACCAAGCGGGATTGGAACAGTTATATTTTATCTGATACCCCTGTGCTATTGTTTTGTGTACGCATTTAGTGGTACTTCAGGACGTTTTACATATGCAGGTTTTAAAAATTATATATCTTTGTTCCAATCCGGAGCATTTCGATTAGCGTTGGGCAATACTTATTTTCTAATGGCAATCTGCATCGGAACACTGATTCTTCTTTCTATGGGATTGGTATATTTTCTGGATACATCAAAGAGGACTCTTGGGGCAATGCTGATTTTTTCATTACCGATGTTATTGCCGGCGACGTTGATTACAAGGTGTGTGGAGGACTTTTCCATTGCTCCGAGGGCAGCATTATTGTTGATTTTTCTATGGAAGTATACAGGGTTTCATGTACTGCTGTTAAAGGCTATGGAGATGACTATGAGTCCGGAGTGGACAGAAGCAGCAATGCTCGACCATGCGACAAAGTGGCAGGTATTTACCAAAATCCGGTGTTGGTATCTCTGGCCGTATATCCGCTTTTTGATCATTTTTGATATCATTTGTTTCTTCCGGCTGTTTCGTGAAAGCTATTTATTATATGGAAAATACCCGGCTGATGAGGTGTATTTGATAACCAACTTTTTCTTTAGTAACTTTCAAAGTCTGAATTATCAGCGGTTGTCGGCTGCAGCCATAGCAGCGCTGATACCCATTCTGATTTTAGATGGCTTTTTGCTGAAGGCAGGTGGAAAACATGAGATGGTATAGATCTTCCCGGATTTTGCAGTGGAGCATCATTATTTTATTGGGGATATTTGCAATGGGTCCACTGCTGTGGATTGTGTTTTGCTCTTTCGAAAATCCTGTTTTGTATAAGGTGGAAAATATTTTTATATGGATGGAAAAGTATTTGTCCGTTGAGCAGTATGCTGATATCCTGTTTCACAATCTGGAATATTGGGCAGCATACTGGAACACGATTTTTTTGACAGTCCCAACGATAATAGCAGCTATAGGTATAGCTTCCATGGCGGCATATGGTCTGGCTGTTATGAAAAAACAGCTGCAGAATCGAATCCTGTTTGTGTATGCCATACTTTCATTATTGCCAATGCAGGCTCTTTTAGTTCCGCATCTGATCTCGTTATCTAATCTCCATTTGAACGGGTCACGCCTGGCTGTGATACTGATTGGCAGCTGCAGCCCATGGTATGTATTCTTTTTGTACCGATTATGTAAAAGAATCCCTGTGGAAGTTCTGGAAATGGCTCGTGTAGAAGGGGCAAGCGAATGGACAGTATTCCGAAAAATCGCACTTCCGCAGATGCGGCTGGGGATCATGGTGTTCGGAATTATCATCAGTGCAGATCTCTGGGGAATGGTGGAAGAACCTTTGGTTTATATTCAGGATCCGGCGAAGTATCCGTTATCAGTTTTGTTTCATGAAACCGGTGCGGACATACCGTATGCAGGGGTTGTTATTTTTTCACTGCCGGTGGTATTGGTTTTCTTAGGAGGAATCAGGAAGACTATGAAAGGAGAAGAATGATATGAAGCATAAAGTATTTTTGCCGCTTGTTGCAATTCTTTTGGTGATTAGCGGATGTACAGTGATATCTGCACGGAATTATTCTAAGAGTCTGGCAGTAGTTACATTGACTTCGACAGTATCTAACTCTATTCGGTCAGAAATGACAGTGACAGGACAAATATATTATAAAGAAACAATGAATGCAGATGTTCCGGCAGGGTGCAATGTGGAAGAAGTTTTTGTGGAAGTCGGTGATTATATTACGGCGGGCAGTCCACTGCTTAGATTAAAAGAAGCAGATTTGCAGATCGCATATTACCAGAAGCAATTAAAGATGGAACCCCTGGAACATGCTCAAAAATCCGGTGGTACAGAAGGGGAACTTGCAGCGTGGCAGATGCAGATTCTGGAGGAGGAGATTACTGAGCTGAAAACAGTGATTGATAACGGTTGTATAGTAAGTGCGGAATCGGATGCTTATGTGATCAGTCAGGGATATGGAAAAGGTAATCATACAATTTCAGATTCACTTATAAAATTAGGAAAGGCAGAGGGCGGATGTTATCTGGAGTATTCAATCAATCCGTCTGCATATAAGGAATTTACATCTGGGACGGCGGTGATAAAAGATCAGACAATCCAGCTTTCACCAGAGGAACCGGTTTATAGCAATGGAAAGTATATATTTTGCATGGATTTACCGGAGGTTACAGAATGCAATCACGGTGAACCGGTAGAAGTACAGCTTAAATACGTGAGTGAGGAATACAGGGCAGTTCTGCCTAAAAGCTGCATCTGGTACGATACAGATGGTTCTACATATGTATATGAAGTGGCGACTCGGAGCCGCAATTTTGGAGAGGAATCTTATGTAAGGAAGGTAGGCATTACAATAGAGGAACAGGATACTTTGAATGCAGCGGTTAAGGCACCGTTAACGGATATTGTGTTGAGAAGTTCACAAGAATTGTATGATATGGCTGCGGTTGTTATTGTTGAGGAATGATTTGAGCAATGTAGAGAAGTCCGGTAAAAAGTGAAACAGGTAAAATGTGTGTAAAAGATGAAAATGAAGTGATTGTGTATTCAGGAAATTTATGATACGATAGCTGTAGCATAAATGCAGAGAAAGGAAACGCTGTATGAATATAAGGTTTCTGAAAGAACCGGGTTACACATATGACCTTTTTTTCTTATTTACATTATATTTTAATAAACAATATTTTAAGACTTCTGTGAATACTATTGATGATTTTCAGTATTATGAAAATTTATTGGAGAGATATTTGCCCATATCTGAGGAATTATTATTGTTTTTCCATATAAATGGGAGCGATAGAAATTTAATGTTAGAAAGATATTTTCAACCGTATAAGGGTGATTTTGCTGATGAAAATTATAATCTCGAAAAAGTTTTAGTGGAATTGGCCGATTATGATAAGGTTGTAGATAATGTGATCCGGTTTTATTTTCGTGGTATCTCTGCTGAGAAGACGGTAGATTGCAAAAAATCAATCTTAGCCATTAATAAGATGATTAAGGAATCAAAATACGATTCTGACATTAAGAGTGCATTGTATTCTTTTTTTATTGAACCGATACCTATTATTCAAAAGTTGATATATGAATTAATATCTAAAGAAATCTTGATGGCACAATTATATAAAAAAGAAGATAAGAACATTTTGCACTTACAAGAATCTTTTGATTGTGAAAGATTATCACCGTTGTTAGAATTGGCAAAAAATCAGCCCCAAGAGATAGACAGCTTTGAAAAAATTTATATTTCTTTTTGCGTTCAATACAAAGATCTGATCAGTTGCTATTTTGATGGTAATACTGTAATTATGATTATAGGAATTAATTATATAGATACACTTGATTTTCTTACGAATCGTGACAGCCTGCCGGAATTAGATGTATTCGGGACTGCTGTATCTGAAAAAAACAGGGTTGAAATATTAAATCTAATGACAGATATGGGAGAGGTGACGATTAAGGATATTGAGCAAAAATTAGGATTTACCGGTACGAATGCATATTATCATCTTATGCTCATGATGAAAACGGGGATGCTGGAGACGAGAAATCAGGGAAGAACGGTCTTTTATCGTATTCATAAAGAATATTTTATAAAGCTTTGTAAAGCGATAAAAAAATACGCTGTTTAAGGTAACAGGCGCAGAAATGAAATGTTTCGATTTCTGCGCCTGTCAAATTCTCCTTATTTTTTCCCTCCGCTGGCAGCTTTTGCCAAAATCTTCTCAATCTGCTGCAGCTCATCCTCCGTACTCTGACGCTTAATAGCGTTAATGGCCGCCTGCATTTCCTGCGGTGTAAAGGTCAGGCGTTCCTGTTTGGCCTTGCGCATCATAGGCATGAGAAAGGCCATCATTTCTTTTTGATTTTTGCCGCGGCTTTCCACAAAGAGCTTGCCCAGAAAGTCCAGCTTTTTCGGGTCGATATGTCTGACCTCTTCGTCATCCATCCAGGCAGGTCTGTTATTCGCTGTTTCCATTGTCTGAATCACCTCCTTTAAAAGAATTGAACATCTGGAACATATCCATCATCTGCGACATGTCGGGCATCTGTGACATGCTTGGCATCTGTGACATGTTGGGCATCTGGCTCATGTCCATGCCGCCGAACATGCTGCTCATGGGGTTCTCGCCCTCAGGGAACATTTCTTTCATCATTTGGACCATTTCCATCATTTCCTTATAATTTTCAAAGGTGCGGAACATATTCTGCATGTTTTCCATCTGAGAACGCTCAGATTGCGTGCAATATGGAATCATTTCATCGCATAGCTTGGAGATGTCCATAGAATCTTCTCTGGGAAGGGGGCCCAGGTCGGCAGACGGATATCTGCGAAAAAAGTTGAGTGTGTACTGTAATTCCAGAAATTTGATGTAGACAGCCATGTTCTTCTGCATGGGGCGGTCGAAGTAGGGCATCAGGATCTTCAGCTTCTGTATATGATTATTAGTGAATAGGGTATCAAATGCCCAGACTTTGTCCTGTTCCCTTTCGCTCATGGTGTCTCCTTGCAAATGACTGTTTCTATCATCTTATGAGCGGGCAGTTGTAAGTATGCCCGGAAAAAGAAAATAGGCTCCGAAGAGCCTACTTTCTCATGACAGATGATTAGCAGCAGCCGTTGTTGCAGCCACAGCCATTGTTGTTGTTGCCGCAGAAGCAGCTGATCAGCAGGATCCAGATAATCCATTCGCAGCAGTTGTTGTTACCGCAGCCGTTGTCGCAATCGTTACCACAGCCGCCAAATAAGCCGTTGCCGTTGCCACCGCAGCAGAATAATAACAGGATAATCCAAATGCAGCTTCCGCCGAACAATCCGTTATTACATCCACATCTGTTGTTGCATCCGCAGTTAGTAGCAGTTAAGTCACTCATTTTTTAGTGCCTCCAGGTTTTTTGTTTTATGCTTTATTCTATGCAGGGCTGCTTGTCAGAGTTTCTTGGATTAGAAATTTATTTTTTAGTCTTTGAAGATGAAGTGTTTGCTGCTTTGATGTGTGTCCTTATGAAGATCTAAAATTAGAAGATCTAAAATTAGAAGAAGCACGAATCTATCTGCTGAAATTCTTTCCCAAAGCCAGTGTTGAGCGTATAGCAGTAGAAAAATTCTGAATTCTATCTGTTGAAATTCCTTCCCTAAATTAGTATTGAGCATATAGCGGCAGCGAAATACTTGAATCTATCTGTTGAAATTTCTTCTCTAAGTTAGTATTGAGCATATAGCATCGGCGAGATACTTGAAACTATCTGTTGAAAAGCCTTCTCAAAATTAATAATGAGCGTATAGCATCGGCGAGATACTTGAATCTATCTGTTGAAAAGCCTTCTCAAAATTAATAATGAGCGTATAGCGGTGGCGAAATACTTGAATCTATCTGTTGAAGTTTCTTCTCTAAGTTAGTATTGAGCATATAGCGGCGTCAAAATACACTGTTGAAATGCCTTCTCAAAATCAGTGATGAGTGTATAGCGCCGGCAAAATACTTGAATCTATCTGTTGAAATTTCTTCTCAAAACCAGTGATGAACGTATAGCAGTAGCGAAATTCTTGATTCTATTTGTTGAAATTTCTTCTCAAAACCAGTGATGAGCGTATAGCAGTAGTAAAATTCTTGATTCTATTTGCTGAAATTCCTTCCCTAAATTAGTATTAAGCGTATAGCGGTGGCGAAATACTTGAATCTATCTGTTGAAATTCTTTCTCTAAGTTAGTATTGAGCATATAGCGACGGCAAAATACCTGAATCTATCTGTTGAAATTCCTTCTCAAAGCCAGTAATAAGCGTATAGCAGCAGCGAAATTCAGAAGCCAATCTGCCAGAAAAGCATCTCAAGCCAGTAATGAGCGTATAGCAGCAGCGAAATTCAGAAGCCTATCTGCCAGAATCACTTCTCAAAGCCAGTAATGAGCGTATAGCAGCGACCAAAACCAGAAGCTATCTGCTCCAATCATTTTCAAAAGCTAATTTTGAGCAGATAGAATTAGTAAACTCAGAAAGTGAATGAAGATAAAATAAGTAGAGATAGCACGAGAGACAGAAAGGAGGCGTATGTTAGGAGGAGAGGGATAATTTAAGAAGGGCAGGTTTGGGAGATGGAGAGAGTGAGATTGCAGGTCGGAGCAGATGAAGAGCAGATTGCTGCAGGTGAAGGGGTGACTGTGGCAGTACTTGACTCGGGTGTGGCGAGGCATCCGGATCTTAGGGGGAAGGTGGTGGCATTTCGGGATTTTGTGGGGAGAAGGAATCTGATGTATGATGATAACGGGCATGGAACGCATATTTGCGGGATTATTTGTGGGAGCGGAGAGATGTCCTGTGGGAAGATGAGGGGAATAGCGCCACTAAGCAGGCTGGTGGTAGGGAAGATACTTGATAAGAAAGGGGACGGGCAGGCTCAGCACATGATGGAAGGGCTTGACTGGGTCCTGGAGAATCGGGAACGGTTTGGAATAAGGGTGCTTAATATTTCTGTAGGGATTGGGGCGATGAATGATAAGTGGAAAGAGAAGGTACTGCAGGAAAAGGTGGAAGAAGTGTGGGATACGGGAATCGTGGTGATATGTGCGGCCGGGAATAAGGGGCCGGGAGACGGCAGTATCTCTTCGATTTGTGCCAGCGAAAAGGTGATTACGGTAGGGTGCCATGACGGAAGCTTCTGTAAAGATAATCCGAAACGTTGTGAGACATATTCGGGAAGAGGAAAGCTGTTAGACAGGATCAGAAAACCGGATATTGTGGCGCCGGGGACAGATATCATGTCCTGCAGCGTAGAATATTATAGGAAAAGCGCCTATACGACCAAGAGTGGGACGTCTATGGCCACACCGGTAGTGACGGGGGCAGTTGCGCTGCTTTTACAGCAATTCCCGCAGATGAGCAACGAGGAAGTGAAGAGAAAGCTGACCTATACGGCCGATGATCTGGGGCTGCCCTGGAATCAGCAGGGGTGGGGAATGGTAAATGTGAAAAAACTATTAGAAAAGTATTGACACAAACGGTATGATTGTATACAATGATACGAGATGCGAAAGCTAATTATTTACTGATGCCTTTTTTCGGCAGAATGCGAGGAGAATTATGTTTGAGAACGAAGCCTTTCAGAACCGCCCGGTCACAATGAATCAGAAGAATAATCTGTTAGAAATAGAAGAACATATGTATATCCTGGATGACGTTAAGAAACCCAACGTCTTCCGTAATATGTTTCCTTATTCAGAGATTCCAAAGATTCCGTTCAATGATCGTATTGTGCCCCACAATATGCCCAAGAATATCTGGATCACTGATACGACTTTCCGTGACGGACAGCAGTCCAGAGCGCCTTATACCACAGAGCAGATTGTGACGATTTATGATTATCTTCATAAACTCGGCGGACCTAATGGAATGATCAGAGCCAGCGAATTTTTCCTTTATAGTAAGAAGGACAGAGACGCGGTATATAAATGTATGGAGAGAGGATATCAGTTCCCCGAGGTTACCAGCTGGATCCGTGCAAGTAAGGAGGATTTCAAACTGGTAAAAGAAATCGGTATGAAAGAGACCGGTATCCTGGTAAGCTGCTCCGATTATCATATTTTCCTGAAGTTAAAGATGACAAGAAAGCAGGCAATGGACCATTATCTCAGTGTCATCAAGGAATGTCTGGAAGAGGGTATCAGCCCAAGATGTCATCTGGAGGATATCACAAGAGCGGATATCTATGGTTATGTAGTGCCCTTCTGTCTGGAACTGATGAAACTGATGAGAGAATACCAGATTCCTATTAAGATTCGTGCCTGTGATACCATGGGTTACGGTGTCAATTTCCCCGGTGCTGTTATTCCCAGAAGCGTACAGGGTATCATTTATGCGATTCATACTCATGCAGGTGTGCCTCATGAACTGATCGAATGGCATGGACATAATGATTTCTACAAAGCAGTATCCAACTCTACCACAGCATGGCTGTACGGCTGTTCAGGAATCAATACTTCTTTATTTGGTATCGGTGAAAGAACAGGTAATACACCTCTGGAGGCAATGGTATTTGAATATGCCCAGCTGAAGGGTGATCTGAATGGTATGGATACCACCGTTATCACGGAGCTGGCTGAATACTATGAGAAGGAAATCGGTTATGAGATTCCGCCGCGTACACCTTTCGTAGGAAAGAACTTTAACGTGACAAGAGCCGGTATTCATGCAGACGGACTCTTGAAAAATGAGGAGATCTATAATATATTTGAAACAGAGAAGTTCCTGAATCGCCCGGTACTTTGTGCGATTTCCAATACCTCCGGTCTGGCGGGTATTGCGCACTGGATCAATACCTACTTTAAGTTAAAAGGAGACAAGCAGGTGGACAAGACTTCCGAGCTTGTAAGAGAGATTAAGAAGTGGGTAGATGCAGAATATGCCAGCGGGCGTGTAACAGTTCTGACAGATGAAGAGATTCTGGCTGAACTGAACAAGGTTTGTGCTGAAAAGCAGATTCAGCTTGGTTAAGGAACTCCGGGATGATACAATCAGGGCAGTCTGCCCCAATATTTAGCCTTGTCGGGGAGTCCTGACAGGAAATGGAGTGAAAAATGGCTAGTTATGATGTAAAGCAGGAGGTAACAGACAAGTACTCCCTGCGTGGACGGGTGTTCCACAAGCTGAGAGAAGATATCTTAAGCGGAAAATATGAGGATCATGAGGAACTGAGAGAGGTGGCGATCGGAGAAGAGCTGGGCGTCAGTAGGACTCCGGTAAGAGAAGCTTTCAGACAGCTGGAGCTGGAAGGACTGATTCAGATCATTCCCAATAAGGGTGCCTATGTTACAGGCATCACGGAAAAGGATGTAAAAGATATCTATATGATCCGTTCGCTTCTGGAGGGACTTTGCGCCAGATGGGCGACAGAGCATATTACTAAAGAGCAGATGGAAGAGATGGAAGAAAATGTTTACCTTGCAAGCTTCCATGCCCAGAAAGGACATCTGGATCAGCTGGCAGAGCTGGACAACCGTTTTCATGATATTTTGTATGAAGCATGTGACAGTAAGATTCTGGAGCATCAGCTGAAGGATTTTCACCAGTATGTGCTGAGGGTGCGTAAGAAGACGCTTGCCAACGTCAATCGCGGTCCCAAATCCAATGAAGAGCATGCACAGATCATGGAAGCTATCAAGGCAGGAGACGCTGATAAGGCGGAGCATCTTGCCAACAGACATATGATCAATGCTTATGAAAATATGGTAAAGAACGGCCTTCATGAGGCTTACCAGAAAGACAATAAAGAATAAAAAGTAAAAACAGGAGGACATTACCCCATGGATAAGATTAAAATGACAACTCCCCTTGTAGAGATGGATGGAGATGAAATGACCAGAATCCTCTGGCAGATGATTAAGGATGAACTGCTTCTTCCTTTTATTGATTTAAAGACGGAGTATTATGACCTGGGTCTGGAGCATCGTAATGAAACAGATGATCAGGTAACGGTAGATTCTGCCAATGCCACACTGAAATATGGTGTAGCCGTAAAATGTGCTACCATCACACCGAATGCAGCCAGAATGACAGAATACAACTTAAAGGAAATGTGGAAGAGCCCTAACGGTACCATCCGTGCCATCCTGGACGGAACCGTATTCCGTGCACCGATTCTGGTAAAGGGAATTGTGCCTTATGTATCCAACTGGACCAAGCCGATTACCATTGCACGTCATGCTTACGGTGATGTTTATAAAAATACCGAGATCAAGGTACCGGGCCCCGGTAAGGCTGAGCTTGTTTTCACTGCAGAAGACGGTACCGAGATTCGTGAGACTATTCACAACTTTACAGGAGCAGGCATCATTCAGGGTATCCATAACACCAGAGCCTCCATCGAAAGCTTTGCAAGAGCATGTTTTGGCTATGCGGTAGATACCAAGCAGGATCTGTGGTTTGCAACGAAAGATACTATCTCCAAGAAATATGACCATACTTTTAAAGATATTTTCCAGGAAATCTACGATGCAGAGTACAAGGAGAAGTTCGAAGAACTGGGTATTGAATATTTCTATACATTGATCGATGATGCTGTGGCAAGAGTGATCCGTTCTGAAGGCGGCTTTATCTGGGCCTGCAAGAACTATGATGGCGATGTTATGTCTGATATGGTAGCTACCGCTTACGGTGATCTGTCCATGATGACCTCCGTATTGGTATCTCCCAGCGGTGTATACGAGTATGAGGCAGCACACGGCACCGTTCAGAGACATTACTATAAGCACCTGAAAGGAGAGGAGACCTCTACCAACTCCATCGCAACTATCTTTGCATGGACCGGTGCACTTAGAAAACGTGGCGAACTCGATAATATTCCTGAACTGATGGAATTTGCCGATAAGCTGGAAGCAGCCTGCATCAAGACTGTAGAAGACGGTAAGATGACCAAGAGCCTGTCTTTGATTTCTACCTGTGAGAATCCGGTGATTCTGAATAGTCTGGACTTTATCAAGGCAATCAGAGAAACATTTGAGACAATGTAAGATGATTTTGAGAGGAGGGCGTTAAGCCCTCCTTTTTGCCTGCCATTTTCGTTAAGCCAGAGTCTCCCATAATTCATAAAGTTCTTCCAGCTGTGCCGTAATAGCATCCTGTTCTTTAGACAGCTCCTGAAGCTTTGCCACATTGGTAGCCACTTCCGGCCGGGCCATTTCTTCTTCAATAGCCGCCTGCCTCTCTTCAAGTGTGTTGATCTTATCCTCGCACTTTTTCAGATCATTTTCCCGCTTTCGGATGCGGGCCTGTTCCTCTTTCTGAGCCTTCCAGTCCAGCTTGACCTCAGATTCACTTGCCGCAGTCTGTGCAGAAGACGCAGCTTCTGTCTGTGCAGCGCCTATGACAGCAGCCATCACAGTGTCATGCTTTTCCAGATAATAATCGTAGTTGCCGATATAGTTCACAAACTGATGCGCCGTCAGGTCCAGGATGCGGTGTGCAGTCTTATTGATAAAATAACGGTCATGGGAAACGTAAAGCACGGTTCCCTCATAAGCATTGATGGCATCCTCCAGAATCTCCTTTGACATGATATCCAGATGGTTGGTCGGCTCATCCAGGATCAGAAAATTGGAGTCGGAGAGCATCAGTTTGGCAAGAGAGACTCGTCCCCGCTCGCCGCCGCTCAAATCGCTGATCCGTTTAAAAACATCATCACCGGTAAAGAGGAAAGCAGCCAGCACATTCCGGATCTGGGTATTGGTGAGATAGGGATAATCATCTGATATCTCATCAAACAAAGTCTTCTCACTGTGCAGTACATGGTGCTCCTGATCGTAATAGCCGATGACTACATTGGTACCCAGGGTAAAAGTACCGCAGTCAGCAGGAAGCAGGTCGTTTAAGATTTTTAACAGGGTAGTCTTGCCGGTGCCGTTATCTCCGATGATGGCTACATGTTCTCCGCGTTTGATCTCAAAATTAATATGTTCAAATAAAAGCTTTTGGTCAAAAGACTTGGAAAGTTCCTTTACCGTCAATACATCATTGCCGCTGGTCATGTGAGGCGTCAGCTTCAATTTCATATCGGTGCGTACTTCCGTCGGCTTCTCCAGTACCTCGATCTTATCCAGCATTTTTTCACGGCTCTCGGCGCGCTTGATGGATTTCTCACGGTTGAAGGAGCGCAGCTTTTCAATTACCTCTTCCTGATGCTTGATTTCCCGCTGCTGATTCATGTAAGCGTTCCAGGCAGCTACCCGCAGCTGTTCCTTTTTGTAAGCGTAGTCAGAATAGTTGCCCATGAAAGTGGTGGCCTTCGTCTGGTCGATTTCGATGACCTTTCCGGCTATTTTGTCCAGAAAATAACGGTCATGGGAGACGATGAGGACAGCACCTTTATAATTGAGCAGATAAGTTTCCAGCCAGGCAATGGAATTCATGTCCAGGTGGTTGGTGGGCTCGTCCAGGATGATCAGGTCTGGCTTTAATAACAACAGCTTACCGAGAGCCACCCGGGTCTTCTGACCGCCTGACAGGGTAGAAACGGATTTATCGAATTCCGCCTCCGTAAAGCCAAGGCCCTTCAGGACACCTACCAGTTCGCTCTTATAAGAATAGCCGTCACCGATCTCAAAGGCATGGGTAAGGGCAGTGTACTGCTTCATCAGATTTTCCAGGGCATCACCGTCAGCATGCTTCATAGATGCTTCGCACTGACGCATCTTTTCCTCAATATCGATGAGATCCTGCTTTACGCTCAGCAGCTCTTCATAGATGGTATTGCCGGTATCGACAGCCGCATTCTGTGCCAGATAACCGAAAGTCTTGTCCTTTGCAAAGGTAACAAGACCGTCATCAGGCACCATTTCCCCAACGATGATGCGAAGCAGGGTAGTTTTGCCGGCACCGTTAATGCCAACGATGGCGGCTTTCTCATTATCTTCTATATGAAAAGATACATTCTTGAGAACTTCCTTCTCAACAAAAGCTTTGGATATATTTTGACAGGATAGTATCATGCTCGTTCACTCCTAAAGTTCATTCGGTATTATTTTATCAAAGAGTGTTAAGAAAGGCAACCGCCACTTTCAGGAGTTCAGGATTGTTTTGTTAAAAATGCAATAAAAAGGGAAAGAATCATGATTAGTATTTGACATTTTTTTGCTGCGTGGGTATAATGTACCGTAGAATAGTAGCGGGAGGTGCATACCCCAATGGAAGAAAAAGAGATATCACAGGCGGTCATCGGTCGCTTGCCCAGGTATTTCCGTTATCTGGGTGATCTGAAGGATGAAGGCGTGGAGAGAATCTCCTCACAGGAGTTAAGTGAGTTGATGAAGGTGACTGCGTCACAGATTCGTCAGGACTTTAATAATTTTGGAGGATTTGGTCAGCAGGGCTATGGTTATAATGTAGAATTTCTTTATAAAGAAATCGGCAGGATACTTGGTTTGGATCAGACCCATCATTTTATTATCATTGGTGCAGGTAATTTGGGACAGGCGCTGGGAAATTACCTGAATTTTGAACGGCGCGGCTTTATTTTCAGCGGAATCTTCGATAAGAATCCGGATCTGGTAGGCAAGGATGTCAGAGGCATTAAGGTACAGCCTATGGAGAACATGGAGCAGTTCGTCAGGGAGAATGATATCGACATTGCTGTACTGACGATTCCCAAGACAAGTGCTCTGGAGGTATCTGAGCGGCTGGTACAGAATGGAATTAAGGCATTCTGGAATTACGCTCATGTGGACTTACCTGTTCCGGAAGGCGTCCAGGTGGAAAATGTACATTTGTCTGACAGTCTGATGAAGCTTTCTTATAACATCAGTAGTTATAAGAAAGAGCGGGAAGAAAAATAATTATGAGAAAGGGACTGTTCTTCGGAGCAGTCTTTTCCTTATTTGTCAGGTGCAAAAGGAGGAAGCTATGGAATATCTGGTAACAGCAGAGGAAATGAAGCGTTATGATGCCGCTACGATCGAAAAGATAGGAATTCCTTCCCTGGTGTTGATGGAAAGAGCGGCGCTGTCAGTCTATGAAGAAATTATTGCAGCATATGATGAGATTGTTGCAGCGTATGATGAAAGTATGGCAGTTGAGCTGTCCAAGAAGCAGAAAGTGCTGATTATGTGCGGCTGTGGGAATAACGGCGCAGATGGTCTGGCGCTTGCCAGAATGCTTTCCGGCAGCTTTCAGGTGGAGGTTGTGATCCTGGGAAATCCGGAGAAAGCAACGGCAGAGTGGAAGACCCAGTATGAAATTTTGCAGCATTTTCCGGTAAGGACAGGACGCAAACCACAGGGAGAGGAATATGATATTTTAGTAGATGCCATATTCGGAGTAGGGCTGTCCAGAGAAGTGTCCGGTGACTATGCGGAAATGATCCGGTGGTTCAATCAGGCAGAAGGTTTTAAAATCGCAGTAGACGTGCCGAGCGGAATCCACTCTGACACGGGCAGACTCATGGGATGCGGAGTGAAAGCTGACTTCACGGTATGTTTTGCTTTCGGTAAGAGGGGGCTGTTCTTTTATCCGGGCTGTGAATATGCCGGCAAAGTAGTGATAAAGGATATCGGCATCGAAGAAATCGCCTTTGGTGAGAAGGTACCGGGGATGTTTCGCTTTACAGAAGAAATTGGCACGTTGCTTCCTGTCAGGGAAAACAGTGGGAACAAGGGAACATTCGGGAAGGTGCTTCTGGCGGCGGGAACCCGTGATATGGCAGGTGCTGCCGTACTTTCGGCAAAGAGCTGTTACCGCGCGGGAGCAGGCATGGTGAAAGTGCTTACACCGGAGTGTAATCGGGTGATTCTGCAGACGACTGTACCGGAGGCTTTGCTTGCGACTTCCCTTCCGGAAAAGGATTCACAGGAGAGACAACGATTTCTGCAATGGCCCGATGTGCTGGCCCTTGGTCCCGGACTTGGAACGGATGAACGGGCGTATCAGGTGCTTTATACGTTTCTGAAAGAAAGCAGTCTGCCCATGGTAATAGATGCAGATGGTCTGAATCTGCTTTCTCAGCATGAGGAATTCATGGAACTTGTCAGAGAACAGGGCGCGGCAGGAAGAGAACTGATTCTGACACCTCATGCAGGGGAGCTGGCCAGATTGTGCAGGATTACAATAGACAAAGTGAAAGAATCACCGGTAGAAATCGCATCGGGGCTTGCCAAAGACCTTCATTGTGTGATAGTAAGTAAGGATGCAAGGACGCTTATCTGTAAGAGTGGAGAGCCTGTGTGTATGAATACGGTGGGCAATAACGGCATGGCGGTGGCGGGAAGCGGCGATGTCCTGACAGGAATCATTGCAGGCTTGCTTGCCCAGGGAAAGAATGCATGGGAAGCTGCCACTGTGGGCGTCTATCTGCATGGACTGGCAGGAGATGCAGCAGCTGAAAGACTGGGCAGATATGGTATGACAGCCTGTGACCTGGCGGATGCTGTGGCAGAAGTGACCAATGTATGACAGAATGTGAAAAGACCTTTTACGGGAAAGGCGGAAGGAAGAGAATATGGAGTCAGAAGACATAAGAGAACGGGAATTTCAAAGAGTATATGCCCAGGTGGATTTGGATGCCATCAGGGAAAATATGGTGAATATAAAGGGAAATACAGACACGCATACAAAGCTGCTGGCGGTGATCAAAACAGATGGTTACGGACACGGCAGTGTTCCTATTGCAAAGTGTCTGGAGAAGCTTGATTTTATGTATGGCTATGCTGTAGCTACTGTGGAAGAAGCTTTTATTTTACGGAAAGCAGGTATTTCATTGCCGATTTTGATATTAGGATATACTTTCCCATATAGTTACGAGGAATTGATTCAGCAGGAGATCAGACCCGCAGTATTTCGAAGGGATATGCTTGAGGAGTTGTCTGGAGCGGCAGAGAGAACCGGTAAGGCAGCCAAAGTGCACATCAAGGTAGATACCGGCATGAGCCGTATCGGTATTACACCGGATGATACAGGACTTCGTTTTGTAAAAGAGGCAATGGAGACACCGGGCATTGAGATCGAAGGTATCTTTACTCATTTTGCCCGGGCGGATGAAGCAGATAAGACCAGTGCCTTGAAGCAGTTGGAAGTCTTTCAGGCATTTATCGGGCAAATTGAATCGAAATTGGGGCTTACAATTCCTGTGAAGCACTGTTCCAACAGCGCAGGTATTGTGGAAATGCCCCAGGCAAATATGGATGTGGTAAGGCCGGGAATCATTTTGTACGGTCTGCGCCCGTCAGATGAAGTGAGTCAGGAGATTGTCGCGCTGCGTCCGGCCCTGTCGCTGCACAGTCATATAGTGTATGTTAAGGAGATTCAGCCGGGGCAGAGTGTCAGCTACGGAGGAACCTTTACGGCGCAGCACAAGATGCGGATCGCTACGATTCCTGTGGGATACGGAGACGGATACCCGAGAATGCTTTCCGGGAAGGGTTATGTATTGATTCACGGGAAGAAAGCGCCTATTCTGGGCCGTGTATGCATGGATCAGTTCATGGTAGATGTGACAGATATCTTAAATGTGAAAGAGGGAGATCCGGTAACGCTGATCGGTACAGACGGTGAAGAGACCATTACAGCCGAACTTTTAGGAGATTTGTCCGGAAGATTTAATTATGAACTGGTGTGCGACCTGGGAAGAAGGATACCAAGAGTTTATATACAGGATGGAAAAATTGCGGAAACCAGGGCACCTTATGCGTAGTTAATTGAATACCTTCAGATAAACTGGCTATACTATTACCAGATTTTGAAGAAGGAGATCGTTATGAGAAGAGGAGATGTATATTACGCAGATTTACGACCGGTGATCGGTTCGGAACAGGGAGGTATCAGGCCGGTACTGATCATTCAGAATGATATCGGCAACAGGCACAGCCCCACCGTAATCTGCGCAGCCATTACCTCTAAGATGAATAAGGCGAAGCTGCCTACCCATATTGAACTGAATGCCATGATGTATGACATGGATAAGGATTCTGTTGTGCTCTTAGAGCAGCTCAGGACCATAGATAAGAAGCGTCTGAAAGATAAGGTCTGCCACCTTGACGGTGAGATCATGGAGAAAGTGAACAGAGCGCTGAAAATCAGTCTGGAACTGGATACATAACGACAGTTCTTGACGTTTCCTGTATGAAATGTTATATTTAGGTAATGAAGAAATAAATTTTAGAAGTGTTGTCGGTCAGACAACAGAAACGGAGGATAAAAATGGACGATGACAGTGGGCCTACTGCCAGTATTATTTTCTTTGTCGTATTAGTACTTATTGATATGTTTTTCTATGGATTCAGTTCGGCAATTACCTCGCTGAATGAGAAGGAAGTAGAAAGGAAAGCGGAAGAGGAGAAGGATAAGAAATCTCAGAAGCTTGTGAAGATAATCGGCAATCCGGCCAGATATGTCAACACGTTGCAGGTGGTCGTATCCCTGATCAATGTTATCATGGGAGTATATTATGTAGGAATCTGGAAAGAGAATATTGACAGTTCTCTGGGGTTTCTGGTTGAAAACAACCTGAAGAATCTGAAGGTTCCTGTGGAGGTGATATCGGGAGTCGCAATGGTTCTTACCATGGTGATTCTTCTATACATATTACTTACCTTTGGGGTACTGCTGCCGAAGAAGATTGCGGCACGCGTTCCCGAAAAATGGGCATATGCCTGTGTGAATCCTATCTTTTTTCTTACTACGGTATTATCGCCCCTGACAGGGCTGATCTCGGTGACAGCCAATCTGGTACTGCGCCTGTTCGGTGCTCATGGCGGCGATGATGAGAATGATGTGACGGAAGAAGAAATCATCAGCATGGTCAATGAGGGACATGAGCAGGGAGTTATCCAGGCCAGCGAAGCAGAGATGATCAATAATATCTTTGAATATGGTGACAAGGAAGCCCAGGATATTATGACGCACCGTAACAGCATCATAGGCGTGGACGGCAATATGCTGTTAAAAGATGTGATTCCCTTTATTTTATCAGAAAATAACAGCCGCTACCCGGTCTATGAAGAGAATATAGATCACATCATCGGTATCCTGCATCTGAAAGACGCCATGAGATTCCACCGTGAGGAAGGGAACATGGAGCTTCCGATCAAGGAGATACGGGGGCTTTTAAGAGAGCCGCATTTCGTGCCCCAGACCAAGAATATCGATGAGCTTTTCAAGGAAATGCAGTCCGGGAAGCTGCAGATGGTCATTGTTATTGACGAGTATGGTCAGACAGACGGCCTGGTGGCCATGGAAGATATCCTGGAAGAAATCGTCGGTAATATTATGGATGAATATGATGAGGATACGGAATATATCGAAGAAAAGAGCGAGAATGAGTATATCATCGAGGGAAAGACACCTTTGGAAGAACTGGAAGAAAGGTTCGGAATTTCTTTTGCAGAAGAGGAATTTGAGACTTTGAACGGTTTCATGATCTCGAAGCTGGATCGTATCCCTGAGGAGGACGAGCAGTTCGAGATAGTGGTGCAGGGATATCACTTTAAGATTCTGAAGGTGGAGAATAAAATGATCGCCAGTGTTCTGGTGACGAAGCTTCCGGAAGAAATGAAGGAAACGGATGAAGAGACAGTTGAGAAAGTCTCTCTTGAAGAAACGGGCAAATAGTGCTATGATACTTAAGATATTTTATTGTTCCGATTGAGGTGGGACAATATAGGAAATAGAAGAAAAAGGAGTAATTTACTATGTCAGGAAATTCAAAATTTGCTAACATTAAGCATAAAAAGGAAAAAAACGATGCCGCTAAGGGTAAAATCTTTACCATTATCGGAAGAGAAATCGCTGTAGCTGTAAAAGAAGGCGGTCCCGACCCCAGCAATAACTTTAAATTAGCTACCGTTATCGCTAAGGCTAAGGCCAATAACATGCCCAATGATACCATTGAACGTGGTATTAAAAAGGCTGCCGGTGATATCGGCAATGTAAACTATGAATATGTTACTTATGAAGGCTACGGTCCTAACGGTATTGCTATCATCGTTGATGCGCTGACCGATAACAAGAACCGTACTGCAGCAAATGTAAGAAGTGCATTTACCAAGGGACAGGGTAATGTAGGTACCCCCGGCTGTGTATCTTTCATGTTCGATAAGAAAGGTCAGATCATCATTGACAAAGAAGAATGTGATATGGAAGCAGATGATCTGATGATGATGGCATTGGATGCAGGTGCAGAAGATTTTGCAGAAGAAGAGGACAGCTTTGAAGTGCTGACCGATCCCGACAGCTTTGATACAGTAAGAGAAGCACTGGAGAAGGAAGGTATTCCCATGATGAGTGCTGAAGTGACCATGATTCCCCAGAATTATGTATCACTTACCGATGAGACTGCTGTTAAGAATCTGCAGAGGACTCTGGATCTTCTGGATGACGATGATGATGTACAGGCAGTATATCATAACTGGGATGAATAATTAAAATTACACTTGGAATAAATCAAAAGGAGAATGGTAACGATGGCAAATCAGTGGAAACAGGAAACAATCTGTGTTCAGTCCGGATGGAAACCGGCAAATGGACAGCCCAGAGTGCTTCCGATCATTCAGAGCACAACTTATAAGTATGAGACTTCAGAACAGATGGGAAGATTGTTCGATCTGGAAGAAAGCGGTTATTTTTACACCAGACTGCAGAATCCGACCAATGACTATGTGGCACAGAAGATCTGTGAACTGGAGGGTGGCGTGGCTGCCATGCTGACAAGTTCCGGACAGGCTGCCAATTATTATGCAGTATTTAACATCTGTGAAGCAGGCGGACATGTGATCATGTCTTCTACCGTATACGGCGGTACTTTTAATCTGCTGACAGTTACCATGAAGAAGATGGGCATCGAGTGCACCGTTGTGGATCCGGATATGCCTGAGGAAGAGCTGAATAAGGCTTTCCGTCCCAATACTAAGTGTGTGGTAGCTGAGACCATTGCCAACCCTGCACTTGTAGTACTTGACATTGAGAAGTTTGCCAAAGCTGCTCATGCTCATGGTGTGCCTCTGATCGTGGACAACACCTTTGCTACGCCGATCAACTGCAGACCATTTGAGTGGGGCGCAGATATTGTGACTCATTCCACCACCAAGTACATGGATGGTCATGCTATGTGCGTAGGCGGCGCCATTGTAGATTCCGGTAATTTTGACTGGGAGAAATATGCCGATAAATTCCCCGGACTCACTACTCCGGATGAATCTTATCATGGAATTACTTATACGAAGAAGTTTGGCAAAGCTGCCTATATTACCAAGGCTACCTCACAGCTGATGAGAGACTTGGGTTCCATACAATCTCCACAGAATGCTTTCCTTTTGAATGTTGGCCTTGAGACATTGCCTCTTCGCATGGAAAGACATTGTTATAATGCTCAGAAGGTGGCTGAATATCTGGAAGGCCATGACAAGGTTGCATGGGTATGTTATCCCGGTCTTAAGAGCAACAAGTATTATGACCTGGCTCAGAAGTATATGCCCAACGGTACCTGCGGTGTTATCTCCTTTGGCCTTAAGGGTGGAAGAGCAGCTGCTGAAGTGATGATGGATAAGCTGAAACTGGCTGCAATCGTGACTCATGTGGCAGATGCCAGAACATGTGTCCTTCATCCTGCAAGTCATACACACAGACAGATGTCCGATGAGCAGCTGGTAGAAGCAGGCGTTGCACCTGATCTGATCCGTTTCTCTGTAGGAATTGAGCACGTAGACGATATCATTGCCGATCTGGAGCAGGCATTGGAAAGTATTTAAAATAGGAGGAGCTTCATGGATAGACTTGCAATCGTAGTTCCCTGTTATAATGAAGAGGAAGTTTTAAAAATCGCATCGGAAGCCTTAAGAGGTACTCTGGATGACCTGATCACCAAAGGGAAAATTGCTGAGGACAGTTTTATCCTGTTCGTAAACGACGGCAGTAAGGACCGTACCTGGGAGCTGATCGAAGAAGAACATCAGGCTCACCCTGTACAGGTAAGAGGGGTAAAGCTGGCAGGTAATGTAGGACATCAGTTTGCTTTGACTGCCGGTCTTATTACCGCCAAGGATATGAGCGATGTGACGGTGTCAATCGATGCCGATCTTCAGGATGATGTAACGGTAATCGAAGAGATGATCGACAAGTTCCATGCCGGGAACGATATTGTATATGGTGTCCGTAAAGAGCGTAAGACTGATACTTTCTTTAAGAGAACCACAGCTCAGGCCTTTTATAAAGTGATGGCTGCCATGGGAGTAAAGACAGTATATAATCATGCGGATTTCCGACTGATGTCAAAACGCGCAGTAGAACAGTTTTCTCAGTATAAAGAGACCAACCTGTTCCTGCGTGGAATGATGCCGCTGATCGGATATCAGACTGACAGCGTCTATTATGACCGTAAAGAGAGAGTGGCAGGAGAGTCCAAGTATCCTCTGAAAAAGATGCTTGCACTTGCATTTAACGGTATTTCCTCTTTCAGCGTCAAGCCCATCAGCCTGATTCTGGGACTTGGACTGTTTATTATTGCATGTTCCGTGCTGGCTGCCGTATATGCATTGATTTCTTATTTTACCGGACATGTGGTACAGGGATGGACTTCACTGATTCTGTCTATCTGGTTCCTGGGTGGCCTGCAGCTTCTGGCTATCGGACTTGTTGGACAGTATATCGGAAAGATTTATATTGAAGTCAAGCACAGACCCAGATATAATATTGAGAAAGTACTGTAATTTAGTAACAGTTCAGACAACCCTGGACGTTGGCGCATCTGAACTGTTACGTAATTTAAGAAGATACGAAAGCTTTTCAGGGTTCTGCCTGTAACTTATTTACGAGTATCATATGAGAGCAGGATAAGATGAGTTGGAAGAAGAATGGTTTAAGTATGATTTTATGGGCTGCATTTCTGCTGGGGAGCAGTGCAGCCCTCATATATTATTTTTATGATACTTTTCTGATATGGGGATATACAGAAAGCATCTGTATCATGTCCGGTATCGGAGTATGGCTGATCTTGCTGTTACTGTTTTGCCTGATCAGAGTGACAGGAAAGATCCTGAACGGGCGGATAAAGCCTGTGCCGTCAGTTGTAATGGCGGTGCTTGAGGGAATCTTATTTGTCGGAATTCTCGCAGCCGGAATCGGTATCAGGATTTATAACATTCAATATGCCGGTGAAGAAGCTGCCTATTTTGATATGGCACAGGTGGCGGAGGGAGGCTCTATACCGCAGATGGTACATGGCGGAACTTATGTGTATCTGCATCTTTTGAGAGGGCTTTTTCTGCTGGTGGGGAATAAGTGGATGGCAGGTATCTGGCTGCAGATTGCGCTGCAGGCTATTGCTGCGATTTTATTGTATCTTGCTGTCTGTCAGATTGGCACCGGAGCAGCCGGGCTGACTTTTCTGGCAGCGATCATGTTACTGCCTTCGGAGATTTTGAGAGGGTTGACTTATTCTCCTGATATGATGTATTTATGTGCCTATGCAATCGGTCTGGTATGCGTTGCTTCTTTCCTGAGCAGGTATGCCGAGGGAGAAATGGAATCGCCATATGATGTCATTATTCTGGTATTTTCGGGGGCATGGATTGCATTTGTATGTTATCTTGATGTCAGTGGATTGACTTTGCCTGTCATGGCTGTCAGCGCATTATGGATGAACAGGTTTAAGAGCAGGAAGAAATGTGCAAATGTCTGGCTTGGACTTGGTGTGCTGATTGGTGCTGCAGTGCTTTTCTTTGCCGGATATCTGGCTTTATATGGATATTCCTGTGGGAAAAGTATTATCGATGTATGGAATGATTTAATCCGTTTCTACGCTGTAAAAGGACATGATCCGTTATTCTGGATGAAAGAGGACGGATGGAATGCATCTGTTTTGTTATATTGTGGAATGGTATTTGCATCTTTTGCTTATCCGGCTCACAGAAAAACTGAGAAGCTTTCTCCATGGATTGGCGC
Organism: Acetatifactor sp.; assembly: GCA_045124375.1. Taxonomy (GTDB): domain Bacteria; phylum Bacillota; class Clostridia; order Lachnospirales; family Lachnospiraceae; genus Acetatifactor. Next base: position 73,273 of record JBGVLR010000162.1, read on the forward strand.
GGGTCTGCTGCTTTGTGTTCTGGAATACTTACATATTCCTTCGGCACAGCTGAATTCTTTTGCTATCATGACTTATGTGGCTTCTGTCCTGGGTGGAATCGGTATCTCCGAAAGTTTTTCCTTTGAAATGGCAGAGGAGGAACAGATACCCAGTGAAACGGAATCTCTGCAGGAGGAAGGAATCATACATAAGAAAGAATCATTGCCAAAGGAAGAAGTGCAGATGGAAGAGAGAATGCAGATAGAAGAGACAATGCAGATGGAAGAAAAGGTACCCGGTGATATGGAATTTATGGATCTGGGAGAGCCCCCAAAGATAAAATTGATCCAAAATCCACTTCCCATGCCTAAGAAGCATGTCAGGAAAACCATGGAATATGGTTTCCTTCCTGAAGAAGATATGATGCATTATGACATTGAAGTGGATGAGAATGATGATTACGATATTTCATAGCGAAAGAAACTCCTGACTCAGAATGAAATGACGGATTTCGGTAACAATAAGAAGGCCTGCTGTGCAGGCCTTTTAGATTCTGAGAAAACAGGAGAGATAATATGGCGGATAAAGAAAATAAGCAGGAAAAAATTGATGAGCAGGAACAGGCAGATAAGAGAGTAGAGAAGACCGGGCAGCTTACACTTGATAATAACAGCCAGAAGCAGAATATTCATCTTCTTACGATTATCGGTGAGATTGAAGGGCATGACAATCTTTCCAACAATTCAAAAACCACGAAATATGAGCATATCCTGCCTCAGCTGGCAGCGATAGAAGACAGCAGCGAGATTAAAGGTGTGCTGGTACTGCTAAATACGATGGGCGGAGATGTGGAAGCAGGACTTGCCATAGCGGAGATGTTGGCATCCTTAAGTAAGCCGACTGTATCCCTTGTGCTTGGCGGCAGCCATTCTATTGGTGTGCCCATCGCTGTCAGTACCGATTATTCTTACATTGTACCAACCGGTACCATGGTGATTCATCCTGTGAGAATGAACGGTATGGTGATTGGAGTTCCACAGACATTTGATTACTTTAAGCAGATTCAGGACCGTATTACCGGGTTTGTATGCAGCCACTGCAAAATCAGCCAGGAGCATCTGGAGGGACTGATGATGGAGACAGGTGTACTGACCAAGGATGTGGGAACCATATTAGTGGGGGAAGAGACTGTAAAGCACGGCATCATTGATGAAGTAGGAGGAATTGATAAAGCGCTTTCCAAACTTCATCAGATGATGTAACAGTTCAGACGCACCATTCGCAAAATCGCGCCTGCGGCGCTCTCCGTCGCTTCGCGACTATTTTTGCTCATGATCTGGCGCTCAGTACAACCCTATACGTAAGCGCAAAATCATGCGAGCATGATTTTGCGCCTATGTATAGGGTTGTCTGAACTGTTACCAGATGATAGATGAAAAATGATTTGAAAAAGGGTGACAAGTTGCAGGAAAAATGTTATACTATTATTTGACATAAATTTATCAAGAAGACAAGGGGTAGGATGGTATGGCATCAACATCAGGCAAAAAGACATCGTCTTCCAAAAAGAATACGACGCAGAGAAAGCCTGCAAAGCGCAGTACAACAGGAAAATCATCTGCCGCCAAAAAGAAGAATACAGCGAAACAGGCTGCCAGAGACAGTGAAATGTTTCATGAGATCGGTTTGATCGTATTATTTGTGGCAATGGTATTCCTGTTTCTGTGTAATTTCGGTATCATAGGCCCTGTAGGTAATACGATCAGCGGCGTCATGTTTGGATTATTCGGTTTTACAGCATACATTGTTCCGGTGATACTATTTGCAGGAACGGCATTCTGGTTTGCTAATGAAGGAAATCCTACGGCGGTTCGTAAGATAATAGCCGGTGCAGTGCTTTTTCTTATGTTGGGTATTATATTTGACCTGATATCCGGGACTGCTGCCGATTTGACAGAATATGATATTAAGAAATTGTACGAGATCAGTCTCCAGGAGAAAAATGGCGGCGGCTGTATCGCCGGAAGCGTAAGTTTCCTGCTGCAGCAATATCTGGAAACAATCGGAACAATATTGGTAGTGGCCCTCTGTTCACTGATCAGTATTATTTTATTGACAGAGAAGTCTCTGATCAGGGGAATGAGGGAAAGCGGTTCCAGAATCCGGCAGAGGACAAGAGAAGACGCTGAGTATAGACGGGAAATGGCGCAGGTCCGCCGGGAGGAGCAGGAGGAACGCAATCAGATCCGCAGAGAAGAACAGGCTTTAAGAGCAGAGAAGCGGCGGGAAGAGCTGGAAGAGTCCAGGATCAGACGTGCCGAAGAGCAGAAGAAGCGGGAAGAAGACCGTAAGCTGAAAGCTGAGATCAAAGAAAATGAAAAGATACTGAGAATGGACAAGAAAGCCACCGGTGTCATGTTTAATACAGCTTTGGAGAGACCGAAAACGAATCGCAGGGATGATATCCATGAGATTACTCTGGAAGATTTGGATGATGCAAGACGGGAAGCGTATGAACTTCATGCTGTCAGCGAGGATGAGAGTGAAGGAGCTCCTTATTATCAGGAAGAAAAGACATCGGTTTATCAGGAGCCTGCATTTGATTTTGACAGGATTCAGATCAGATCGGCGAGACAGATGACCATGGAGGAAGCCGGACAGAAGCAGACAGCAGAAATCAGATCCGCAGAAGAAATAAGGCCGACAGGCCAGACGAGAGCCGCGGGGCAGACAAGAGCGGAGGAAGAAGTAAAACCGGCGGAACGGTTCAGGCAGTCGGAAGAAGTGAGAATGCCTGAGAATGGAAAGGAAAAGCAGAAAGAGGAGTCTCTCCTGGATCATGAAGCTCAGGCTATCAGAGTACATAGTGAAGCCACAGAAAGGCCCAGGCCGGTGGCTAGGCCCGCAGAAAATGCAGAGCGGTCCGATTCGGAGGATGTAGGTTCTGCTGAGGCTGAAATCCGAAAGGAGATGCAGAATAAGGCGCCCAGGAAATATATATTCCCGCCTTTGTCCAGATTACAAAAAGGAGTTCCTGCCAATGCAGATTCTACGAGGGAACTGAAAGAGACTGCTATTAGGCTGCAGCAGACGTTGAACACATTCGGCGTCAAGGTAACCATCACCGATATCAGCCAGGGCCCCAGTGTTACCAGGTATGAGCTTCAGCCGGAACAGGGCGTGAAAGTAAGCAAAATCGTAAATCTGGCTGATGACATCAAATTGAATCTGGCGGCTACGGATATCCGTATCGAAGCGCCGATTCCAGGTAAAGCTGCTATTGGTATCGAGGTACCTAATAAGGAAAATACACCGGTTGCTTTAAGAGACCTGTTAGAGAGCAGCCAGTTCAGAGATTTTCCGTCCAATCTGGCTTTTGCAGTAGGTAAGGATATTGCGGGTCAAGTGGTCGTGGCGGATATTGCCAAGATGCCTCATATGCTGATTGCAGGTGCCACAGGTTCCGGTAAATCGGTATGTATCAATACATTGATTATGAGTATCCTATATAAGGCACATCCCGATGATGTAAAGCTGATCATGGTGGATCCGAAAGTTGTAGAACTGAGTGTCTATAACGGTATTCCCCACCTTCTCATTCCGGTTGTGACGGATCCCAAGAAGGCATCCGCAGCCCTTCACTGGGGTGTATCCGAGATGACGGAGCGATATAAAAAGTTCGCAGACTTTAATGTGCGTGACCTGAAAGGATATAATAAGAAAGTAGAAGAGATGAGGGAGAAAGGCCAGGATGATGCTCCCGCCAAGATGCCTCAGATCGTAATTATCGTAGATGAGTTGGCTGACTTGATGATGGTATCTCCGGGAGAAGTGGAAGAATCAATCTGTCGACTGGCACAGCTTGCGAGAGCGGCAGGAATTCATCTGATCATCGCTACACAGAGACCCAGCGTAGATGTAATCACCGGTCTGATCAAAGCGAATATGCCCAGCCGTGTGGCATTTTCCGTATCCAGCGGTGTGGATTCCCGTACCATTCTTGATATGAACGGTGCTGAGAAGCTTTTAGGAAAAGGCGACATGCTGTTTTATCCCCAGGGCTATTCCAAACCGGCCCGTATTCAGGGGGCTTTCGTATCGGATAAGGAAGTATCAGATGTAGTAGATTTCCTGAAGAATCAGGCAATCGGCAATGTCTACGCGGAAGATATAGAAGAGAAGATCAGGAATATAGGAAGCGGCAGTTCAGACGGTTCTGGCAGTTCCGCAGCCGATGAGAGAGATGAATATTTTGCAGAAGCAGGAAGATTCATCATCGATAAAGATAAGGCATCTATCGGCATGCTGCAGAGAATATTCAAGATTGGATTTAATCGTGCGGCCAGAATCATGGATCAGCTTGCAGAATATGGTGTCGTAGGAGAAGAAGAAGGTACGAAACCACGTAAAGTATTGATGAGTATGGAACAGTTTGAACAATTATTAGAAGAAATCTGATGATAAAAGCCATATATAGGAGGAGAAGATGATGAAAACAGATATTCAAATTGCACAGGAAGCGGTGATGGAGCCAATTACCGAGGTAGCTGCCAGACTTGGGATCGAACCCGATGAGATGGAGCTTTACGGCAGATATAAGGCTAAGATTTCAGATGAGTATATGAAGAAGATCAAAGATAACCCGGACGGAAAGCTGATTCTGGTAACCGCTATTAACCCGACTCCTGCAGGAGAAGGTAAGACCACCACAAGTGTAGGACTTGGTCAGGCTTTCGCAAAACTGGGTAAGAAAGCTGTAATTGCTTTAAGAGAGCCTTCTTTAGGACCTTGTTTCGGTATTAAAGGTGGTGCATCCGGCGGCGGATATGCTCAGGTAGTACCTATGGAAGATTTAAACCTGCATTTTACGGGAGATTTCCATGCCATTACTTCTGCTAACAACTTGCTTGCAGCACTTTTGGACAATCATATCCAGCAGGGCAATGAATTGCAGATTGACACAAGACAGATTGTATGGAAGCGTTGCATGGATATGAACGACAGAGTACTGCGTAATATCGTGGTAGGTCTGGGAAATAAGATGGACGGCGTGGTAAGAGAAGACCATTTCGTCATTACGGTAGCCAGTGAAATCATGGCCATTCTCTGTCTTGCTGATGACATGAAGGATTTAAAGGAAAGATTATCCAGAATTGTAGTTGCTTATAATTATGCCGGCGAGCCTGTGACAGCAGGTGATCTGAAAGCAGTAGGCGCTATGGCAGCACTGTTAAAGGATGCATTAAAACCTAATCTGATTCAGACACTGGAGCATACACCTGCCCTTGTTCATGGTGGCCCCTTTGCTAACATTGCACATGGCTGTAACTCTGTAAGAGCTACCAAGACAGCGCTGAAAATGGCAGATTATTGTATCACTGAGGCCGGTTTCGGTGCAGATCTGGGTGCAGAGAAATTCTATGATATTAAGTGTCGTATGGCAGGATTAAAGCCCGCTGCAACGGTATTGGTGGCTACTATCAGAGCCCTGAAGTACAATGGCGGTGTGGCTAAGGCAGATCTGTCTGTACCTAATCTGGATGCGTTGAAGAAAGGTATCGTTAATCTGGAGAAACATATTGAGAACCTGCAGAAATTCGGTGTACCTGTAGTTGTTACATTGAATTCCTTTATCACGGACACCGAGGAAGAAGTTGCTTTTGTAAGACAGTTCTGTGAAGACAGAAATTGTGAATTTGCACTTTCCGAAGTATGGGAGAAAGGCGGAGAAGGCGGTATCGCTCTTGCTGAAAAGGTTCTTGAAACCATTGAGAAGAAAGAAAGCAATTTCCATGTTTTATATGAAGATGGGCTGAGCCTGAAAGAGAAAATCACTACCGTGGCTAAGGAAATTTATGGAGCAGGCAGTGTGAATTTTGCTCCTGCAGCCGCAAAACAGCTTGCTAAGATCGAACAGATGGGCTTTGGCAGTCTTCCAGTATGTATGGCTAAGACACAGTATTCCCTGTCTGACGATCCTGCACTGTTGGGAAGACCGGAAGGTTTCGAGATGAATGTCAGAGAAGTATATGTATCAGCCGGTGCCGGTTTCGTAGTCGTTCTTACCGGTAGTGTTGTGACCATGCCCGGTTTATCCAAGCAGCCTGCAGCATATGGTATTGATGTGGATGATAACGGTATGATTGTAGGTTTATTCTAATTTGAAAGCCTTAAGAAGAGATTGATCAGAACAACTAAAAGGGAGACAGATATGACACAAGTGATTGACGGAAAGCAGATATCTGCCCGGATAAAGGATGAATTGAAAGAAAAAGTAGCAGCTTTAAAGGCACAGGGAACAGAAGTTACACTTGCTGTAATTCAGGTGGGAAATGACCCTGCTTCCAGTGTCTATGTAAGGAATAAAAAGAAAGCCTGTGAATATATCGGAATCCGGTCTTTAAGCTATGAATTACCGGAGGAAACGACGGAAGAAGTCCTTCTCGGATTGATCGAAGAATTAAATGGCAGACAGGATGTAAACGGGATACTGGTACAGCTTCCTTTGCCCGGACATATCGATGAGGAAAAAGTTCTCGACAGCATCAGCCCGCTCAAAGATGTGGATGGCTTTCATCCGCAGAATGTAGGTGCATTGTGTATCGGTAAGCCGGGATTTGTATCCTGTACACCGGCAGGTATCATTCAGCTTTTGAAGCGTTTGGGTATTGAGATTGCCGGGAAAGAATGTGTAGTGGTCGGCCGCAGTAATGTTGTGGGCAAGCCCATGGCACTTTTGCTGCTTCGTGAGAACGGGACAGTGACTGTTGCACACAGCAGGACCAGAGATCTGAAAGAAATTACCAGAAGAGCAGATATTCTGGTGGCTGCTGTTGGAAAGCCTAAAATGATTACAGCAGATTATGTAAAAGAGGGCGCAGTTGTAATTGATGTGGGAATTCATCGTAACGAAGATAATAAGTTGTGTGGAGACGTTGATTACGACAGTGTGGCACCTAAGTGCAGTGCAATTACTCCGGTACCCGGAGGCGTGGGTCCTATGACGATCGCAATGCTGATGCACAATTGTGTAGAAAGCGTGTCTCTGCAAAAGATGTAGGAGTTTGTATGAAATGTCCAAATTGTGGAGCAGACTTGCCGGAGGATTCCTGGTATTGTGAGAAATGCGGCTGCGATATCCATATCGTACCTGATTATGACCCGGAGCTGGAAAAGAATATTTTAGAATCAATTGAATATATTGCGGAAGATGCCAGCGGAGGAGACCTTTTTCCGGATCATATTGATAAAGAAAACGATTGTGAAGCTGACAGGAAAAAAGGCTCTATGATAATGGCTGGAAATAATAGCAGACGATTTCTAAGGATTGCTTTCAGCGTATGTTGTGTAGGACTTTTGATGGCAGTACTGTTGGCAGGTATTTGTGTCTGGCATCATTATTCTTATGATTACCAGATGAAGTGTGCAGTTTCCTGCATGTCAAAGAAGCAGTATAGTGAAGCAATAACGTATTATTTACGGGCCCTGGAACTGGACAATAGTGATATAGAAGTTATATTCTCTTTGGCAGAGGCCTACATGCAGAGAGGGAATAAGATAGAATATGAATATCTGTTGAGGGAGATTATCCGTAATCCATCCAGCACTCAGGAACAGCTGGATAAGGCATACGGAAAACTGATTGCTATCTATAAGGCGCGGGAAGAATATGATTCCATTAATGAAATTCTGCTGCTCAGTGAGAATACAGCGATCAGGACTGCTTATCAGGCTTATCTTGCGGCACCACCCAGATTCAGTTACGAAGAGGGCGATTATGATAAGGCAGTACCTCTGAAGCTTTCATCAGATACAATTGGCAGGATTTATTACACAATAGACGGCAGTGAGCCGGACAGCAGCAGTAATTTGTACACAGCACCTATCCTTATCGCTGAGCCGGATACCGTGATCAAGGCCGTGGCAGTCAATGAATATGGTGTTTACAGTGAGGTAGTATCCAAGACCTACAATGTGGACATAGAAATGGAAGATGCTCCGAATATCAGTGTCATCAGCGGAACTTATTATATACCTATGATGATAGAAGTTCTGGAAGAAGATGACAGAGATGTTTACTACACCACGGACGGCACACAGCCTAATCTGCATTCTACTTTGTATACCGGGCCGATTCCGATGCCTTTGGGCAGGAGTGTCTATAATTTCGCTTATGTGGATGAAGACGGAAATCGGGGACTTGTGGCAGAACGAAGATATTATCTGAAACTGGAAACTATGGTGTCTGTGGAGGAAGCGGAAGCACTGGTTGTAGAATGCATGCTGATGCAGCAGAAGATATATAATGCAGAAGGTAATTACTCTACGGAATCGTCTGCCAGATATCTCTATGAATATCAGTATGTGATGAGTATAGAAGGACAAGGCGATTTCTACGTAATCGCCGAAATCTTCATGGATGATAAAGGTGTGAAAAGTAAGACAGGCAGTTATTATGCAGTAAGCGTCAACGAGAAAAGATGTTTCAAATTGACAATAGATGGAAATAACAACTATTCTATAGTTGAAATTTTAATAGATTCCCCACAAGAGGGATAAGAGAGGTGTGTTATGTATAAGATTGTAAAAGCAAAAGAGCTGACCACAAACATTTACCTGATGGAAGTGGAAGCTTCAAGAGTGGCAAAGCACTGTGAACCGGGACAATTTGTTATTGTCAGAATGGATGAAGAAGGTGAGAGAATTCCCCTTACAATCTGTGATTATGACAGAGAAGCGGGTACTGTTACCATTGTATTCCAGACAGTAGGTGCAGGCACCAAAATGATGGCTCACCTGAAAGAAGGAGACAGCTTCCATGATTTCGTCGGACCTTTAGGATGTCCTTCTGAGCTTGTAAAGGAAGAGCCGGAAGCACTGAAACAGAAGAAGATTCTGTTCGTTGCAGGTGGTGTAGGTGCTGCGCCCGTATATCCTCAGGTAAAATGGCTGCATGAGCATGGCGTAGCTGCCGATGTTATCGTAGGAAGCAAGACCAAGGATCTGTTGATTCTGGAAAAAGAAATGGAAGCTGTAGCAGGCAACCTGTATGTAACTACTGATGATGGTTCTTATGGCAGAAGCGGTATGGTAACACAGGTTATCAAGGATCTTGTAGCAGAAGGTAAGCAGTACGATGTATGTATCGCCATCGGTCCCATGATCATGATGAAATTCGTGTGCCTGTTGACTAAGGAACTGAAGATTCCTACAATTGTCAGCTTGAATCCTATCATGGTAGACGGAACCGGTATGTGTGGTGCCTGCCGTGTATCCGTAGGCGGTGAAGTAAAATTTGCCTGCGTAGATGGTCCTGAATTTGACGGCCATAAAGTAAACTTTGATGAAGCGATGAGACGTCAGCAGATGTATAAGACTGATGAGGGAAGAGCTGTCCTGAAAATGGAAGAAGGCGATACCCATCACGGCGGATGCGGTCATTGCGAATAATCGAAAGTCATATCAAATTTCAGATAGATAAGTGGAGGATAAGATGGACGTTTTAAAGAAAGTGCCGGTCCGCGAACAGGACCCTCAGGTACGTGCAAAGAATTTTGAGGAAGTATGCCTGGGTTACAATCTGGAAGAAGCTATGTGTGAAGCAAGCAGATGTATCACCTGTAAAAATGCGCAGTGTGTAAAGGGATGTCCAGTATCAATCGATATTCCGGGATTTATCTCTAAAGTAAAAGAAGGAAAGATTGAAGAAGCATATCAGGTGATCAGTCAGGCCAGTGCTTTGCCTGCTGTCTGTGGTCGTGTATGCCCTCAGGAGAGCCAGTGTGAAGGCAAATGTATCCGTGGTATCAAAGGTGAACCGGTATCTATCGGTAAGCTGGAAAGATTTGTTGCTGATTGGGCAAGAGAAAACGGTATTGTACCTCAGGGTGCTACCGAGAAGAAAGGAAAGAAAGTAGCAGTGATCGGCTCCGGCCCTGCAGGTCTGACCTGTGCAGGTGATCTGGCGAAGATGGGCTATGATGTTACCATTTTTGAAGCGCTGCATGAAGCCGGCGGCGTTCTGGTATACGGTATTCCTGAATTCCGTCTGCCTAAGAAAGCAGTTGTGGCAAAGGAAATCGAGAATGTAAAATCTCTCGGTGTTAAGATTGAGACCAACGTAGTAATCGGTAAGTCTGTAACTATTGATCAGCTGATCGAGGAAGAAGGTTTTGATGCAGTATTTATCGGTTCCGGTGCGGGTCTTCCTAAATTCATGGGAATTCCCGGAGAGAACTCCAACGGTGTTTTCTCTGCAAATGAGTACCTGACCAGAAGCAACCTGATGAAATCCTTTGATCCGAACTCCAATACCCCTATCATGCATGGTAAGAAAGTTGCTGTTGTAGGCGGCGGTAACGTAGCAATGGATGCAGCAAGAACTGCTCTGAGACTGGGCGCTGAGGTACATATCGTTTACAGAAGAAGTGAAGAAGAGCTCCCTGCCAGAGTAGAAGAAGTACATCATGCTAAAGAAGAAGGTATCATCTTCGATCTGCTGACCAATCCTACCGAGATTCTTGCAGACGAGAAGGGCTGGGTAACCGGCATGAAGTGTGTGAAGATGGAACTGGGCGAGCCGGATGCCTCCGGAAGAAGACGTCCTGTAGTGATTCCTGATTCCGAATTTGTTATGGAGCTGGATACTGTTATCATGTCCCTCGGTACTTCTCCTAACCCGCTGATTTCTTCTACCACAGAAGGTCTGGAAGTCAACAAGTGGAAATGTATCGTTGCTGATGAAGTAAACGGCAAGACCTCCAAAGAAGGCGTTTATGCCGGCGGAGACGCTGTAACCGGTGCCGCAACTGTTATTCTGGCAATGGGCGCAGGTAAAGCAGCAGCTAAAGGTATTGATGAATTCCTGAGCAACAAATAAGAGAAAGGCTCTTGCATAACTTGTAAAATGAGAATTTCAATTATCTGTGTAGGCAAAATAAAAGAAAAATTTTACCGGGACGCGATTGACGAGTACGCCAAGCGTCTCGGCAAATATTGTAAGCTGGAGATTGTGGAAGTAGCGGATGAAAAGACACCGGATAAAGCATCTGCTGCAGAAGAGGAACAGATTAAGTTAAAAGAAGCAGAGCGCATTTTAGCCAAGATTAAGGATGATGTGTATGTGTGTACATTGGAAATTCTTGGGAAGAAATACACTTCAGAGAGCTTTGCCGGAATGCTGGAACAGGCAGCAGTCAGTGGGAAAAGCCATATAGCATTTGTGATAGGCGGTTCCCTGGGACTGCATTCTTCTGTACTGAAACGATCGAATCAGGGTATCAGCTTTTCTGATATGACATTCCCTCACCAGCTGATGAGAGTGATTCTCTGTGAACAAATTTACAGGGCATACCGTATTATCAGCGGGGAGCCGTATCATAAATAAGTAGGGAATTGCAAATTAAAATAGTTGACGAATATTTTCAGAACTGATAGGCTATAAGTAAGATAAGTCTGATAATGGAAAGGATGTGCTGAAAATATGAGAATGTACGATATTATCATGAAGAAAAGAAACGGGGGAGAGCTGAGCAGGGAAGAAATGCGTTTTTTTATCGAAGGATATACCAGAGGAGAAATCAAAGATTATCAGGCTTCGGCACTTATGATGGCTATTTATTTTCAGAAGATGACGAGAAAAGAGACAGCCGAGCTTACTCAGGCTATGGCTGAAAGCGGCGATATGCTGGATCTGTCAGCTATCTCCGGAATCAAAGTCGATAAGCACAGTACCGGTGGAGTAGGCGATAAGACCTCTCTGGCGCTGACACCTATGGTGGCTGCCTGTGGCATTCCGGTAGCTAAGATGAGCGGCAGGGGACTCGGACATACGGGAGGGACTATCGATAAGTTGGAAAGCTTTCCCGGATTCAGCACCAGCCTGACTTCTGAGCAGTTCATCAGTCAGGTGAACCGAATCGGTATTGCAATTATGGGCCAGACAGCCGATCTGGCTCCGGCGGATAAAAAGTTATATGCGCTTCGGGATGTGACTGCTACCGTAGATAATTTGTCGCTTATTGCCAGCTCTATCATGAGTAAGAAGCTGGCTGCAGGGGCAGATGCCATTGTGTTGGATGTGAAGACCGGCAGCGGCGCTTTCATGAAAGAAGAGAATGATGCTTTGGCTCTGGCTGATGAAATGGTGCGCATCGGCACACATGCAGGCAGGCGTACGATAGCAGTGGTATCTGATATGGACCAGCCGTTGGGCTTTGCCGTGGGCAATGCATTGGAAGTAAAAGAAGCTATCGATACCTTATCAGGTAAAGGACCGGAAGACTTTCTGGAACTGTGCCTGACATTGGGCAGTTGTATGCTGATGGCCGGCGGAAAGGCTAAGTGCCGTGAAGAAGCAAGAAAGCTGTTACAGAAAACCATAGAGGACGGCAGCGCTTTGAAAAAACTGGCTGAATTTGTGGAGGCTCAGGGAGGCGATGTGAGAGCAGTCTATGATACTGAACTGCTGCCTAAGGCATCTATCGTTCGTCCTGTGAATGCTCCCTGCGATGGCTATATTTCTCACATCACCTGTGATGAAGTGGGGATTGCATCATTGATACTTGGTGGAGGAAGAGAGACGAAAGAATCGATAATTGATCTGTCCGTTGGCCTTGTCCTCACTTCTAAAGTTGGCGATTATATGCATAAAGGTGAGACTTTGGCCTGGATTCATGCCAATGATGAGAAGAAAGCAGCTGAGGCGGAGAAAAGGTTTCTGGGGGCTTATAGCTTTTCACAAGATGCGGTTCAGAAGCCGACATTAATTAAAACAATTATGGAGCGATAGAGTAAGATTAAGTTAGATTTGCATAGAATAATATAGGCACTAAAAAGTTCTTGCAAAAAAGTGTCTTATAGTGTAAGATTGCTATAGAAAGAAGCTGTGAATCAGCGGTGGGTTGACACCTAAAATCTGATACGTTATCCGGACACAGGTGCCGGAGGTTGGTAGACAACGGAAAAATCTGATATGTTATCCGGACATAGGTGCCGGAGGTTGGCAGACAACGGAAAAATCAACCACTAAAAGGAGGTGCTTCCTGCTGCGGCAGGTACATCTCCTTTTTAAATTTGATAGGGAGGATTATGGATAAGAAAAAAGTAATTAAAGTATTGACTAACGCAGCGAAGCTATATAAGGAGTATCTTGAAAATCAAAAAGTTCTATTTGTCTATGGCCTGCCATTTGAGGTGAAAAAGCAGCTAAATTGAAAATTTAATATGTCGCGAAAAAATCTAAAAAGCCACAAGCTTCAGTCATTTCTTTACCCCTAAATTCATAAAATAGAATATGAAAAAATCAAATATAAACAGGAAAAAAGAATCAATAGTGGAATCGCTTCAGCTTCCCAAGGATGTCTGTCTGGGCGCATTGCGTGTGACTTTGACAGGAAATAGTGAAGCCTGGATAGAGAATTATAAGGGCATCCTGGAGTATACAGGCACTACTATTTTGCTGCAGGCGAAGACTTGTCAGGTATGTTTTGAGGGAAGCAGGCTTTCCATTGATTATTACACTAACGAAGACATGAAAATAAGCGGATGTATCACCTGTGTCAGATATGTATGAAAGGAGCAGGCATGGTAGCATTATTAAAATATATCAGGGGATATGTCCGTATCAGGGTGTGGGGCGCGTCTCCGGAACGATTTATGAATCTGTGCAGCAACAGAGAAATTCTTTTATGGGATATCGTAAAAGATGGAGACATCTATACCATGTGCATCAGTCTGAAGGCTTTCTATCAGCTTAAGCCGATCGCAAGAAAGACCGGGACCAGGGTAGTCATTATACAAAGAGTGGGACTACCTTTTTTTGTGCCTGTAATCCTTGGAAGGAAAGTATTTTGTCTGGGATTGTTTGTCACTGTGGCTTTCTGGATGGTATCTTCTTTATTTGTCTGGGATATTCAGTGTAACGGTAACTATCAGATTACAGATGATGTAATATTGTCTTTCCTGAAAAGTAATTATGTATGTGTGGGAATGAAGAAAAGTGAGCTGGACATAGAGGAATTGGAGAAAGCTATCCGAAAGGAGTTCAATGTGGTCACGTGGACCTCGGTCAAGCTGGATGGCACCAAGTTGATAGTGGATATCAAGGAAAATGACGTGGCTCTGGAACCTGTGATTATCGAGGACGAAGGGGGAAAAGACCTGATCTCCCAATATGACGGGACCATTGTGTCCATGATCGTCAGGAGAGGGGTACCTAAGGTGGCTATTGGCGATGCGGTGACGAAAGATACCGTTCTGGTTGAGGGAAAGGTGCCTATTTATAATGAAGACGCAACAGTACGGGAATATCAATATGTGACTTCCGATGCAGACATTTATATCAGGCATGAGATGACTCATCAGGAGACACTTCCTTTTGTCTATATCAAAAAAGAGTATACCGGCAGGCAGAAAACAAGATATTTTGTCAGATTTGGCGATCAGGAGTTGAAGCTTACGGAAGAAAAGCCGTTCCTGGTTTACGACAGTATCATCCGGGAAATGACACCGATTGTATTTGAAAAACTTTCCATACCCGTTCTCTGGGGCAGTATTACATATCGGGAGTACCAGAATGTGGAGTATAAATATACCAACACACAGGCCAAAGAACTTCTGATTCAAAAAATCAATAAATTTTTTTCAGATTTAGAGGAAAAAGGGGTACACATTATTGAAAAAGATGTTAGAATAGATAATGATAGCGAACAATGGATTTTATCTGCTAATCTGACAGTAGAAGAGTTGGCAGGAGAAAAGGTTGATACCGTTATGGAAGAGAACCAGCCTGTGGCAGAGGCTGATGCAGTGGAGTAGATATAAAATGAGTGAAATATCTGAAAAAATGATAATACCCGGCGAACATATGCAGAAGATATTCGGTATGCAGGACGCATATCTGAAGAAACTGGAGCGGGATTTCCAGGTAATGGTGGTAGACAGAAATGGCAGTGTGACCATTACCGGAGAAGAACGGAATGTTCGTAAGGTAAAAAGTATTTTGGAACAGTTGACAGAGATTTCCCGCCGGGGCAACGAGATAGAGGAGCAGAGTGTGGATTACGCGATAACTATGGGAATGGAAGAACAGGAAAATGTGATAACAGAGATAGACAGTGATGTGATCTGTCATACAATTAACGGAAAACCTATCAAACCGAAGACATTGGGACAGAAGAAGTATGTAGATGCCATCCGCAACAATATGATCGTATTCGGCCTGGGACCGGCAGGAACAGGTAAGACGTATCTTGCCATGGCTATGGCCATCACGGCTTTTAAGAACGATGAGGTAAGTCGCATTATTTTGACCAGACCTGCCATAGAGGCCGGTGAAAAGCTGGGATTTTTGCCGGGAGATCTGCAGAGTAAGGTGGATCCGTATCTGCGTCCCCTGTATGATGCACTGTATCAGATCATGGGAGCAGAGAGCTTTGCCAAAAATATGGAAAAAGGTCTGATTGAAGTGGCACCGCTTGCTTATATGAGAGGACGTACCCTGGATAATGCTTATATTATTCTGGATGAGGCTCAGAATACCACGCCGGCCCAGATGAAGATGTTCCTGACACGTATCGGTTTCGGATCAAAGGTGGTGGTTACAGGTGACTCTTCCCAGAAAGACTTACCGGCAGGAACAAAGTCAGGTTTGGATGTAGCAACAAGGGTCTTAAGCAAAATTGATGATATTGCCTTCTGTAATCTGACAAGCAAGGATGTAGTACGTCATCCTCTGGTACAGAAGATCGTTAAGGCTTACGATGACTATGAGGCGAAAGAGAAGACACGTACCCACGAAAAATACGGACGCAGCAGATCTGACAGAGGATAAGCTTATTGAAAGATAGCAGAATTGTTGAGGAGGACGAAAGATGACCTTTTATGTAGAGAATGAAACGGATGTAACCTTTCCTTTTAATGTGGAGGAAATCGTAGAAAAGGTGGCTCTGGCAGTTTTGGATGCAGAACAGTGTCCCTACGAAGTGGAGCTGAATGTACTGCTGACCGATAACGAAGGAATTCATGAATATAACAGGGAGTATCGGCAGATCGACCGGGAGACGGATGTACTTTCTTTTCCGAATCTGGATTTTGCAGAACCGGGAGATTTTGAAATTGATGAAGACAGAGAGGCTGACTATTTTGACCCGGACAGCGGAGAACTGATTTTAGGAGATATCATTATCTCAGTGGAAAAAGTAGCAGAACAGGCAGAGAGTTACGGTCATAGCCAGAAAAGAGAGTTTGCTTTCCTGGTAGCACACAGTATGCTGCATTTGAGCGGATATGATCATATGGAGCCGGAAGAAGCAGCTGTCATGGAAGCAAAACAGGAGCAGATCTTAAGTGGTCTTGGGATTACAAGAGAGGATTAAGGGAGTTACGGATGAATCAGGTGGAAGTGAGAAAAAAGCAGATCCATGCAATCATCAGTCTGCTGGGGATCGTTACCTGGCTGCTGCTTGGCAGATGGATCGGATATCATGGAATTGCCTATTTTGCGGTTGCTGCAGAATGTCTGGCTTTTGTGCTGAGTTTTCTGGCTGAGCGCGTACCGGATGCTCTCGGGCGGCTGTTAAGGGGAAGAAGCGCGAGGGGACAATATAAAAATGCCGGGACGACCCGGATCAGTGTATTGATTTTCCAGACAATCTTAGGTATACTTGGCGGACTTTTATTATTTCTTGCTGCAGATATTTTAGCAGAGAAAGTATTCCGGATGCCGTATGCAATGTTAGCAATGCGGATTCTGGCACCGGCATTGGCACTGAGAGTGCTGACAGGCGTATTGTTGGGATATTTTCAGGGAAAAGGAAACTTACTGCCTTCTCTGGCGGTGGACTTACTTCGCCGGATATTATATCTGGGATTTGGATGCCTGTTCGTCAGACTTTTGAAGAACTATGGAGAAAAAGTGTCATTACTTTTGCTGAATGATTCGATGCCGTCCATGTATGGAGCTGCCGGAATGGCAGTCGGGGTGGCATTGACGGAAGTGCTTGTACTTTTATTTATTGCAATCGTTTATCTGGCAAGCGGCAAAACGAAGAAGAAACAGGAAGAGGGGCTTAAGAAGACGGAAACTTTCTTTGGGGCTGTAGGAAGTCTTTACAGTTCCATGGGACCGGCACTGCTTATGGATGTGCTGGCTTTTCTGCCTGTAGGTATTGGATGCATCCTGTATCAGAGATCCGTAGAAGACATCTATGCATCATCGTATAATTATGGAATATATGTGGGAGGATATCTGGCAGGCTGTGCAGTACCGGTGCTTATTATCAGCAGTATTCTGCATTCCCTTGCTGCAAGAACAGCATCTGCCGTCCGCAAAGGAGAGCAGAAATACGCCAAGGATATTTTCGGAGCCGGTTTCCATATGACTATCATTCTGGGATTATTTGCATCGCTTTTCATGACGCTGATGGCAAAGCAGATCAGCTTTGTGCTTGCTGCGGATGCCGAGAGTGCACTGATTCTTACCTCTTTCATGCAAAAAGGAGCAGCGGCAGTAGTTCTGGCAGTATTGTCCATTCTGTTTTGCAGGGTTCTTATATATAATGGCAAGACTTATCATGTAATCGGTGCATTAGGTATTTATGTAATTGTTTTTGTGATAGGAACCGTAATCTGCTTCGGCCCCATGAAGTGTGAGGCAGAAGGCCTTGTTATAGCTGGAATTGCAGCGTTACTGGTGCTGTGTATCGCTACGGGCATGTGTGTGTTCAGACAGCTTCGGGCGAAAATGGATCTGATGTACTGGATCGGCATTCCCTGTCTTGCGGTCTTGGTCTGCGGCATTATCTGGTACCTTGTGGGAAGATTTCTGACACCACACCTTGGTTATGCAGTGACCATGATCCTGGGGCTGATTCTGGGAAGCGTTGTTTACTGGGCTATTCTTATCGTGCTGCGCAGCTTCAGCAGACAGGAAGTGGAAATTCTTCCCGGTGGCTGGATCTTAAATCAGTTAAAAGAATGGATGCGTGTTGTATAAATGAAGAAAATTAGCCAATACTGATACCAAAAGGTGGTAAAAATGCACCTGTTGGCGAGGTAGGCTATGAAAGCTTTAAAATATTTCGGAATCTATTTTGTATATCCTGTCCTGCTGCTTGGGACAGGCTTCCTGGGAGGCGTTGTCTTTGTGAATTATTTCTATCCGGGTATTTCCGGTACCGGGATAGAACAGGAAGAAGATTTTGTAGTTCCCCAGGAGAGTATTACAGTACCGGAAGAATTAAAGGCAGAGCTGGGAAAAGAGGATAACTTGGGAACAAATAGTCTGTCAGAGCAGGAAGCCGGATGGCAGAAAGTATCCGGTGAAATCAGTCATGGGCAGGAACAGGCGGACGACCTATCGGTGCAGTCATCCGATTCGGCAGAAGTCGTCTTTCAGGAAGAGGTGCTGAATGCAGATACGGCTTATGTCCTGGAGGAGACAGATCTTCGTAATGATACGGTAGTAGAGACTACCTGGAAGCTTCCGGCTAAATATATCGGTATGAACAGAGAAGAATTTCTGGAGGCCATGGAACTGTATGAAGCTTCTCCGCCCTTAGAAGAACTGGAGAGAGGCTTTGTCAGCCTGGAGGTACTTTCTTTCTCAGTGGGTAAAGTAGTGGTACAGATGAACTATGAATATGTGCAGCCCGGCAACAGTTTTTATCTGACGGTGGAAGACAATTACGTAGTAGTTTATCTGGAAGACAAAACAACAGTCTATATGGATACCGATATTTTATTGGAAGAGCTGCCGGAGCAGCTTCAGACGGATATCATTCAGATGATGTATGTCCCGGATGAAGAAAGTCTGTATGATTTTCTTGAGAATTATTCCAGTTAATGAAAAGAAAGCGATTATGAGGAAATGAAACAAAAGAAAATAGCGGTTATTGGAGGAGGCGCCTGCGGTATGACGGCTGCCATTGCGGCAGCCGGTGAGGGCGCCTGTGTTACGATATATGAGAGAAATGACAGGCTGGGCAAGAAGATTCTGGCTACCGGCAACGGTAAGTGCAATCTGGGTAATCTGCAATTATCCGTGGCGGATTATCACAGTGACAATCTGCAGCTGGTGGAAAGGTGTCTTGCGAAATTCGGGGCAGACGAGACGATTTCTTTTTTTGAACAGCTTGGCTTGATGGTGAAAGAGAAAAACGGCTATCTGTATCCTGTCAGTGAGCAGGCTGCCTCTGTGCTGGACGTGCTGCGTATGGCCGTTGAGCGGCTGGGCATTGAGGTGGTATATGAGACAAAGGTAAATCATATCGCCGGGAGAAAAGACGGACAGCTGGAAGTGGGCTGGGATGGCGGAAACGGACAGGCCGGCAGAACTGCCTCCTATGATTGTGTCATCATAGCCTGCGGAAGTAAAGCTGCACCCAAAACAGGTTCTGACGGGAGTGGATATAAGCTGGCAAAACAGATGGGAATGACTGTAACAGCAGTGATGCCTGCACTGGTACAGTTGAAATGCCGGGAGGATTTCTGTAAGGCCATTGCCGGCGTCCGGACAGATGCCCTGATACATATTTGGAACGGAAAGAAAATCGTGGCAGAGGAAAGAGGCGAATTACAGCTGACAGAATACGGTATCTCCGGAATTCCTGTTTTTCAGCTGAGCGGACAAGTCAATAAGCTGCTTTGGAAAGGTGCAAACGAGCTTACGGCACAAATTGATTTCCTGCCGGATGTTACGGAGGCAAAATGGAGGGAGTTCGCAGACAGAAGGATGGAAGCTGTCGGAAACTGCGGGAATATGACAGTGGAATCGTTCTTTACGGGAATGCTTCATAAGAAGCTGATGACATTGTTCCTGAAAATGGCCGGACTGAAAACAAATGCGATGATAAAGGATGTTCCAAAGAAACAGCTGCAGGAAGTGTTTTCCCAGTGTAAAAGCTTTACACTGCATATCACCGGAAGCAATTCCTATGATAATGCACAGGTTTGTACGGGCGGCGTCAGTATGAGAGAAGTTACGGAGTCACTGGAAGCTGTCTCAGTGAAGGGCTTATATTTTGCGGGAGAAGTTTTGGATGTGGACGGAAGATGCGGCGGTTACAACCTTCAGTGGGCGTGGACCAGCGGATATCTGGCAGGAAAGGCAGCGGCCGGAAAGAGTAAAATAGCAGCAAAGGAAATAATTTAGCATGATAAGAATTAATCAGGTCAATATACAGGCGAATCAGAAAAATACAGAACAGATACTTCAAAAGAAAGCTTCCCAGATATTGAAAATTTCGGAGAAAGAGATCAAGAGCCTGCATATCGTGCGACAGTCTATTGACGCCCGTAAGAAGCCGGAGATTTTCTATAGCTATGTGATCGATGTGGAGACAAGCCAGGAAGAAAAGGTTTGCAGGCGTGTCAAAAATGCCCAGGTAAGCCTGATAAAGCCGGTAGTCTATCGTTTCCCGATAGAAAAGAAAGCGGGCGAAACCATAGAAAACAGACCGGTCATCATAGGGTTAGGACCGGCGGGCCTGTTTTGCGGTTATTATCTGGCAAAGGCAGGTTTTCAGCCTATTTTGTTGGAACGGGGTGCAGATGTGGATACGAGAATGCAGGACGTAGAACGGTTCTGGCAGGATGGCGTTCTGAAACCGGATTCCAATGTACAATTCGGAGAGGGCGGAGCAGGAACTTTTTCGGATGGCAAGCTGAACACTCTGGTGAAGGACAAGGACGGCCGCAATATGGCAGTTCTTAAGACGTTTGTGGAATTCGGAGCCAAAGAATCCATTCTCTATGAAGCAAAGCCTCATATCGGTACGGATGTACTGTGCGGCATCGTAAAACAGATGAGACAGGAAATCATCAGGCTGGGCGGAGAAGTGCGGTTTGGCAGCAAGGTTACGGAGTTACAACTGCAGGGTGACAGGATAACGGGAGTTATCATCAATGGTGAGGAGCAGCTTGCCTGTGAGCAGGTAGTACTTGCCATTGGTCACAGTGCCAGAGATACGTTTGACATGTTATATGAAAAGCAGGTGCCCATGGAGGCTAAGTCTTTTGCCGTGGGACTGCGTGTGGAACATCCCCAGACCATGATAAACATTAGTCAGTACGGAATGGCGGATCCAGGGGCTTTGGGCGCCGCTCCGTATAAAGTGACGGCTCAGACCAGTGTGGGAAGAGGTGTCTATTCCTTCTGTATGTGCCCCGGAGGCTATGTGGTTAATGCTTCTTCGGAGCCCGGAAGGCTGGCAGTCAACGGTATGAGCTATAGCGGTCGGAACGGAGAAAATGCCAACAGCGCCATCATAGTGTCAGTGACACCTGAGGATTTTGGTTCGGATCATCCCCTGGCCGGTATTGCTTTTCAGAGAAAATTGGAAGAACGAGCCTATGAACTGGGACAGGGCAGGATTCCGGTACAGAGGTATGGTGACTTTAAAAACTGTGTGGAGCGACAGGGAGAAGCTGTGGAAGTAGCGGAGCGAGCATCTGTCATTTCTCCCCAGAATAAAGGCGGCTATGTCTATGCGGATGTCAGCCGGATTCTTCCCCTTGAATGCAATCAGGCTTTCGTGGAGGGAATGACCAGATTCGGCTGCATGATTCCCGGATTTGACAGAGAAGATGCTCTTTTATCAGGTGTGGAAAGCAGAACATCTTCGCCGGTGCGGATTCACAGGGACGATACCCTGCAGTCTGCCGTCCGTGGATTGTACCCCTGTGGAGAAGGAGCAGGATATGCAGGAGGAATCACTTCAGCGGCTATGGACGGTATCAGGGTGGCAGAAGCCGTGGCAATGGCAGTCAGTAAATGGGAGACAGGAGATTCCCAAAGTTAAAGATACCACACGCCAATTGTGGTCATTATACGCTCTGTCGGCGTTGCTGGGAAAATGCTGTAGCACATGGGTCATAAGAGAAAAACAGGTGGCAACATCTGTTTTTTGTTTGCTTAAATTTCATATAAATAATTTGGATTTTTACTTTTTCTGTTCAAAGAATTTTTATCTGAAAATTCCAAGAAAATGATAAAAATCCAAAATAGTGTTTCTTTATAATTCTATTCTATAAAGTGTATACTTTGCTTAGAAATCCTATGAGATGCTTTCTGAAAGAGAGGCAGAGTCGGTTGCGAAGCCCTACTTTCCAGCAGGTTGAAAATAATTTCTTTATAGAAATAGGTAATTGTTAAATGTATTTTGCTAAGGGTTGGGCTGAGGTTCAGCCCTAGGTAAGGAGAAAAAACAAGGTCATTATCAGGAAATAGCCTGATTTGGCATAAATGTCAGATTGAAGTCAGAATAATTTCTGGCAAAA
>JBGVLR010000163.1:0-4417 GCA_045124375.1 Acetatifactor sp.
ACTTGCGAAGTTCTTCACCGACTGTTATACTGTTTTCCATAAGGCACACCTTTTTGGTCTTTGTGGTTGGTGGTTCTTCCTCATTGTACCATATTAGGTGTGTCTTTTGTTTATTTTTCAGATTTGCTCATTTAGAGTTACTTTAAGCTAAAAGAACTGTAAACAGACAGAACTCAGGAGGAAATACATATGAGTAATATGAACGATTTTGTGATTAAAAACGGTGTGCTGACCAAGTATATTGGCTCTGGCGGAGATGTAATCGTTCCGGACGATGTAACAGAAATTGGAATGAAAGCGTTTGTCAGTGGAGGTTATCAGTTTTCATCCACAATTACGACCATTCAGTTGCCTCGCAGTGTTCATGCAATTCGGCTGGGTGCATTCAGTGGGTGTGCCAATCTTAGAAGCATCACCATGCATCCGGGTGTAACTGTTGACCGGGATTACTCAGGGCGAAAAGTAGGTTCGGAAACTTTTGGAGATTGCAGATCCATGAAAGAAATTGTGTTTGCGGAAGATTGTGACAATACCATTCTGGATCAATTCTGGGAGTACTTTGTTGTCAAAATTCCAAACAACACAGAAAGCGCGATGAAGGCAGCAACACTGTACTCTCTGCTGAAGTATTGTCCGGACTATGTTCTGAATGATCCTAAGAAGGCGAAAAAGATTAAATCAGGCAAAAAGCTTCTGGCTGATATGGCTATCGAACGGGATGACGCAGAAACCATGGGAAAGGCATTTTCCCTGCACAAGAACATCAAGCTGGACGAACTGAATGGGTACCTTGAGAAAGCAGAAAATGCCGTGACCGTCAAAGCGTATTTGTTGGATTACAAGGAAAAGCAGTATTCTCCCAAGGCTCAGGCAAAGCATGAAGCAGTTCAGTCCGAAAAGCAGATGGGCATCAGAAAGATGACTGTGGCAGACTGGAAGAAGGTATATCGTTTCAAGAAAGAGGCTGGCGGAATCCGGATCGATGATTATATTGGAGCGGATCTGGAGGTGGTTGTGCCGGACCAGATTGGCAAGGATAGGGTGATAGCCATTGGATCTCAGGCATTCAGTCTGTATGATGAGGATTATCAGCTGCGGGAGAATCGGAGAGATTTGATTTCTGTAGTTTTACCGGAGGGCATTACATCTATCGGTTACCGTGCATTTGAGGAATGTCCCAATCTGACCTCCGTCACACTGCCCGGTAGCTTAACCAAGATTGACTACTGGGCCTTCAACGAGTGTAAAAAGTTGACAGCGATTCATATTCCGGCAGGAACAGTGAAAATTGAGCGCAATTCCTTTAAGAATTGTGAGAATCTGACCATCCATGCCCCGACAGGCAGCTATGCCGAAACCTATGCAAAGGAAAACAACATCCCCTTCGTGGCGGAATGAAAAATTTTAAGAAGGTGCTTCCATGTCTGAAAAAGCAGAAAAACTGAAAAGATTAGCCAAGGATGTGATGATCCTGTCCAGAAACACACTGCTGGTGAATCTGCGGTTTCTGGATGCGGCGCTGAGTCAGTTTGAATTCTTCCCCATCGAAGAATCCACTCTGCTGACGGACGGCAAGCACATTCTCTACAACCCCAGACACATTCTGGAAAATTATAAGACTGCAAAGGAAATCCCGGTGCGGGATTATCTGCATATGGTGATGCACTGCGTGTTCCGGCATATGTACATGGATCCCAGTCTGAACCGGCCCTATTGGGATCTGGCCTGTGATATCGCCGTGGAAAATATGATCACAGAGCTAAATCTGAAAGCGGTGACTACCGCCCGGGAGCGGCAGCAGGCACAGTACATAGCGGCCATTAAGAAAGAACTTAAGCACGTCACTGCGGAAAAGATCTACTCCTACCTGCGGCAGTCTGTACCGGATCCGAAGAAAATTGCGGAGATTCGCGGCCTGTTCTATGCGGACAACCATGAGATCTGGTACATGACTGTGACGGAGATTGAAATTCGTTTTGGCCTGGCGGCATCCGGAACCGGAAGCTGCGAAGAGGAGGCCGGAAATGAATCCCGCAGTGCTATGGCAGCAATCTGGCAGACCATTTCCGAGCGTATGCAGGTGGATCTGGAGACCTTCGGTAAGCAGCGGGGGATTCTCCCTGGCAGCCTGACTCAGAATCTGGCGGCCGTGAACCGGGAGAAGTATGACTATACTGCATTCCTCAAAAAGTTTTCCGTCATGGGTGAGGCTATGAAGATCAACGATGACGAGTTCGATTATATCTTCTATACCTACGGCCTGCAGCTTTACGAAAAGATGCCCCTGATCGAGCCGCTGGAATACAAGGAGATCAAGGCAATCAAAGAGTTCGTGATTGCCATCGATACCTCCGGATCTACCTCCGGTGAACTGGTGCAGAAATTTGTCCAGAAAACATATAACATCCTCAAATCTACCGAGAGCTTCTTCACGAAGATCAATCTGCACATCATCCAGTGCGATGCGGATATCCAGGAGGACGTGAAGATCACCTGTCAGGAAGATTTTGATGAATACCTGAAAACTATGAAAATTCGAGGTCTGGGCGGCACCGACTTCCGCCCGGTGTTTGAATACGTGGACAAGCTTCGGAAAGAAAAGGAATTTACTAACCTAAAGGGCCTGATCTACTTCACCGATGGCTACGGCGCATTCCCGGCCAGAAAGCCGGACTATGATACAGCCTTCGTTTTTGTCGACGATGAATACAACAACCCCGATGTACCTCCCTGGGCAATTAAACTAGTTTTACAGAAAAATGAGATTTAGGAGGAAACAGATATGAGTAATGCAAGTGATTTTATTATTAAAAACGGTGTTCTGACAAAATATATGGGCCCCGGTGGAGATGTTGTGATTCCGGAAGGTGTCACAAGAATCGGTATGGAAGCGTTCCAGATGTGCCGGACAATTGATGCGGTCAAACTACCCAACGCCATGAAAGAGATCGATCAGGCAGCATTTCGCGGCAGCAGCGTCACAAATATCAATTTCCCGGAGGGTATTGAGATCGGCTATTCCGCATTTGAGGACTGCAAAAATCTAAAGGAAATCCGCTTGCCGTCCGGTCTGGATGTCCTCTCTGCCTGTACATTTACCCATTGTGTGGGTCTGGAATCAATTGTGCTTCCGGATTCTCTTACAGTCATTGAAAATTCAGTATTTCAAGGATGCAGTGCTCTGCACAGCATAGTATTCCCAGAAAATCTGGAGGAGATTGGTCAGCAGTGCTTTGATCAGTGCAGCGCACTGGAAAAAATCGTTTTGCCGGATTCTTTGAAAGTTATTGACGGCGGTGCCTTTGCACGGTGCAGCAATCTGAATCAGCTTGACTGCTGCGACCGGGTATTCCGACTGTTTCTGGATTCCTGCAACACCAAGAATCTGTTGGCAACAACATATGCCTACCTGGCAGGCAAGCTCATCACCCCCGCCAAGCCGGACGATGTCTTCGCCAAGTACGTAAAGAGGAACACAGCAAAGTTGATTCCCTTGATTCTTGCTGATGATTGTGCTGCGGCATTGGATTCGATGGTCAGAATCGGTGGCCCGATCGACAAGAAGGTTTTGAATACTTTGGAAGAAACCACCTTGGCTGCTCAGAATACGCCGTCCGTTACAGCGTGGCTGCTGCAGTATAAGGCTCAGACAGCAGACCCTGACAAGGCCGCAGCAGAGGCGAAAGATCAGCTGGATAAGGCACTTGGCCTGAAAAAGATGACGGCGGCAGACTGGAAAAACATCTACCAGGTTAAATCCGTTGATGCTGAGCAGGTGCAGTTGGGTAAGTATTCCGGCACGGATACTGTCGTGGCCATTCCCGATATGATTGGAAAGAAAAAGGTAACTATCCTTTCCGGTACCTTTGATGGCTATGCACAATTGCAGGAGGTTCAACTGCCCGACACCATCACCGAAATCAGCAGAGGCGCATTCTACGGATGCACACAGCTGCAAGAGGTTACGCTTCCAAAGAAATTGAAGACCCTTGGGGGCAGTGCATTTGGAAACTGCACCAGTCTAATACAGATTGAAATTCCCAAATCCGTTGCGGTTTTGGGTGCGGGTGGGTTTGAGAATTGCGTGCAGCTGCATAAGATTACCCTTTCTCCCAAAATCAAAAAAATCCCCATGAACGCATTTGCCGGCTGCACGGCATTGACAGAAATAACACTGCCCGAAAAATGCCGTGAGATCGAGTTTTTCGCCTTTAATCGTTGCTGGAATCTGCAAGCAGTTCATATCGGTGCGGATGTGAAATCGATCGGCTATGAGGCTTTTGATAATTGTCCCAGTGTGACAATTTATGCTCCTGCGGGCAGCTATGCCGAAACCTGGGCAAAAGAACACAACATCCCCTTCGTGGCGGAATAAGGAGTATGTATGGAAACGATTTTATCGATCATTGCCATTGTC
>JBGVLR010000164.1:0-15381 GCA_045124375.1 Acetatifactor sp.
CAGCGAACCCGTCAGGCAATACAGGACGCTATGTGGCAGCTTATGCAGGAAAAGGATTTCGGGCAAATATCCGTTGGAGAGATCGCAAAGCGGGCCAATATCAACCGAGTAACCTTTTACCGGCATTATGAGGACAAATACGCATGGCTGAACAGCTGCATTCAGGAACTTCTTCAGGAGTTGTTTGATATGGGCATAACCGTTTTGCCTTTGTCTGACACCCAGGATGTTGAGCAGATCTTTCTGAATGTATGCAACCACTTTGACCAAAACTACGAACTGTATTCGGTACTGCTGCAAAATGAAGGTATCAACCTCGTACGCAAACAGTTCAAAAAAGTCGTATATGCCACTCCGACAGAAAATATCCCACCCGTGGAAGAACTGAGTCCGGAAGAACAGATGAAGCATTATTACGTCCTGTCTGCAGTTGCCGGTACCATGGAATGGTGGATCCTGAACAACCGTCCCATTGCACCAAAAACACTGGCACAAAAGCTGGTTGCCATTCATCGTTCACTCCCATGATACCGGGATTTTTACATAAGAAACAATAAGAAGGCGAAGTGTTTAACCGCACTTCGCCTTCTTCATTTTATGTGAACCCTATTTCAACAGTTTTCGGAAATAATCCCGGGTGGAAATGACATCCCGATTGGTCAATGCTTTCCTTATGTTATCTGTGTGCATGAGCAGAACAATCAGACTGGCTGTACTTGCCAGCACAATGTCAATCGAACCCGGATTTTTCCATGCTACCAGCATCGGAAACAGTACGCAGGCTAATATGGGTGCTGCAACTCCGGTATTCAAAACGAAAATCAGAGCGGTTCCGATCACGACGATGGGAACGGCAAACCGGGCATCATACAGAAGCACCATCCCGGCAAATACAGCCACACCTTTACCGCCCCGGAAATTCATGAATATAGGGAAGCAATGCCCCAAAAGGCAGCCGATACCGGCAATCATTCTTGCCTGTTTTACTTTGGGGAACAATGCTGCTGAGAGCATTGCGGACAGGATGGACTTCAAAATATCTGCGATCAGCACCAAAAAACCGGATCCGGCACCCAACACTAGACCTGTATTGGTGGCACCGAGATTTTTGGTTCCCTCCTGCCTAAGGTCAATATGTTTCGTTTTTCCAAGGATCGCAGCCGGACTGATACATCCGCAAAGGTATCCGATACCGAAAACAGCAGCAATATGCATTCAGACACCTCCGTTACGGTATATCTTTTTCAATCACTTCCGGTATCTCATCCAGCACATCGGGATGACTGAGCAGGCGAAGGAAATATTTCATGGCATTGGCATAGTAAAAGCCGTCGCAGATGCGCTCGTCCAGATTAAAGGTCAGATCCAGATATTTCCGCTCCACGATCTGTCCGTCCTTGATTTCTTCTGCCCGGCGTTTCCGGCCAAAGGCGCAGAATACAGGAACGGTACCGAAGTCATACAAATGATGATAAATCGGCTTGATGCCCAGAGAACCTACATTCGTAAAGTACACACTGCCATGGAAGGGACTGAGCTCCAGCAGAAATCTGGGTACAAGCCCAAAATAGTCCAAGCACTTCAGAAGCCAAACCGCAAATTTCAGAACCAGTCTGGGGATCATCATGAATCCGGCTACCATTGTGTCTGCAGCAGTTTCCATTTCGGTTTTTGCTTCCTCGACTTTGGCATTGAACTTGTGGTACACATCTTCGGCAGTATCGTCAGGATGCAGGTGTATTTTGATCAGGGAGTCCGGTGCCTGTGCTGTCAGTTCCTTTTTTACCGTCATACAGGCAGCGATGTCTTTGCCGCGGGAATAGATCCTCTGTCCCGCAATGAAACGGTTCAAGGCAGGATATTTTGCCACCGTGCGGGCATAAACCGCAAGAACCACATGGGTAATGCTGAAGCCTGCCAGACCTTTCTGTCTCTTTCTGCGGATATATCTCTCCAGTTCCGTGATCTCTACGGATTCCGCGATCAGATTGTTGGCTCCGGTACGGTTGGGCATGAAGTAAGCCGTGACCTGCTCCATGACCTGGGCAGTCCGGACCCTGCGTCCCTCAATCCTGTCACCCCAGATTGGATGCCATTTTCCGTCATTATGTACCTTCATGGCAGGCCACAGAAGGATCATTCCCATAAGGAACAGGCCCTCGGAAATACCGCCCATGTAAATACAACCGACCAATGCCAGCAGATACAGAGGAATCAGCCAAATCTTTTTGACATTTCCGCTGACAATATAACCGTAACTCAGACACAGCAGCAGGCAGAGCAGTCCAATCAATACGCTTCCGGACTGAACAGCAAAACAGAATCCAGCAATCCATACAGGTACCGCTGTTCTGTAAAGCATCTCATCTCCGGAAAGAAGCACCACCAAGGCGAATGCCATGGCAGAGATACTGGGAAGCAGGATACCGCACCAGATATCCAGACCGGAGGAGATTGCATCCTGGGTCGCAAATGTGGGAGCCGCTGCGGATGCGGTCATACAGAGTACCATCAGCCACACACAAGGATGCTTTCGTTCCACATATAGATGATCTTTTTTCATATCTCTTTCCTCTTTTACTGTTTCCTTCTGAAAAACACAAACCATTCGGCAAACAGGCACATGGGGATCGCCGCGAAAATATCCAGTACCGAGTGTTGCTTGACGAATGCTACAGAAATACAAATGATACCGCACCAGACAGCAATCATTGCCCGAACCCATCCGGGAACCGTTTTTTCCCGGAGCCATGTGGAGGCGATTCCCAGAGAATAGCCCACATGCAGGGACGGACAGACTCCGGTATTCGTATCGATGCGGTAAATCATTCCCAATATCCAGGTCAGAACATTTTCTCTCGGAAACACCTGGGGCCGGAGGTCCTGCCGGTTGGGATAAATGATATAGACTGCCATGGCGAAGATCTGCGTGATGATGATATAGGTCTGCAGCTTTTTGAAGCTGTCCACGCTGTAAAAGCCAAAGTACAGCAGCGAGCCCACAATCAGCAGATACCAGCTCACATAGGGAATCACAAACCACTCACAGAACGGAACCACATCATCCAGATAAATATGAACCGGATGGCATTTTTCCGCCGGAATCAGATTTTCTGTCAATGCGTACATTACAAAATATCCTACCCAGCCAAGGAGCAGCAAAAGATGCCGGTACTGGGCTGTGCGGATATTATTCAGGCGTAATTTGCGGTAGTCAATTGCTGGGGGTCGCATGGGTCTCCTCCTTGGGGATGTTGCTGGGATAGTATTTTTTCGGGATATTGCGGTAAGGTACCACTGTGTGTTCCGGCAGACTGCAGGCCATGTCCGTGATTTCCTGCATCAGATAGTCGCAGATTTTTCTCCGCTGGGTATCCATCGGTTCCTTGGGATCGAAACGGATGGCTTTTCCCAGATGCATCTGTTTCAGTTTTGGGGCAATATACAGCGGCACGAAGCTGACTGGCTGACCGGTCTTTTTGTAATGGAGCTTTGCCACATCGATAAACTTATCCTGAAAATCGTAGAGAATGTGATTGTATTTCACATCATGCTCCGGGAAGATCGCCACATGGTTCCCCTCCTGAAGCCGCTTCACGGTGTTTTTGAAGGTACTTACAATCCGTGCGTCCCGCCATACCGCAATGGTATTGGCATTATTGAACAGGCACACCGACAAGGGTGTAATGATATAGGACAGCAGCTTGTACCAGGGATGTGTCCATTTCGGCTTTTGTGACCAGAAATCCTGAAACGCATACGCCGGAACTTCTTTCCATTTCATCATCTGTCCGGCGCACCAGGTGTAGTGCCTGCCAGGACAGTACAGTTCCGCACAGATGGGGCCGTTCATCTGGGTGTGATTGCCGACAATGATACAGGGTTCCTCCGGCAGATTCTCTGTTCCGCAGACCTTCATCTTGGGATAGAACAGCCAGATCAGACCTTTTATGACCTTGTAAAGCAGGGACACTTCCTTATCTTCCATAAGGTTCTCCTCCCATAGATTCCAAAGATTGCATCGTCTGCCAGATCTGTTCTGCCGCATTCGGCAGAGAAAGCTTATACAGGGCATTTCTCATTTGATTCTGCATTTCTTCATCGGCGATCATTTTCAGGCATTGTTTCGCTGCCTGCTGCGCCGTATCTGCCGCTACCGCACAACCTCGCTGCGTAAAGAACCGAAGATTGTTGTTTTCACAACCGCCAACCGTATTGATATACACTGTGGGCAGATGCTTTACTGCAGCTTCTGTGGAACTGAGGCCACCAGGTTTTGTGACAAATACTTCTGCACTGTCCATCAGTGCAGACATATTCTGAACGAAGCCCAAAATATGTACATGCTTACGCTCTGCATATTTCGCAGACAGCCGCTGCCGCAGCTTTTCGTTGTTTCCGCAGACCAGGGTAATGTGAAAAGAGCCTTCCGCTGAAAGCACATCCAGCATTTCCTCCATGGGACCGCAGCCCATACTGCCGCACATCATCAGTATATGCGCAGCGTCTGCCGGAACTGAGAACAGTTTCTTAGCAAATTTCGGGTCAGTGGTTTCATAAAACTGCTGACGGACAGGGATACCGGATGCTTCAAGCTGAGAAAACCGGATATTCTCACACAGGAATTCCTCTGCAAGGGTAATCTCCGGGATGAAGCAGATATCCGGCTTACTGTCCTGCACACCGGGACTGCAGGTATAGTCCGTTGCCACAAAGGCAACCGGAATATCCAAACGGTATTTTCGCTGCTGTTCCGAAATCATCATCATGAGCAGCGGATGGACGCAGATGATGTCCGTGATATTGTTTTGAATGATGTATTCATGGAGCTTTTTTGCACCGAAAGACAGTACCCAATACGGGAAAGATCCCTGTTTCGTAGTTAGACCGTTATGTTTCTGCGTGAAACGGTAACCAACTTCGAATACCTTAGGGTGCTTCTGATAGATGGTTGTATGGGTCCAGTGAACGAATTTTGCAAACCACTCTGCCACAAACCGGACGGGGTTGACGATTTCACAGGGTACACCCTTGGCATCGTACACCTCTTTGATGGCCTTTGCGCAGGAATTATGTCCTTCGCCGGTATCGCAGGTTAATATCAGGGTTGACATGATGCCGTCAGCATCTCCTTTTCCATTTGTCTCAGGTACAGCCGCAGCAACCGTGGCCGGTTATATCGCTGGATCAGCATGAACGGAAGATTAAACAGAACCACATTCAGAACTGAAAGGATGATTCCGCCGTTCCCCGGCCATAACGCAATACAATAAAAACCAGTCAGACACAGCAGTCCATGGATCAGCTCAGCTGTACAGGTTTCCTGTATCATTCTGCGCAGTGCACCGGTACTTGTATCCACCATACGCTTTGGCGGCATCATTTTCGGGAAGATTCTGCTCATATCCGGCACTTTGTTCTGCCAGTGATGGATCCCGATCTTTCTGTAAATGCGACCATCCTTCTCAAAGGCATAAATCGAATATGGGAACCGGTTCCAATCCATATGTTCAGGCCGGATACAGCGCCCCAACAGGAACGACAGAATACCCGTGACGGCTAAATAGATTCCACATTGCAGCATTTGGGCATGCCTTCTTTCTCAAAGAATCTTACCGGATGATTGCCAGAATGATTGCAAGCCAAATCAGAAGAATTGGAATGGAATAGTACCATTTTTCAGGTTTGCCATCCTTCCAAAGATCTTTTGCTGATTTCCGGCATTTGTTCAGAACTTCTGCAGGGATCAGCTTTACGGTCAGCGCAACCAAAGCGGGCAGTAAAATAACATCATCCAGATATCCCAATACGGGTATGAAATCCGGCACCAGATCAATGGGTGATAGTGCATATGCTACTGTGATTCCTGCCATTATCTTTGCAATGATGGGTGTCTGCTTATCACGCAATGATAAAAACAGGGCTGGAATATCTGTTTTCAGCTGCTTTGCCCGTTTCTTCAGATCCACTTTCATCAGTGATTATCTCCCCAGAAGAATACGGTCATAACACCGGGGCCTGCATGGGCACCGATCACAGGACCAATAGGGGCAATGAAAATTTCTGCTTCCGGGAACCGGGCAGCTACCAGTTCACGCAGTTCCTGCGCCACTTCCAGACTGTCGCCGTGCCCGATAATGACCTTCCTGCTGATTTCCGGCAGCCAGCCCTTTTCCATATTGGAAACCAGAGCCTCCAGGGCCTTTTTCTTTCCTCTGGGTTTTCCGACTGCCACCAGCTTGCCGTTTTCGTCCACATGAATCAGCGGCTTGATGCCCAGCATCGTTCCCACTGCGGCAGAAGTAGCACTGACACGGCCGCCGTGTTTTAAGTGGTCAAAGGTATCCACCGTGACCCAGTGGCACAGGTTCAGCCGATGTTCTTCCAGCCATGCATACAGGCTGCGGATGTCCATACCCTGGCGCTGCTTCCGGGCTGCCTCCATCACAAACAGGCCTTCGCCCACAGCTGCACAGAGGGTATCCAGACACAGAATGGTCCGCTCGGGATATGCCTCCTGCAGTTCCGCAATTGCCATACGGGCACTTTCAACCGTCCTGGACAAGCCGCTGGAGAAACACAGATAGAGCATATCTCTGCCTTCCTGCAGGATGGGTTCAAAATACTCCCGGTAGGTGGCTGGATTGATTTGGGATGTAGAAGCGAACTGACCGTTTCGCAGGAATGCATAGAATTCATCGCAATCGATGTTCCCTCCGGGGCCAAACAGATACTCCCGTCCGTTCACCTGAACATTCATGGGGATGATCCGCACCTCCGGCAGACCGGCAAGCAGTTCGGCATTGAGATCGGCAGTTGCATCCGTAATAATTTGATAAGTCATAGGATTTAAGTCCTTTCTTCGTTTTGTGCCATTTTGTGTCATTATAAAATGGGGTCTCAGGAAAGTCATTGCCCAAAAAGTTGTCTTTGTCCCAAAGGGAAACCCTCTGTACCGTCTCACTGGTACAGAGGGCTTTGATTATCTTATGCTGTGTCAGTCGAAATCCGACCAGAACTTTTGGGTTTCCGCTTCATATTTCTCCGGCTCGATGATATAGCTTTGTCCGTGACCGGCTCCGGGAACAATCAGCAGCCGCTTTTCACTGCTGCAAGCCTTGTAGTTCTGATAGGTCATTTCCACAGGCACAAACTGGTCATCACTTCCGTGGACGAACAGTACGGGAAGTGTGCACACCCGCAAAGCATCTTCGCAGGAGAAATAGGCGGATTCCCCGTTGAGATTCTGATTACAGATGGCATCCACGGTTTTCCTGCGCCACCCGTTGTAATGCAGCCGAAGAGAATCCTTCGCCACATGCTCCCAAATGGCATGGGGCGACGTGAAGCCGCAGTCAGCCATGATTCCACGGACATTTTCTGCCAGAGGCAACGCCGATGCCATCAAAACTGTGGCAGCCCCCATGGAAATACCACACAGATAGATCGGCAGACTGCATTGTTCCTGTACCCAAAACGTCCAGTCGGCGCAATCGTAACGCTCCAGCAAACCGAAGCCGATATAATCACCGCCGCTGTTGTTCTGTCCCCGCTGTTCTGCAAACAACACATTACAGCCACTGCGCAGCCAGAAATCGGAGATGATACCGAAGTCATCCACCCAGGAAGATCGCCAGCCATGCATGGCCACAATGGTTCGCTTTGCGGCATCCCTGCAAAACCAGTGACCCACCAGATGCACACCGTCTTTTGCGGTGATTTCTACGATCTCGTGTTCTCGGGCAGCCAGCTGATTTGCGGCATCCCTGCGGATTTTGGAAAAATCAGAGTCCGCACCGGTTCCCGTAACGCGCTCAGCGGCCTTTTCGCTGACTTTTGGTACCGGTCGGTCTATTGCAATGGATGCCATTTTTTTAGTAACACCATGGGATATAGCTGCAGCTGCGGATACAGCACCCGCAGCGATCCCGGATCCGATCAAAATATTCTTACTGGATTTTTTCATAATGCACTCCCATGTTAAAATGCAGCTGCGCAGGAATACGAAAGACCCATGTACGCACAGGAACAGTGCATACATGAGTCTCATTCTTTATAAGCATCCCGGGCCCAAGGGCCGTTCTGACGGAAAAGCTTCACGCAGAGGGACTGCGCGGAATTACTCCCTCAATGTTTGCAATTATTATATTTCACAGGATACCAAAAGGCCATACCACAAAAAATATCGTTTGTCCAAAATTGGGACACTTCCTCTTCAATGTCCGGCGCAGGTTTCGTGTTATATTTTCCGACACATGGCATTCACCGCCTTGTTTTGGGACACTGCACTGTTTTTGTCCGTTGTGGACCAAAAACAAAATGCTTATACTGTACCCAAATACAATGCAGGAGGCGCAGAAGATGGAAAAAGTCATTGTAAATACGCTCGTGAAGAATGCCATCAAAAATCTGAAAACCGATCCGGAACGAACCTCCCGGAACCTGATCGATATGGCCTCGCGTTTTTCAGACACTCGCTTTCAGAAGCATTTTTACGGAAGACTGCAACTGCTGCTGAGCAATGAAAACAGCGCCTATTATGACCTGGTCCGGAATACCCTGGCAAAGGTTGATGAGGAGACACTGCTGACCTACAGTATGAATTTAGGCTACAACGGCCTTTACCGGGGTACCGAAAAGATTCGCAAGCAAGAGGCAAAGCTTGGCTACAACATTCCCTGGAACATCTGCCTGACCATCCAGCAAGGCCGAGTCTATGATCCCCATCATAAAGTCATCCGTGAGGGTGAAGAAATGGGCATCCATTCCTGGTATCTGTTCTCTGACCATGCCATCCATGAGTGTATCCACATTGCGTCCCTGCATCCGGACAGTGCTTTTGTGATCTTCTGCGGCAGTCATGAGATTGATTTCACAGTTCTGGATATCGCTTCTGATATTCACAATCTGGCGATCATCGTTTCCTTTGACAAGGATGCCGACACCGCCTGCGAACTGCTGCAGCTGTCCGGCATTCTGTACGGTGTTCACTATACCTATCAGGAAGCGGACCTTCCTGCAATTGAAAGTGGTGAGCTGCTGGAAGAAATTCAGCCCCTGCACCCTGCAGTTTGTATCCTTAAGCCAAAATTCCTCTGTCAGGAGTCCCTCCGGCAGCGGGTTTACACCTGGATCACCAATGCCCGGCTGGAGCAGAAATACAGCACTGTCCCCTTTGACCTCTACGAAGATGTCCGGCTGGTAGACTCCATCATTTCCGAAGATCCCATCTGGGTTGGATTTGATGAATACGGCCAGCTGAATACGCGAATCGGTGTTGACCGTACCTACGGACGAAATATTTTTGTGAATCCGCTGTCCAAAATTCTGGAACAGACATTCCCAAAGCGAAAGGAAGGATAAACCCGTGAATCGAAAAATCGGCGTGGTAGATGTTGGCGGCGGTTACCGTGGCGTTTATGCCGCCGGTGTTCTGGACTACTGTATGCACAAAGGCATCCGGTTTGATTTGGGCATCGGTGTCAGAGCGGGCAGTTCCAACCTTGCCTCCTACTGCGCAGGACAGCCTTTGCGGAATCATAAATTTTATACGGAATATGGTCTGCGGAAAGAGTGTAGGAATTTTATCAGTTTTCATCGGAACCGTTCCAATAGCCAGTTAGAGTATATCTACGGTACACTCACAAATTCAGATGGAGAATATCCGCTTCACTATGAGGCCATGATGGATAATCCCATGGAGTTTGTAACTGTAATCACAGAAGCAAATTCAGGCGAAGCCCTATATATTCCAAAGAGCGATTTGAGAAAGGATCAATACACACCTTTCATGGCCTCCTCTGCCACTCCTGTAGTGTGCAGACCGGTGATGATCGATGGCACGCCTTATTATGATGGCACATTATCTGACCCAATTCCGATTCAACTCGCATTTAATCTAGGCTGTGAGAAAGTAGTCCTGATTCTGGCGCAGCCTGTGAACACTGTCCGAACCGAAAAATGGGATAACAGATTTGCCAGACATATCGCTAAGGAATTTCCTTATGCTGCTAAAGCACTTCAAAATCGGGCACGCAAATACAAGGAAAGCATAGCACTTGCACAGCAGTATATTACCGAGGGACGATTGTTAATCATCGTACCGGATCATAGATACGGTGTCCATACCTTATGCCAAAATGCAGATTCCATGAATCGGCTTTATGAAAAAGGCTACGTCGATGCAGCGAAGATAACCCCTTTCCTTCTAAGCTGACGTTGCTATAAATCAGGCAGTCCAATACCTTTGGCTGACTAAAAAGTCCGGTGTACTATGCCTCTCTTTCCTCTTTACACATGTTCATTATCCTCTTGCCTTCTAATTTACACCGGCAAAAATAAGGATGGAAAAGTTCATTTTCCGTCCTTATTTTCATTACCAGGAACGTACTATTTTGCTTACTATTTATAGACATAGAATGAGAGAAAATATATGAATGAAAAAAAGCAGTCCTTCTGGCAGGTGCTGAAATTCACCTTATTCTCCATATCGGCAGGCCTCATACAGATAGCCAGCTTTGCAATTCTGGAAATCTTTATTCAGGATTATTGGATCCCCTATCTGGCATCTCTTGTCCTGTCGATCCTGTGGAACTTCACCCTCAACAGAAAGTATACCTTTCAATCTGCGGCAAATGTTCCTGTCGCCATGGCTAAGGTCTTCGGCTTTTATCTTGTATTCTCTCCGCTTTCCACCTGGCTGGGAAATCTGGCAGAGAGCCGGGGAATCCATGATTTCCTGATCCTTGCTGTGACCATGATCTGCAACTTCGTGCTGGAGTTCCTGTTTTGTAAATTTGTGGTATACCGGGGACAGGAAAACACCCGTTGATCCTATAATAGCATAAACGCAAAAAAACAGCAGGTCTGGTGGTAATTACCAGATCTGCTACTTTCCTCATTTAGTTTGTTTCGTAAAGACCACGGAACCATTCCGGGTTGTTCCTGATCCGTTTGCCCAGGCCAATCACCATAACCTGCAGAACCCCTTTGATGCTGTCAAGGAATTCCTCTGCCGTAACACAGTTCTTGTCCAGCATCCACCGTTCAAAGGCTCCGGCAACACCGTCCACAATAATGTCATATACCATGGGAGATAGCTCCCGCTCGCCGATAATCTGAGGCATTCGCTTTCGCAGGATTGAATGGATAAAGCCCCGGAAATGCTCCGGGAAGGAATTCTGGCCATCAACCCGTAAAAGGCGGTAATAAAAAGTCCTGTTTTCGTAAAAATATTCACATACGATTTTCAGATCATTCCAGCGGTTTTCGATATTCTCTGTATCTGCTTCCACATCAATATCGTTCTGTCTGGTGACTTCCATAAACTCCGTATCGAAGATCCAGTTTGCCAGATCAAATTTATCCTTGAAGTGGTAATAAAAACTCTTTCGGTTCATATGGCAGCGGTCACAGATATCCGACACGCTGATTTTTTCAAAGGACTGTTCCTGCAAAAGCTCCTTGAAGGCCGTGGCCATTGCCTGTTTCGTAATATTGGAATCTGCCATTTTTCTTTCTCCTTATATAAAAAAGCGAGACTCACCCGCTTTTACGCAGATAAGTCTCGTCAATTAAGGCGATACCAGGAAAAAATCCAGTTTGTTGATATGCCGCACCGAATGTGCCGACTACTCCCTTATTTAATCTTATTATACCAAAAACAGAGAAGCTTTTCAATATTGTGTTTTGGGACAAAAAAGTCAAATTGTCCAAAAATACCGCATTCACAATTCATTGTCCAATGATAGTTTTTGTCAGGAACAGTATAATGATCCCAATATACATTCTTTGGGAGAGGAACCCATGAACAGACGATGGAAACTGCTGTTATCTGCACTTTTGATATTGGTTCTGCTGTATCTGTACCAGCACTGCAGCATCGATGCGGACCGGATTCTTACATGGCAGCCGGATAATTTATTCCTGGCTGCGATTGTGATTCTTGCGGGATTCGCGCTGAAATCTGCCACAGTCTTCTTTCCGATTATGATTCTGCAGATTCTGACAGGTCATCTCTATCCCAGAAATATTGCCCTTCTGATCAATACCCTTGGGGTAGCCTTGGTAATGACTGTACCCTACTGGATCGGAAAAAAACTGGGCACTGCCAAAATCAGAGCAATTCTGAAAAAGTACCCGCAGATTCAGACCATTCTGGATGTCCAGGACGATAACCAGATGGCTTTTTCCTTCATGCTACGGGCCTGCAGTGTACCTCCTGCAGATATGGTAACCATGTACTTAGGTGCCAGTGGAATGCCTTTTTCAGCCAATGTCATTGGCGGTGTTCTGGGATATTTTCCGGGCATGGTGATGACCACATTTCTGGGTACCAGCATCCGTGATTCTGGATCTCCGGAGTTCAGGATCGCTCTGATTCTCAATATCGCCTGGATTCTTTTGTCCGCACTGGGCTTTTATCTCTTTAAGAAAATTCACTCTGGGGAGGCATGTGCATGAAAAACAGAAGGTTTCCCAGATGGCTGAGAAAGCTTTTGCGCCGGAGATTTCTGATTGCCCTGCTCATTATTGCACAGGCTGCTTTCTTCATTTATCTGATACTCAGCGGAAGCATCCTGTCTCAGCGGCTTAGCCGGGCATTAACGATCACCAGCATTCTGGTGGTATTGTATGTCGTCTCCAAGCGGGACAAGGGTGCCTATAAAACCCTGTGGGTTTTTCTGATTCTGTCCTTCCCCATTTGGGGAGGACTGCTCTATCTTCTGGTTAATTTTCAGCCCCCCACCAGAAAGATGCAGCGGGATATTCAGCGGATTCAGACAAGCACCAAGGCATTATACTCCCTCCCAGATGACGGTTACTGCGAGGCAAAGGCGCTGACCGGATGCCATTTCTCCCAGATTCGCTATCTGCAGGACTATGCCGGATTTCCCGTCTATTCCAACACCCGAACTACCTATCTGGAGTTGGGTGAACTCTTTCACGAGCGTCTGCTTCAGGAACTAGAAAAAGCAGAACATTACATATTTCTGGAGTTTTTTATCATTCAGGATGGTGTTTTCTTCCGTTCGGTTCTGGAGATTCTGAATCGAAAGGCTGCCCAGGGTGTAAAGGTGCGGATTCTCTACGATGACCTGGGCTGTTTCTTCCTGCTGCCCACCAATTTTGCGAAACAGATGGAGGCATTGGGGATTGAATGTGCCATTTTCAACCCCTTCCGCCCCTTCCTGACCATGAAGCAAAACAACCGGGATCATCGAAAAATCGTAGTTATTGACGGTAAGACTGCCTTTACAGGGGGCATCAATCTGGCAGATGAATATATCAATGCCAGGGAAAAATACGGCCACTGGAAAGACTCCGGTGTTCTGCTGGAAGGAAAGGCCGCTTGGAGCTTCACCCTGATGTTCCTGGAAATGTGGGAACTATGTACGAAATGCGGCGAAGATATCGCATCCTACTATCCCTGGCAATTTGCTGCCTGCACAACAGAAGCTGATGGCCTTGTAATGCCCTACGCAGACAGCCCCATGGATACTGAAAATGTGGGTGAGCATGTCTACATCCAGATTCTGAACGAAGCACAGGAGTATGTTTATATCAACACCCCCTATCTGATTCTGGATGACAGTATGGTTTCCGCTCTGTGTCTTGCAGCAAAGCGAGGTGTGGATGTGCGGATCGTTACCCCTCACCGGTGGGACAAATTTCTGATACACATGACCACCCGTTCTTATTACCGGGAACTGATCCGGGCCGGAGTAAAGGTCTACGAATACTCCAGCGGATTCATCCACGCAAAATCCTTTGTCAGTGACGATCTGATTGCCACCGTCGGCACAACGAATCTGGATTTCCGAAGCCTGTACCTTCATTTCGAGTGCGGTACCTGGATGTACGGCAGCCGTGCTGTGATACAGGTAAAACAGGATTTTGTGGACACACTTGCGACCTGCCAGCAGATTCAGGAAAAGGACTGTGCGAAAAATCCTGCCGCGAAACTGTTTCAGGAAATTCTGCGGTTGTTTGCGCCGCTTATGTAAAAACAGATATACATAATAGTATCTAAGATTAGCAGATATGGTTTCCCCATATCCCGCAAACATATAGATATCAGAAAAGACGATGAACACCGTTCCGAAAAATGTGACCGCTGATGCAACCATGCATCAGCGGTCATTTACTATACTAATTCATTTGCTATCCGGATACCAATTTTAATTCCTTCTGTAAATCCAGCCTTTTCATGATCTCGGCACAGCTTACAGACAGGATAGATGACCTTATCCATTTCCCGCAGGGGCATTCCATTCATCTGATGGTACAGTTCATTGAAATCAGCTTTGATTTCCTCGTTGTCATAAGGATGATTTTCATTGTAGCACTCGTAAAGCATTCCCAGCACCGTATCTGCACCACCCAAATTTATTTCATCAGACAACGCTAATTTCTTCAGCGCCTGGATATATTTTTCTACCATGCAAAGATCACCTCCGCATTGACAATTTCTTCTGCCCGGTTACGGATATTGTTCATAGCACCCACCCAGGCCATCGGATTTTTCGCTTTTAACTGCTCGTTGATGCCATTCTGCTGAACCATTTGCTGCATGAGCTGGTCATAAATTTCTGTGGCTCTGATATCAATCTCCGCCAGATGACTACTCAGCTTACCGCCGAGAAGCAATACCGTGTACAGAACCGGACGATGTTCTTTAAGGTACCGCAGATGCTTTCTCCCCCACTTTCCGATGGGCCGTTTCTCTTCTTCGCCCAAGGTCAAACAAGGGATGTAATAATCACCTTGCAGCTCATACCAAAGGCCATTATTCCCGTTGTAAATGTATTTTTCCATTATTGTTTCCTCCATGAATTTTTAGATTGAGGTGAATCAAAAATCATGGATGTAGCCACTTTGGTAGCCATTTTTCAGTTTGCATCTCGCCATATCCAGTATGGATACATATTTTCCCAAAACCGATTCAAGAGAAGAAAATCGGTCATTTTCCCTATTCCTACATATTCCCCTATTTTCGGGCAATGGGCTGAAATGGGGATTATCGGGACTATTTGTACTGAAAATACAGTAATTTTCACGGCTACATTTTGGCTACAAAAGCTTTGCGGACGGGGCGGATTACCCGAATAACCGGGATTTTTACGAACAAAGCCATATTAAAAAGTGTGTTTTTTAACGAGAAATCAAGGACGAGGGCTAGAGTGGGAATAATACCGCCCATTTTCAAATGTCCTACTTTTGTTCAGAAGTAGTAACTTAATCTCTAAATGAGCAAATCTGAAAAATAAACAAAAGACACACCTAATATGGTACAATGAGGAAGAACCACCAACCACAAAGACCAAAAAGGTGTGCCTTATGGAAAACAGTATAACAGTCGGTGAAGAACTTCGCAAGTAT
>JBGVLR010000165.1:0-6424 GCA_045124375.1 Acetatifactor sp.
TAAAGGTAGGCCTTGACGGACAAAAAAATGAGTCTGATATTACACTGAAAAAGCGTTCATAAAGGTCCCATTTCATTATTCGGATATGTCCGGTAATCCAATAGACCTTTGCGGACGGAATGGAGGCAGATATGAAGAAGATGTACGGATATGCCCGGGTTTCCACGAAGGACCAGAACCTGGACCGGCAGCTGATTGCACTTCGGGACTTTGGCATCGATGACCGGGATATCATCCGGGAGAAGGCAAGCGGCAAGAGCCTGGATAGAGAAGCCTATCAAACCCTTCGTAACCAGCTGCTTAGAGAAGGGGACACGCTGGTAATCAAATCACTGGATCGGCTCAGTAGAAACAAACTGCATATTAAGCAGGAACTGGAATACTACCGAAGCCGGGGTATCCGCGTGATGATCCTGGACATGCCTACCACATTGGCTCAGTTTAATGATGGCCAGGAATGGATCCTTGAGATGATCAATGCCATTCTGATTGAAGTGCTGGCCAGTCTGGCAGAACAGGAGAGAATCAGAAACCTGACACGACAAGCAGAAGGTATTTCGGCAGCCAAGCTGAAGGGAAAGCATCTCGGAAGGCCCAAAGCAGTACTACCGGAAGAATGGGATGAGATCTATTCTCTTTGGAAAGGAAACGAGATTACCGCAGTCGAAGCTATGAAACGAGCTGGCCTTAAGAAAAGCACTTTCTATAAGCTGGTAAAGCTTACGGAAGAAACTTATGACGAATAAAAGGTGCGAGCCCATTTAGGACTCGCACCAATTCGTTTATGGATTCAGTTTCTGACTTACAATGGCCATATCATCTGTGGTGGATTCCCAATCAAAGCGTATGTCGATGATCCTATTATCGTAGCAAAGTAGATATCGGGTCAAATACCAACCCTCTTCATGATAAAGACGATAAACTTCATTTGCGCCCCAGGGTGTAGGATCTTCTTCTTGCAGGACGATTCGATGACCAACAGGAAGGTCAGTATCTCTGCTTTCATCCATGTCCCAGTACATCTGTTCCTTACACCATTCGTAAATGAAAGGTATCTTCACAGTTGTTATCGTGTATTGAAGATCGGGAAGTTCATGGAAGCCCTCAACGTTCCAGTCCCCAAACATATGGACAACACACTGACCCAGCACAAAAGTCTCATTGTTTCTGTTTTGCTCGATGTATTTTTGCTTATCAAC
Source organism: Acetatifactor sp. (assembly GCA_045124375.1). Lineage (GTDB taxonomy): Bacteria > Bacillota > Clostridia > Lachnospirales > Lachnospiraceae > Acetatifactor. Next base: position 1,200 of record JBGVLR010000165.1, read on the forward strand.
GGCGTAAAAGTCTGTTATAGAGAGGGGAATGACCGAATCATCAAAGGGAACGGTTTGATTCTCATTTGAGAAGATGCCCGATAGCGTGGCATAGGTAATACCGCCCATCATGACTGTTGGGAGGATAAAACAAACGGCCAACGTCAGTACACGGTTCAAACCGCGGGATGCTTTCAGCTTCCTGAGACCGTGCTTGATCCAGTTAACTGCGAAGATGATTACGAACATGGAAATGAGCATAGAAACGGCGATCCATGCCAACATCCGATTGCTTAGAGTAAACAAGTTGAGTATCCAAAAAGCGGCGGCAAACAGGAGCACGATTACAACTGTTTGTTGAATGAGTTTGGTGCTAGGGGTATCGACAAATATATCATCTTGCGCTGCTTTCTTTGCTTTCCGATACCAGGAGAAGTAGGTACACAGTTCCGTCAATGAAATGACCAGTACACACAGATAGGCAAAGCCTGACAGCATTTGACTAGAATTTGACAGCAAAGTAACTGGTGCAAAATAGATTTCTGCAAGGAAATAACCACCCATCAAAACACCAAGCGCCAAAAGAAGATAGTAATTGGGAAGAAAGTTCTTCTTACAGGCCCGATGGAGTGTATCAACCTCCATAATGGGATCGGCCATCAGCTGCGGTCTGACGAAACAGTCCAAACCCATCACCGACAATCTGGGTATTACCTTGCTGCCTCAGGCGGGTGTGGCCCTTGGCATGGCACTGACCGCGGCGACATTGCCGGACGGTGCCCTGGCCCGGAACGTGGTTCTATTTGCCGTTCTGGTCTATGAGCTGATTGGACCCGCACTGACCAAGCGCTCCCTGATGGCAGTGGGTGAGAGCAAACCCGAGGATCGTACCAGCGCTCGTCGGCATAATGAACCGAAAATGCGTTGAATCCAAGCTCCCTCATTTGAGGGAGCTGTTTTCGTATGGTTCGAGTGGGTTATGCGATTAACCTTTGACGAATCACAATAAATGAATTAATATAATACATAACCGAGGGGAGTGGTGTTTGTGGAAGAACAGCGTGTCAGAATCAGTGATATTGCGCAGGAGCTTGGCTTAAGCACAGCTACTGTATCCAATGTGATTCACGGAAAAACAAAGAAAATCTCGGATGAAACAGTAAAACGGGTCATGGCGCTGCTTGAAGAGCGGCAATATATCCCCAGTATGGCAGGAATCCTTCTGGCGCAAAACTCCTCGAAAATCATCGGCGTATTTGTCAATGACCACGAGAAGTATGAGGGGCATACTCTGGATGATTTCTTCATCGCTTCCTCTCTGAACTATCTGTCTACGGAAATCGAAGCACATGGGCAGTTTATGATGGTGAAAAAGGCAAAAAGCCCAGAGGATATCATTAAATTCGCTTCCATGTGGAATATGGATGGCATCGTGGTCATCGGCTTCTGCGATCAGGACTATATGTACCTGCGAAACCATATGCGGATTCCCTTCGTGGTCTACGACGGTTACTGCGAAAAACCGGAACGGATACTGAATATCACCATCGATAATTATGATGGAGGTTTTCAGATAGGCACTTACTTTCGGGAGGGGGGACACAAACGGGCTCTGTGTATTGCGGATAATGATATCTGTGTGGATATGGAACGGTATCTGGGTTTCCGGGATGGATTTGCTTCCGGAACAGCCGCGTTCGTAATGATTCCTATGCGGAAAGAGGAACGGTGGGAATATTACCGGTGTAATCTTTCTCTGTTTCAAAGCATAACTGCAGTGTTCGCAGTGTCGGATTATTATGCCATGGATTTAATCTGCTTCCTGCAGGAACAGGGAATTAAAGTGCCGGAACAGATTTCCGTTGCCGGATTCGATGACATTCCCATGTGCCGGATGTTTTGTCCCACACTGACTACGGTAAAGCAGGATGGTGCCCTGCGGGCGAAAATTGCAGTAGAGAAGCTGCGGGAATTGAAGGAGGGCAAGCCAATTCAAAACGAGATCCGTTTGCCGGTCTCTCTGGTGGTTCGGTCCAGTACAAAGTAAGAAAACCGGCACTTGTCATGTTATACAAGTACCGGTTTAGAATTTTGCGCAGGGTTACACATTTAACCTTTGAAATGTAAAATTGCAGACGCTACAATGGTGCCATACCAATTTGGGAGGGATTCCTATGAAACGAAATGACAGCTTTTTTCGAAGTGTCTGCAATCTGGCGATTCCTGTAGCCTTGCAATCCATGCTGCAATCTTCCTTCAGTATCGTGGATCAAATCATGATTGGACAGCTTGGAAGTGTTAATGTGGCTGGTGTAGGCCTGGCGGGCAAATTTTCCGGAATCTACAGCGTGTTGGTATCAGCCTTTGGTGCAGTGGCGGGTATTATGATTTCTCAATATCTGGGGCAGAAAAACAGGGGAGAGGTCAAGCGGAGTTACTACCTGAATCTGCTTTTTTCCCTTGTGCTGGCGGGGATATTTATCATGGTCTGTGTACTGCTTCCGGATCAGATCATGGGACTGTATACCAAGGATACGGCAACCCGGACAGCGGCAGCAAAGTATCTGTGTATTTTCTCCGGAACATTTTTCCCTATGGCGGGTGCCACGCTGCTGGCGACCCTGTTCCGGTGTATGGAGAAAGCCAGCTATCCGCTGTATGCCAGCATTGCGGCAGCTTCCGCCAATACCGTGTTGAATTATATTCTGATTTTCGGCAAAATTGGCTTTGCACCCATGGGCCCGGAGGGCGCTGCAATTGCATCGGTGATTTCACAGCTGCTGAATTTCCTGCTGATGCTGGGGCTGTATCTGCTGCACCGCCGGGAGTTTCCTCTGAACGGGGGCAAGATGCAGAAAAGCGGCTTTCACTGGAAGCAATACTTTGCTATTCTGTTGCCTATGCTTGCCTGTGAGTTCTTTTGGAGCCTCGGAGAAAATGTATATGCTGCTATTTACGGACATCTGGGCACCGACGCGTGTGCGGCTATGACCCTGACAAATCCTGTTCAGGGTTTAATGATCGGCGCATTGTGCGGTTTATCCCAAGCAGCCGCTGTAATCATTGGCAAGCTCCTGGGAGAAGGAAAGCAGGAGGAAGCTTATCGTGCATCCAAAAAGCTGATGATCTATGGCTTTGCAGGCGCGGCAGTGTTGTCCCTGATCATTGTACTTACTAGTGGACTGTATGTGAAAATCTATCAGGTAGAGGATTCTGTAAAGCAAATTACACGGCAGATTCTGTTTGCGTATGCACTGGTGGCACCATTCAAAATCCAGAACATGATCGTAGGCGGTGGCATCCTTCGCAGCGGAGGAAAGACCAAGTATGTAATGTACATCGATCTGATCGGAACCTGGATCTTCGGTGTTCCTCTTGGCTTGCTGTCTGCATTTGTCTGGAATCTTTCTATTCCCTATGTTTACTTCATCCTGTCTCTGGAAGAATGTGTCCGGTTTGCAATCACATTGGCGATTTTCAAGAGCAGAAAATGGATGAATGTTCTGGATGCGGCATCCTGAATATAGCAATGATCCGCATTGCGGATTTTCCTTCCTGTAGAAGCGGCAGACCCATGGAACCAGCTGGGTCTGCCGCATTATTTATGGGAAAGCACAGGCTACGGAAGAATTGTTCTTCCATTGTTGGTCATACTCGGAAAACAATCTTTCTCCGGCTTGGTAAGATGCTCCGGCAACAGCAGATTTGCCCTTGTTTCTCAGAATAATCCGTATGTACGGATAGGGTACTGACATTTTCATCAACTATTTTCTTCATTTGGGTGCAAGAAAAGCAGGAGACCTTTTCAGACTGCGGTACATATTTTACTTGAGCGCTTCCATAATTTGCAGTATACTGTAATCGTAACGGAACACCTCTTTTTCCAACGCATCACAGAAAGGCAAGGCTCTACATGGACACTTTAATTGAACTTTACGATGAACGAGCCATAGAAAATGTTCTGGCCGCTGATATGTTCCGCCCCCAGCGAATTGTCTATCTGTGTCCTACAGAGGTAGCGCAAAGCCGGGAGCGGCAGGAACAGATCGGTGACTTTTTCCGGCATCGTGGATGGAACCCAGAGCTGATTTTTCTGGAAGCGAGCCTCTATAAGGTAGACCGTATTTTACGGCAGCTTCTGGCCATCAGTGAAAAGTATCCTGACTGTGCTATGGATGTGACCGGCGGCAGCGATGCGGAACTGTTTGCCGCAGGTCTGTTCGCTGCGCAGGCAAGGGTGTGTGTATTTACATACTCCCGAACAAAGAATCGCTTCTACAATATCTCCGGAGCGGAGTTTGCGGAAAATCTTCCCTGCAATATTTCGTATTCTGTAGAAGAATTCTTCCTCATGGCGGGCGGCACATTGCTCCCCGGACGGGTGGATAACGGAATACTAAAGGAATACTTGGATGATATCGACCCGTTCTTCGACTGCTTCCTGCAGTATCGCCATGACTGGAATAACGTCATTACCTACATGCAGAGAGTATCCCCGTCTGAGTATGGACAGGTTCCTCCTATGCAGGTTCAGGGAAATTACACCGTTAAGGGGGAACGGGGCGGAAGGATCAGTGCAAAAGAAGATGCATTGCAGGCCTTCCAACGTATCGGCTTCCTTCGTGATCTCGATATTGTGTCCGGTGAGAAAGTCTCTGTCCGTTTCCGGGATGTCAATACCCGGGCCTGGCTGCGGGACGTTGGCAGCGTTCTGGAGCTTTATGTTTACAAAGCCTGCCTGGATACAGGTATTTTTAACGACATTATCAGCAGTGCCGTCGTTCGCTGGAATGAAGTTCTTGGCCACGCCAGTGTCATCAACGAGATCGATGTCATGGCTACCAGAGGTGTGATTCCGCTGTTCATCAGCTGCAAGGTCAGTGATATCAAGACAGAGGCCCTCAATGAGCTTGCGATCCTGCGGGATCGGTTCGGTGGAAAGGGAGCGAAAGCAGCCATCGTCTCGACCGGACGTTGCAATGCCGCAGCTCGGCACCGTGCAGCGCAGCTTGGAATTGCCGTTATTGATAGGGATGAGCTGGAAACCGGAAAACTTACCTATCGTTTGAAGGTGATTATGAAAGTTGAGGATGGAGAGTCCTGAAAAGGATAGACAGAATAAGATACATAACGTAGAAGCCCCCGCTGCATTTGAGGTGCAGCGGGGGCTTCTTGTTGGTTTGGAAAGAAGAGAGGTAGAAAAGAGGAGAAAGTGCAGCGGCTCACGGCTTCCGCTGTCTTTCATG
>JBGVLR010000166.1:0-13676 GCA_045124375.1 Acetatifactor sp.
CCTTTGGGACAGCTGGCTTTTGTTATATCCGGCGGATACCGCCTAACAAACGAAAGGAGCTAAACAACCATGTCAACCTGCAAAGACAACTTCACCACAACCTTCGAATCCTACCCGGAAATGATCCATTTCCATGAAACACTGGCCAGGGAATCCACCTGGCGCCGCTGCAAAGTAAAGGAACTGCTCATTGAGCCTCTGGATATGGATTCTTCGCTTCTGGGAAATCCCGGAGCGTTCGTTTCCGGAACCAGTGAAGAAGCGATTCTGGACACTGCTCAGAATTTAGGTCTTGCCATTCGTGTGGGTGCAGATCTCTATCCCATGCGTATGACCGCCTACAAAACCCTGCTTGACCGAGCAAAAATCAATGGAACTGCGTTACCGAAGCTGAAAAAGAGCGACCTGGCAGCCGTCCTGAACGCCTGTCTGGCCGTACACTCTTCGGATGCGTTACTGCTTGTCCGGGATGAGAAAGTGACTGCAGCGCACTCCGGTGACGCTAAGGACTATTCTGTACTCCCTATCGACGAGCTTCTCCATGCCCTTGAAAACAAGATGAATTCCCGTTTTCCGGGCTACCATTTTGAAAATGGGTACAGCGACCACGCTTTTACCAGCGGCTGCTGGACATTCCCGGCTCAGAAGGAAGATATGCTGGGAGCCTATACCAAGACATTGGCAGCCAAGGGAATGAAAACCATGGCATCCAAACTGGTACCCGGCATCCGTTTTCTTACTTCTGATACCGGCGTCGCCTCTGCCAAGGTATCTGCCATGCTCATGGGAACCCAGCATCCGATCCATATTGGCAGCTGTATTTCCGTAGACCATCGTCTGCAGCGGAAAGTAGAGGACTTCGACAAGGAACTGGACCAGCTGTTTGCTCAGTTCTGTGATTCCGTTTCCAAGCTTCAGACGCTGCTGGAGATTGAACTGCAGTATCCTGTCAATGCTATGACCCGGATCTGCAAAAAGTTCTCTTTGCCCAAGCGGGAGGCCTTGGAGGCAATTGCAATGTTCGAGGTGTCCTATGGTGGAGGTAAAGCGACCGCGCACGATGTCTTCATGGCGCTTCAGGAGATTCCCTGGCTCATGAAGGCCAACAAATATCCGGAAGCCAAGATGCTGACCGTAGAGGAGAACATGGCCCGCGCTTTGTCTATTCGCTGGAGTGATTATGACCTTGCGAAGGCGGTGAGCTACTAATGGCAGCACCCATTTTACTGTGCGATACCGCCGGTATGAGCAACGATCGGTGGCTCGAATGCCGTATGCACGGCCCGAAAGGGGATATCCCTTATACCATCGGAGGCAGTGATGTTGCAGCCATTTTCGGTGTATCTCCCTGGACAACACCTCTGGAGCTGTGGCTTATCAAAAAGGGCCGCATGAAACCGCCCAAAAAAGCCAATGCAGATCAGCTTCAAATGGGACACCTTCTGGAACCTATTGCTGCTTACTGGTATGCCCATAAGTCCGGAAACCACGTCTATGAAGATACAGGACTCTATCAGCATGCAGATCATCCTTACGCTCTGGCCAATTTTGACAGGCGTTTTGAACGGAAGACTGACGGCGAGCCTGGCATTCTCGAATGCAAAAGCTGCACTTATCACAAAGCTGACAGTTGGGCAGATGATGCTATTCCGATTTATTATGAATTGCAGCTTCGCTTTTATCTGTCCGTAGCAGACGTACAGCATGGCGCATTTTCCTGCATTTGGGGAAACAATCCCGAAATTGATCTGGCAATGCCCGAGATCGAACGGGATAGATCGATGGAAGATATGATTTTTCAGCGTTTGGACGAGTGGATCTGGAGCCTGGAGCACGACAAAGCGCCTACTATGAGCGGTGTTGAGTCCAATCTCGCTATGGAATCCCTGGCACGTATCTACGGGGCCAGCCAACCCAGTCTGCCGACTATCGAATTTCCGCAAAAATATGAGCGCCAGCTGCGTCAGATTGCTCTGCTGCAGGGAAAAATCAGCGAGTGCAACCATGAAATCAAAACTTATGAAAAGGAGATTGAAGCACATTCCGTGCGTATTGCGGAACTGATGAAGGAGCATGAGCACGGTATTCTTACCACGACCTCTGATAAGCTGCTCATCGATTTCGTTACCAAACGTACCAAACGACCTGATTCCAAGGCTCTGAAGACCCGTTATCCGTCCGTTTACGACGATGTTATGAAGGAGTCCCTTAGCCGAAAGGTCAAAGTCTCGGTGCAACCGATCTAAAAGGTGAAAGATATGCGTAAATTCTCACAATCAGTGGATCTTCGGTCCCGCTCTGATATGATCCAATATCTGAAAAACCATTTCCGATACAACACAATGAATTCCTGGAATGCCGCAACTTCGTATGCCTGCAATCTCAAGATCCACAAGCTCGGCTTGTGCCATGAGATTGAAAACAAGCTTTACGATATGCTGCAGATCCAGGATTTTTTTGATGCCCAGCAGGAGCTTATGGATGCCTTTAATGATGCTCATCAGTATCGATGGCAGGTTGGAATGAACGGTCGCAGCGGTGGCTATCTCGTCCTCTATGAGGGCGGGATCAAGCCAACCGGGCACCGGTCTTACTGCCGCAGCTGCTATCAGCACAACTTCAAAAGTGTAGCGGAGAGCGGAAATATCTGCGGAAGATGCGGAAAACCTGACCGGGTTGACTTTGTAAAGCCACCCATGCAGGCATTTTCCTATCCAGGTAGAGGTATCGATATGGATGAAGACTATGATGAATGGTCCATCCAGGATCTGCGGGACCGTGTCAGACTGGTACAGGAACTGGACGCTCTGGCAGATGAAATGGTCCGACAGGCTGTACAGATGGCCAAGGATTACGATGTCGTGGAAGTTGAGGTCACTGTACCTCAAACCCGCAGAATCCTGATACCCAGCTGCTAACAACATTGGAAGGAGCATAAAACGTGCTATGTAAATTTGAAAAAGTCATATTTCCTCGGGATCCTACTGCAAGTAATTCCGGCTTCATGATCGCAATCTATAAGCCATGCGGTACTCTGAGAGATGCAGCCGGTAACGTTCTTGACAGTTTCAAGGCTGTTGGCTACTGTTTGCCGACCTCCAATAAAGTCAAATACCGGCTGGAAGGCAAATGGAGCAAAAGCCAGAAACATGGCATCCAATTCGATGTGGAGCGTTATGAGGAAGTAATCACGCCTACCCGTGAAGGAATCATCGCATATCTGGCATCCGGCCAGATTCGAGGAATCGGCAAAAAGACAGCTGAGCGGATCTATGATACTTTCGGTCAGCATACTCTACAGGTTCTGGATCGGGAACCGAAGAAATTGCTCTGCGTAAAGGGGATCAGTGAAAAGAAGCTTCAGAAAATTATTGACTCCTACCTGGCTAACCGTGGAGCAAGGGATGTCATCGCATTTCTTGCCCCACACGGTATAACGCCCAACCGCGCAGTCAAGCTTTACCGGAAATACGGCGAAGAGACCATGGACATTGTCAGGAATCATCCATATCGGCTCTGTGAACTGGCAGGCATTGCCTTTAAGACCGCCGATAAAATTGCCATGAGCATGGGAATTGACCCGCTTTCTCCGGAACGGGTCGATCAGGCGCTGCTATACACACTGACCGATGCGGAATCGAAAGGTCACTTGTGTCTGGAAAAGCATGTTTTTCTGAGAGAGTGCCTCAAGCTGCTGGATACGGCAGGTATGACGCAGGATATGGCTGCTGCGCGGGCTGTTAAACTCATTCAGGAAGACAAGCTGATTACCTACGGTGACAGTGTCTTCAAGGCCAAAACAGCCTGGATAGAAGAAAGCCTTGCCCACGAGATCGTTCAGAAAATGAAAGGATCCGTTGAAAGCTATCCGGACCTGGACGAAAGTATCGCCGCAGAAGAACGGGTATTACGGTTCCGTCTGGCGCCTGAACAGCGTGAGGCTGTAAAAATGGGTCTGACCAGTAAGCTTTGTGTGATCACCGGCGGCCCCGGTACAGGTAAAACCTCTGTTCAGAAGGCTTTGCTGGACCTATATAAGAAGCGTTATCCTGATGCAAAGATTGCCTGCTGCGCCCCAACCGGAAAAGCAGCACGTCGAATGGAGCAATCCACAGGCGTATCTTCCAGCACCGTTCATCGGGCACTGGGGCTGATCGCCAACGAGGATGGCCAGTATGGAGATCCAGAGACACTGGATGCGGATCTGGTACTTGTGGATGAAGTATCTATGCTGGATGTCTATCTGGCAGAGAAGCTTTTCCGGTCAATATCCGCCACAGCAAGACTCATCCTGGTAGGGGATAGCGATCAGCTACCTTCTGCAGGTCCCGGCGCAGTTCTCAAAGAGATCATCGCCAGCAATCAGGTTCCGGTTGTCAGACTGGACCAGGTCTTTCGGCAGAAGAACGGCAGCCGGATCGCAGCCAATGCAAAGCTCATCCGCCACGGCAATTTAAGCCTGGAATACGGTCCTGACTTTGAGTTCTACGATTCTACGGATCTGTCCGTATCCGCAGATATCATCGAAACGTTGTATTTGCAGGAAACTGCCAAGTACGGCATCGATAATGTGGTTCTGTTGTCACCTTACCGCCAGAAGACGGAGACAGGTGCAAACGCACTGAATCAGCGGCTCCAGGACAAAGTAAATCCACCTGCAGAAGGGAAAATGGACGCTGTACACGGCCAGAGACGGTTCCGTACCGGCGATAAGGTTATGCAGATCAAGAACTGCGAGGACATCAATAACGGCGATGTGGGCTATGTCACCAGCATTACCGGTACCCAGACTGATTCTGTCGTTAGAATCGACTTTGGTGATGGCCGGGTCGTGGATTACGAGAACAGTGATCTTGATATGCTCGACCTGGGATATGCCTGTACGGTCCATAAATCGCAGGGGGCAGAATTCAAATCCGTCATCATCAACCTCCAGTGCGCCCATTCTGTCATGCTTGTACGGCCTTTGATCTATACAGCGATCACACGTGCCAAGGAAAAGGTTATGATCGTGGGTGAACGCAGAGCGCTTTGTACCGCCATCCGGCGAGTCGACACAGAGCAGCGTGGCACAAAACTGGCTCAAAGAATCAATGATTTTGTTAAATAAAGAAGGGGAGTTTCATATATGGCTACCGTTTTAGAACAGTATAACAACCTGAAGGGCCACATCAGTGCCCAGATTGCTGCAGGACAGTTTCCTCCTGAGCAGATGCTTCAGTATCAGGAAATGCTCTATCGCATTGATGTCCTGGAAACCTGTATGGCATTCGTGAAAACCGCACCGATTACTATGGATCAGCGGATCCTGAGCTATCATTATCAGATGCTGGATGCATTTATGATGTGTCTGCTGCAGGAGCGGCGTTTTGGGCTGCCCGGTGATGAGAAGGTTAAAAAGCAGCGGGAATGTGCCTTTACGAACCTGAATACTGTGGTCACCACATTCCGTAAGCAGTTTTCCAGTTTCAGCCCCTCGGCTCAGGATACATACCGTGGTGCAGTACAGAACATGGTCAATACGATCCTGCCTGCATGGATGGGCTACAGAAATACGTATGTTGTATTGAATATGGGAGGAAAGAAATGAGTAATACCACCATTCCCGCAGCTCAGGCTGCGATGCTTAACACGATCCACAAGGTCGAAGGATTTGATCCCAGCGTTTATGCCATCGATTATACCGATCTCAATACCGGTGAAACCAGAAAACGGCTGCCCGTTATGGCACAGATGGCCTGGTTCCGTCTGGTGTACCGGGAAGGTAAAATCGCTGTAAGCGTAACTGCAGGAAAGGATTGTTTCGTAGCAACTGCAAGAGTCTATCCCAGTTACAAGGATCCCGCTGACTCTTTCCTGGCGGAAGCAACTGCATCCCGCGGATACGATCCTTCCAAACCCTCTGTTTCTCCCAGAGAATGGGCACAGACGGCAGCTGTCGGTATTGCATTGAGAAATGCCGGTTTTGGTCTTCAGTTTGGCGCTGCAGGAGATGATTTTTCGTCTCAGGCGCCCAACGAGCTCTCCATTGTCATGGATCCCGTACCTTTGCAGATGACAGGAGATGGTGTGACTGCACCCAGTACGCCTGTTTCTATCCCAGCAGAGGCACCTAAGGAACTGACACCTGAGCAGAAGTTCCAGCAGGCATCCAATATGATGTGGCCTACAAAGAAGCACGCTGGCAAAACATTGGGCGATGTCCTGCAGTTGGATCCTACCGCGATCAACTGGCTGGCTAATAAGTATAATGGAAACCCTGAAGTATCAGCCGCAGCTAAATACATGTGCGAGTATGCCATGGTCCGTGCTGGTACCTAAGCAAAAAATCTATAATGGGGGATGCATAGCATCCCCCGGGAAGGAGGCTGCATGGAACGGATTCGAATGACGGACATCATTCCGTTGATCGGGATTCCGGAGCCGAAATATGGGCGGGCTTCCTATAATGTGCCTTGTCCGTGTTGCGATGAAAACCCAAAGAAAAAGCATCTGAATATTCATTTGGAAAAGGATGTTTTCCGATGTCCCAGATGCGGTTTCTCCGGTGGCGTATTTGATCTTTACGCATATTATGCTGGCATTGACCGTAAGAAAGCCAGAGAAACGCTTTATGCCAGACTCAATTTGGACGATTCAAACGGTCGGAAAGATCCGCCACCAAGGCGAAGCTTTCCCGTGCAGCCTATCCAGGAATGTCCCATTACGGATGTAGATACCAGGCACGAAACCTACTCTGCACTGCTCAGTAAGCTTTCTCTGGCCTCAGACCATCGTAACAACCTTCTTGCCAGAGGCCTTTCAAACGAAACCATCAACGAGCTTGGATATAGGACAACACCAGCAGTCGGAACAACTGCACTTGCAAAACAGCTTCTTGCAGAAGGTCATTACCTACCGGGTGTTCCAGGTTTCTACCATAACAACAATGGTGAATGGTGTTTTATCCGGGAAAATCGAGGGATCATGATCCCTGTCAGAAATCCAGAGGGTAAGATCCAGGGTATCCAGGTTCGAAGAGATAATCTTAGCAAGCGTAAATTCAGATGGATTTCCAGTGTCGGAAAGCTGGATGGCACTCCGGCAGAAGGGTGGACGCACTTGGCAGGAGCACCTCAATCTACAATTCTACTGACCGAAGGTCCTATGAAGGCAGATGTAATTCATAGTCTGACAGGTCAAACTGTCCTTGCTGTACCTGGTGTTAACTCATTATCACAGCTGAAAACTGCATTGGAATATATGTATGAGCACGGAACACGCAGGATCATGACAGCTTTTGATATGGATTACATGTCCAACCCTCATGTTCAGAACGGCTATATGGAGCTTGTGAAGCTTCTATCTGAAATGAATTATCAATTTGGAACCTATCTTTGGGATCCTCAGTATAAAGGACTTGATGATTATGTATGGGAATATTGCTATCATCAAGGAAAATAGGCCAGGGAAGAGGCGAACAATTTCAGTTCGCCTCTTTTTTATGCGCATTAAGCAAAATAATGCGTTTTAGCTTTGCAAAAACGCATTCGTAACAGTGTAATTAGATATCTAAAAAATAAGGAGGATTCACCATGCTAATTGCAATTGACCACGGAAACTATAATATCAAGACCTCACACCACTGTTTCATGGCCGGTTTGGCCGAACACTCTGTACGGCCTCCCATGGCAGATGAAGTGCTGGAATACGAAGGTAAATTCTGGACCCTGTCCGGAAAACGCCTGAGTTATCGCAGAGACAAGACACAGGATGAAAGCTACTTTATTCTGACACTATTTGCCATTGCCCGCGAGATGAATTATTCAGGTAACTACAACAGCACTGAGAAGGTGCATCTGGCAGTTGGTCTGCCGCCTGAGCACTACGGTCTGCTCAAGGATAAATTCTCAGCCTACTTCAAGCGTCCGCAATCCATTTACTTCAGCTACAATGACAAGCCGTATACCATTATGGTTGGGAATGTCTATGTATATCCTCAGGCTTTTGCCGCGATTGCACCCCAGAAGGCCCAGTTGAAGAACCATTTGCAGGTATTTCTGGTTGATATCGGCGGCTATACCACGGATGTTCTGCTCCTTCGCAAAGGAAAGCCGGACATGCAGTTCTGCCGGAGCCTTGAAATGGGTGTAATCACCATGAATAATGACATCATCCGGCGTGTGGGTGCTCTTCACGATATGCGGATCGAAGATGAACATATCAGCGCAGTACTGGCTGATAAAGAAACGATTCTTCCTGAAATCGTTAAGAAGACGATCCGGGAATCTGCTCATCATCACGCCAAAGATATTCTGGACAAACTTCGGGAACTTCAAGTAGACCTGCGTGCAAATCCTGCAGTTTTTATTGGCGGTGGCAGTATTCTGTACCGGGATTACCTGGAAAAATCTTCTATGGTTGCCTCTGCAGCTTTTATTGATAACCCCTGCGCAAACGCACTTGGCTACAGGATGCTGGCCGAAGCGCAAATGAATCTGCGCACTGTCTGAGGCACCAACCTAAGTTACCGGATATGAAAAATGAAAGCCAATATCGTTTCAATCTCCAGTTCGTCGCACGCTCAGCTGATGAAAGAAGAGTAGGGGAGTTCCTGAGTACACTTGGAAGAAGAAAAAGTGCTGTCATTATCGCAGCAGTCATTGACTATCTTGAGAATCATCCAGAACTTTCATTTGAATCCAGCCGAATTCGGGTTAGCACAGTATCCGCTGATCAGCTGGAAACAAGGATACGAGCAATCATAGACGAAAAACTGTCCGTCCTTCCCGTAAAACAGACCAATACATCTGAAGTATCTATTGATACTGATCCAAGCAGTACAGATATCGTTGATATGCTTGATGATTTAGAGCTGTTTAATAGTTTATAGCATTGCAAAGGCTTCTGCTTGTCGCAGAAGCCTTTTTTATAGTGATTAATTATATTACTGTCATAATTGCGTATATTCACACATTTTAATAGAATTTTTGCTATAATTAGTCGAAAAATTAAAAACGCACATACGCAGAAGCAAACTTTGTATTATAAGGCTCTTTTATGGCCGAATACTAAGAAAGAGGTATGCAATTATGGCACAGCAGGATTTCTTTACATTTCATGAACGTACTTTTGATGTGTTCTGCAAGAATACAATCAAGAACCTGTCCGCATACGCATTGAGAACATATTTCAACACACAAAAGAGGCAGCAGTCACTTGAAGATTATATGATTCAGGAGATATCCTCGGCTGTTGTTGAAGATGAATACCATACCTACGGACGAACATTTATGGTAAGAGGCAAATCTTTGGTCGTCCGTGATGAGGTCATGGGAGAGTGCATTCAGTTTATTCCTCCGGATAAACGAGCCGTTCTATTGCTAAGTTATTTCGGGGAATATTCAGATACTGAAATCGCCAGAATACTCGGTATCTCAAATGCAACCGTGATTTATCGTAAGAAAGACGCATTAAGACGGTTGCGGAAACTGATGGAGGCGATGGATAAATGAGAAAAAGAATACCATATCGTGTCATCTGTAATGCTAAAATGGGCGACGAAGATGCCCTCAAGCAGATACTAAAGCATTATGAACCGCTCATAGTTGACGCTTCCAAGCGGATGATTCGCACGGATAAAGATACTCTGGTTGAAATTGTGGACGAAGAAATACGGGCGTTCATCGAAAGTGAGTTAGTCCTAGCCATCATGAATACATATGATCCGTTCAGAAAACCAAATGATAAATCCAACAACGAAACCTAATAGCTCTCACGGCCCTCCCAGCACTCGGGAGGGCCTTTCTTTATCCATGTCTGTCGGAGAGAGCTTCTCCTGCTGGGGAGCCTCTCTCGGGCGGACATGCCCTGCCAGAGAATGATATTCATCATTCCGGTCTTACTTGAATACCATCAGCATATAACGTTACCACAGGAAGGGGAATGCACCATGTACACTACCGTGAAGCTTTTAAAAGTCGAGGAAAATCGATCAATAACCAGGGATGCGGATATCGATTTCTTCTACGAACTTCAGCGCGGTGTTTTGCTTTCCCTAAAAGAAGCGGGTAAATTGACTGAAATGCAGTACCGGAATGCAGAAGAAACTCTGAAAGAACAGAGAAGAGCTATTATACGTGCAAGAATAGAAGGAGGAAGCACTTCTTGATCAAAGTTGCCAGCTATTGTCGTGTTTCGACCGATAGTGAAGACCAGGCAAACTCCTTTGAATCCCAACAGAGATACTTCCGCGAATATATAGAGAGACACCCGGAATGGGAGCTCTACGAGGTATATGCCGATGAAGGCATATCTGGTACATCTACAAAAAAGCGAACACAGTTTAACCGAATGATCAATGACGCGTACTTAGGAAAATTCAAGTTGATCATCACCAAAGAGGTCAGCAGATTCTCGCGAAATCTGCTGGATACGATTGCCTACACCAGAGAACTGAAATCTCTTGGTATAGGCGTTATTTTTATGAACGATGGGTTCACATCCCTGGATCCGGATTCTGAACTGAGACTTTCTATCATGGGATCCATCGCACAGGAAGAGAGCAGAAAGACATCTTCCCGCGTAAAGTGGGGCCAGACACGCCAGATGGAGCGAGGGGTCGTCTTTGGAACATCCCTGCTCGGCTATGATGTCTGCGACGGAAAGCTTACGATCAATCCGGAAGGCGCCGAAATCGTCAGACTCATTTTTCACAAATACGCTGTTGAACAGAAGGGTACATCCATCATTGCCAGGGAACTCCGGGAGGCAGGTATTAAAACCTACAGTGGTGATGTGATCTGGAACAGCAGCCATATCGTGAAGATTTTACGAAACGAGAAATATGTAGGAGATCTGGTACAGAAGAAAACCATTACATTGGATTACTTAACCCATGCAAAAAAGACAAATAAAGGGGAAGAAGAGATGATTACGATTAAAGACCATCACGAACCTATCATTGACAGGGAATTATGGGATACCGTTCAGGAAGAACTGCAGAAAAGAAACAGAAATAACAATCAGACGACCGGTCATTCCAATCGGCATATCTTCTCCGGGAAAATGATTTGCGGTGAATGTGGCGCAAGATTCATTTCCAGAAGCAAGACCAGGAAGAGCGGTACATCCTACAAACGATGGACCTGTTACACGGCAGCTACTCACGGAGCCAAATCTGTAGATTCCCAAGGAAATCTGATCGGATGCGATATCGGCAAAACGATCCGGGATGATTTGGCTATGGAAGCACTTACGAAAGCCATTAAGGGCATCCCCGTAGATTTTAACTGGATCATTCATAATCTAACAACTGTCGTAAACTCTGCAATGAGCGCCTGTGACGATCCTATAGATAACGTCCAGAAGCTCGAACGGCAGATCCAGCAGATCATGAAGAAAAAAGAAGCCACTATCGATGCCTTTGTATCAGGAGCACTCACGAAAGATGAACTTCAGCATATGAAAGATCTTTACGACGAGAGACTTGTTCCCCTGCAGGAGCGGTTGAAGGCCTGCAAGAAGGCCAAAAAGCCCACTCAAGCACAGATCCAAAATGACATCCAGAAGCAGATCAAGTCCATTGTTACCTGCAAAAGCGTTGCACAGCCTTATTACAAGGCCCTTCTTAAGCAGATTATCGTACAAAAAGATGGTACTTTGCAGATCAAACTAAACCATTTACCCCAGACCTGGCATTTTGAGATTCAGTATCATAAAACCAGTCAGGAAGAAAAAGAAGAAAAATAAAAAAATTAGAAAAAAAGTCAAATTTGGCATTACACTTTTGCCTTCTCCAGCGTGTAATAAGATAACAGGATATTTAAAGATATTCTGATGATCCTTATACCTGGAGGTACACATATGATTCTGGTAGCAAGTTATTGCCGCGTATCCACAGACAAAGACGATCAGGCCAATTCTTTCGAAGCTCAGAGAAGATACTTCAAAGACTACATAACCCGTCAGCCTGATTGGGAGCTGTACAAGGTCTACGCAGACGAAGGCATAACCGGAACGTCCACGAAAAAAAGAGTCCAGTTCAATCAGATGATCCACGATGCCCGCAAAGGAAAGTTCAAGCTGATCATCACAAAGGAAGTCAGCCGGTTCTCCCGTAATATATTGGATACCATCGCCTTCACCCGAGAGTTGAAAGCCTTAGGTGTCGGTGTGTTGTTCATGACGGATGGAATCAATACGCTGGATCCCGACGCTGAATTGCGTCTGTCTATCATGGGTTCAATTGCCCAAGAGGAAAGCCGTAAGACCTCAGCACGTGTAAAGTGGGGACAAACCCGTCAGATGGAAAGGGGAGTCGTCTTTGGAAAGTCCATGCTGGGCTATGATGTCAAGGACGGCAAACTGTACATTGAACCCGTTGGCGCGGAAATTGTCAAACTGATTTTCCATAAATATGGAATTGAGAAGAAGGGTACGTCCATCATTGCCCGCGAACTGCGGGAAGCTGGGTATTTAACCTTCCGCGGACACAGTAACTGGTCCAATACCCACATTGTTAAAATCCTCAAAAACGAGAAATATGTAGGTGATCTGTGCCAGAAGAAAACCGTTACGTTGGATTATTTGACCCATGAGAAAAAGATCAATCGCGGCGAAGAAGAAATGATCTATCTGAAAAACCATCATGAACCGATCATTAGCCGTGAACTGTGGGATCTTGTACAGATTGAAATCGAACGCCGCAACCGTAATGGAGATCCTGCTATTGGTCATTCCAATCGCTACCTGTTCTCCGGAAAGATCAAGTGTGGTGTTTGTGGCGCAACCTTTGTTTCCCGAACTAAGAAGAGAAAGAGCGGCAGCAGTTATAAACGCTGGTGCTGCTATAATGCTGCAACCGATGGTTTGAGACATATCGATGATAAAGGTAATGAGGTGGGCTGCAATGTAGGCTGCCTTCTTCGTGATGAGCTTGCGCATGACCTGCTTCAATACTCTATTCGCCTGATCCAAGCAAAGCCGATGTGGTTTGCAAAGAGAGTGATCGAGCAGGCAAAGAGTTACATGGACTCCAGCGAAGTCACCTTTACTGAAACGCAGGAGGAAGTTGAGCAGGAAATTAAAAAATTGGAAGAGAAGAAGAGGGAAGTGCTTGACGCATTTTTCTCCAAGGATATCTCCAAAGACGATTTCCGACTGATGAATGCTACCTACGATGAGAAGATCAAAGCGCTGCAGGAAAAGCTCGAAGCACTGCGCAGTTTGAACACTCTGGAATATGATATTAGAGACCTTGAAGATGACATCGAAGCACATCTTAAGATGATCGCAAAGCAGGATCCGGATGACGAATTGTTCTGCAGAAACCTGCTCGATAAGATCATTGTTCATCCTGATAAAAAGATTGAGATGAAACTCAACCTTTTGCCTCCAAGTTGGGCCTATGTACTGGCAAGATTGGAGGAATTGAAACTTTTGAAGCAAAAATATAGTGAGGGGTGTCACATTGACTCCTCTGTTTCTGTGCTTTTCGACAATAATTCCCAGAATTTGCCAGCCGAAAAAGTGTTGCAGCGCAACGACTTTTCGGATGGGTGTCAAAACGTTGCCGATGTACCGATGTCGGTCAGCAAACCTTTCAGCTCATCAAAGGGCATGGAATAGCGCTGGGAAAGGTATCGAAGGGATGCGCCCAATTCGCCGTCAGGGCCTCCGTATTGAGAGATAATGAT
>JBGVLR010000167.1:0-18510 GCA_045124375.1 Acetatifactor sp.
ACCAAACACTACACAATCATGATAAAAACAAAGAATAATCAATAGTTACAATGCGGCCGTTTTGCTCCGTAAAGCGGCCGCTCCAAAACGGAATCGTGGCCGCTGGAGGCCGTAAAATGCAAAAAGATAGCCCACCTTATCTGACCATAGAAGATCCAGGGTTTTGCTGGCCTTAATGTAATCATGGAAGACTGTTTTTACTTTTTCAATGCTATTAAGTTGTTGTTTGGAATATTTCATGCATTCTACCTCCGTTATGGTTTTGTGGGATTATCCCAGATAAAATTATAACCTGTAATGACGAATGGGAATAGGTCTTTACAGATCATCTAAGTAACTTGAATAGTTCTGTCAGTTGGATGCCAATTTGCTGGTGTAGATGAAGTGTTATTGTATTTCAAATAAATTTGAGAAAAAACATTTTTTGAAAACCTACATGAGTTTTATTACAATATAAGAGTGAAGGGCCAAATCGGAAACAGATATCTGAATTTGATGGAGTGCAGAATGAACAGCTTGCAGTTGGAACAGTGTATTGTGGAATATGGAAAAGAGATATATGCTTTTTGCCGACATCTGACTATGGATGTGCAGGAGGCAGAGGAATTGTATCAGGACACCTTTTTAAAGGCGATGGAGCTTTTGGACAAGATAGATTACGGGAACAATCCCAAAAGCTACCTGCTGTCCGTGGCGCTGCGCCTGTGGAAGAATAAGCGCAGAAAAGCCGCATGGCGGATGCGGATCGCCCCAGCAGTGGAGCTGGGTGATGAGGCCAATGAGGTGCCGGGAAATGCAGGCCTTCCAGAGGAAGAACTGATCCGTCGGGAAAGGGATGCAATGGTCCGCAGAAAAGTGGCGGATTTAGAGGAAAAATACTGTATTCCCATTTATCTTTTCTATACAGAGCAGCTTTCGGTGGAAGAGATCAGCAGAATATTGAAGCTGCCCCAAGGAACTGTAAAAACACGGCTGTACAAAGCAAGGAAATTGCTGCAAAAAGAATTGGAGGTTGTACTGTGAAAAACAATTTAGACCAGCTACTACAACAGGCTCTTTCTCCAAATGAGGAACCGGATCCCCGGCTCAGACAAAATATCATGCAAAAAGCAAAGGAGAGAGAACATATGGCTTCAAGAAAAATGAGGGTATCTTTAGGAACGGCGGCCGCACTGATGGCATTGGTGTTTGGTACGCTTGGAGTAAGTGCGGCAGTGAGATATCTGACGGCGGACAAGGTGGCAGAAGAATTTTCCAATGAAACGCTGGCCAAGGCATTCCAGACAGAGGATGCTATCCTGATAAATGAATCACAGGAATGTGCAGGATATCGGATCACCCTGTTGGGAATGGTATCCGGGGAAGGATTAAGTGAATATTCTACCTGGGATGAGCAGGGAATGATCCAGGAAGACAAGACCTATGTTGTGACTGCCATCGAAAATCTGGACGGGACCCCCAGACCGGATGTATCCGAGGAAGGTTATGGAGAGGATCCCTTCTATGTAAGCCCTTATATCAAAGGCCTTCCTATGGTAGATTACAATGCCCATACCCTGGGCGGCGGATACTCCGAGGATGTGCTGGATGGGATACAGTACCGCATCATGGAGTGCGACAATGTGGAAATTTTTGCGGAAAGAGGGGTGTATCTTGGCGTCAGTGACGGCTCCTTTTACAATAACAAGGCGTTTGTGATGGATGAAATAACCGGTGAGATTTCCCCCAACCAGGATTATGATGGGGTAAATGCCTTGTTTGAACTTTCTATTCCCAGGGAAAAAGGAGATGAGGCTGCAGTTGCAAAGTATCTGGAGGAAATGAAGCAGGAAGCAGACAGCTCCGGCACAGGAATAGAGCAGGATGCTGGAAACGAGGAAGAGTTGGATCCTGTACAGAAAATGGCTGCAACGGTTGAAAACTGGAATCTGTCGGAGTTCGAAGCGAATGCCCAGTGTGTATATGAAGAGGAACTGAGCGTTGATGAAAAAGGATATATTTCCTATGACTATGACTTTGAAAGCGGTGGCGGCAGCCAGGCAAAAGTGTTGGTAAACGGTTTATTTGAAGAAAATAAACCTGGATTCTCAGAGTGTAAGACGATTTTCGGAGGCGATGATCTTATTTTTATCGAGACATTTGAGTTGTTAGAAAGCGGAAATATAATGTTGCGTGTTTATGCGTATGAAGTGGAATAGGTTATAAACGGAATCAAATAGGATCTAGGCTCCTGCAGGCACTGCGGGAGCCTATTTGCAAGCAAAGAAGAAAAATAAAAGAACTTCAATACTATAAGAGAGTATTATCCCAAATTCATTAACTAATTCTTGATTTTATCGCAACACGATAATAATTTATTGACTTGCGTGCTTGTATATGCTATTTTTATGATGAATTCAGGAATTCAGGAATGGATGAATTCATCATATTAGCTGATAGATAACATCAAAAGGCATAGGAGGAAAAGGCAATGAAACAGAGTGCATTATCAACATGGCTAAAATTTATTATAATCGGAGTGGGAATCTGCGGATTGATTGTATATGGAACGGTAATTCCCATGTTAGGACAGGCATTGGCAGAGTATTTGCATGGTGCATTTGATCATTGCTATTGGCCCTGGTTAGTTCTTATCTGGATTACTGCGATTCCTTGCTATATGGTACTGGTTTTGGCATGGAAAATTGCAAGCAATATAGGATTGGATAAGTCTTTTACCGTTGCCAATGCAAAGTATTTGAAATGGATATCGTTTTTGGCTATAGCAGATGCTGTTATTTTCTTTGGCGGAAATATTGTGTATCTGTTCATGAATCTGAATCATCCGAGCATTGTGCTGTTTTCACTTTTGGTAGTGTTTGTCGGTGTAGCTGTGGCCATTGCATCTGCAGCATTGTCTCATTTGGTACTGAAGGCAGAAGAATTGCAGGAGCAAAGTGACTGGACCATATAAGGAGGAGCCATGAAGGGTGAACTGATTTTCAATATAGATGTGATGCTGGCGAAACGCAAAATGAGTGTGACAGAGCTGGCGGACAAGGTTGGGATTACTATAGCCAACATGTCTGTTCTGAAAAACGGGAAAGCAAAAGCACTGAAGGTATCCACTTTGGTTGCTTTATGTGAAGCTTTGGATTGCCAGCCCGGGGATATTCTGGAGTATCGTGCAAAAGAAGAGTAGTAAGAACGAATTATTTTGCAGTGGAAGATGCGGATGAACAAAAGGTAATGAGGAAAATGCTATGAAGAAAAAGATAGGGATAGTCATTGGATTGTTGACTGTTGTTATGGCAGTGTTAGTTCTGCTTTGCAGGAATCCGATTGTTACTGGTGATATGGAGATTCCCCAAAACTATATGGATGCCGCAAGAGATCAGGCGAAAGGTTTATATTCCAAGCGGCTGCCACTGGTACCGATAGTGGTTCGGATAAACAGTTATTCGGAGAACGTTCTGTATTATACAATATATTATTTCCCATTGGGAACAGTTGGGATGAGCTACAGTGGAGGAGATGGATATAATATTGAAAAGCCGCTGACCAATATGTAATCCTGATACTTAATGGAAAGAGAGAGACATACTGTATGAGTAAGAAGAAATGGTATATCGTATTGGTGATTAGTACACTGCTTTTTGCCCTGTGCTCGTGCAAAGGTGAAAGAACGGACAGTACGCTGCATGATATTTCTAAGGTAATTGGACTGGATGTATCTGCAGGGAAAGTGATTTCAGAAGCTGACAGCCACGGAGGATTTCATGGTGATGGTACTGCAGTGGCAGAGATCCAGTTTACGGATGCCGTACTTTCCGAACAGATAGAGGATAATGAGGAGTGGAATCCATTGCCGCTGACAGAAAATTTGACTGCTCTGGTGTACGGGATTCAGACAGAAAACAGTTCTGTAGGACCAATGATCCATGATGGCGACGGAACTCCTTTGATACCGGTTGTAGAAAACGGTTATTATTTCTTCCAGGATCGGCATTCGCAGAGTACGGATCCGAAGGACGATTCCGGCGTGCTTGGCAGAAGTTCCTATAATTTTACCATAGCGATTTTTGATGTGGAGCACCAGACTTTGTATTACTTGGAATTAGACACTTAAAAAATAGGAATCTGAGAATGGGGCAACGCGTACATACTCTCGTTTTCAAACAGTATTAAGAAGGTATACACAATGATAGAAGAAAAGGAAAAAGTTAGAAGCCCTAAGAGGCTTATCTGGATATTTATAGGCATCTATTTCCTGATCGTGGCAGGTTATTATTTGGGGAAAGCTGTCGGTGTAAAACTGGGACTTGAATATCGGTTTTGGGTAGATGCAGGATTTCGCATTTGGGTGTGGTTTGTCCCCGTACTATTTGCAGGAGTTCTGCTGCTGAAGGCTTGTACTAGGCAGTGGAAAAGGAAAAGCCCCTGGAAATGGATCCTGTCTGTATTGGTGGTTGGGTATGCAGGTGTGGCAGTGTATGCATCTTTCCTATATGTGCTGGTCAGTGCATTTACCATGACTTCCGATGAGAGAATGCCGGATGGAAATTTGGTGGTGGCGGTACCAAGTGGTATGGAATCCATCCATCACTACGCAGAACCGGTGGGTCTGCTCTATCGGAGGGATTTTACTTTTGATGAAGAGCGTACGGCAGATAGCCTGACTAAGATGTACGGAGTGCCCTTTCGGGCGTTAAGAGAGGAGAATGGACAGTGGGTCTATGGTTCAGATGCCTATCCGGAGATCGAAGTGACAAATATATGTTATGGCTTCATGGAAGTAAATTATTTGGATAACAATTTTACACTGGCACTGACCAGCAAAATGCTTAAGGAGCATCAGGAAGTATTTGACTCCTATGGAGTGGAACTGGTGACCTATCAGTACGGACGGAGTGTGGTGAATCCGGATGGCCAGGGGACTTGTAACGCAGTATTGGTGTCAGAAGATAATAAGGAGTATGCAGCGGAAGCCATTGCTGAGTTTATAAAAGCTACGCTGCAGGAAGACCTGCGGTCGGACGGTAAGAGCATTTGGGATCGTGTAAACGGGAGTATTTTTCTGGTGACAGATACGGAAACGGAGTGTGAATACCAAAGCATTCGGAACATTCCTTTTGCCCGCAAGCCGGAATATACTTGGATATTTGACGCTTCTGTGACTGCTGATGAGGTCGTGGAAAAAATTGTGATCAAAAATGAGGCTGAGGCAGAAAGCAAAGACGGATTGCCGGAATTGGATAAGGAGGATACTGCAATTTCGGATGCAGCAGAAAATGACACTGGAACAGAAGAAATCAGCCAGGAGATGATTGATCGCTATCTGAGCATAGAGCCTTCCTGCTCTTGTGTGACCGGGGAGGGTATGGAATACCGCATGATACCGGTGGACCGTGCTTTGGGTTCCAACTTTTATGTGTTGATGGGGACGAAAGACGGCGGTAAGACCTGTGATTTCATGAATCTGGATCCCTATAATGGCTCCGGTGGTGAGTCCAGATGGATTATTTTCCTGGATGAAAACTTGGGATTTAGTTGTCTGGCCCATGCCGCGGGAGCGTATGGTGGCTTATACCGGACAGAGGACGGTGGAAGCAGTTGGGAGGAAATTACTTATCCCTCTGCAAAGGTGAAGCTGTCTGATGGAACTTTCTATAATCCCTTTGTGATGCCGGAAACGGTGTATGAGGAGGGCGGCAACCTTTATATGGAAGTAGGGCAGGGCTCAGACGGTGATTATTATGATGTAGAATTGGGCTTTTGTCATGGGGTATATCAATCGTCGGATTCAGGATTGAATTGGGTGTATGTGCAGAATATTCCGAAAGAAAGATAAGCAAGTCTGTTTTTAAATACATATGGAAAGTTGAAAAGTGCAGTCCGGGAGGACTGCCTTTTCATTTCTTAATGTTTGCTTAAGTATATTGCAAAATCGGTTTACCCATGATAAACTATAAATAGTTTATTAGGAGTAAACCGAAAGGAGCGTGTGTGTATGGAAGAGATGAAGTTAGCTTTGGTGGAGTCCCATTTTGCGGATATTCTCTGGGAAAAGGAACCGATCCATTCCCGGGAACTGGTAAAGGTCTGTGAAAAAGAGTTGAATTGGAAAAAGAGTACCACATATACCGTATTGCGGAAATTATGCGCAAGGGGATTGTTCCAAAACCAGGATGGAATGGTTACATCACTCATTTCAAAGTCAGAATTTCATGCGATTCAGAGTGAGAAGTTTGTGGAAGAGACCTTTGAGGGTTCCCTCCCCGCTTTCCTCAATGCTTTTTCTACCAGGAAGCAGTTGACAGCGCAGGAGATAGCCCAGATCAGGAAGATGATAGATTCCTATGAACCGAAAGAGGAGTCTCATGGCGATAACTCCGTCTTACCGGAGCAAAGTGGAATATCAAATCAGTAGGAGGGCTGCGCATGGATGCTGTTTTTATCAAATTGTTAAATATGAGTATTTCTGCAAGTTGGCTGATCCTGGCAGTGGTGGTGCTTCGTCTGATTTTGAAAAATGCACCGAAATGGATCCGCTGTATCCTGTGGGGGCTTGTTGCAGTCAGGCTTATCTGCCCGGTTTCCATTGAGAGTATTTTCAGCTTGGTTCCCAGTGCGGAGACAGTTCCCCAGGACATTGTGTATGTCAGCGAACCGGCTGTGCATACCGGTGTAACTGCTGTCAACAGCATTGTGAATCCTTATCTGTCAGAGAGCATGGCTCCGGAAGTGGGCGCCAGTGTGAACCCCTTGCAGATTGTGGTTAGCCTGTCTGCTGTAATCTGGTTCGTGGGGATGATAGGGATGCTCTTGTATGCAGGTATCAGTTATCTGAGAATCCGCAGGAAGGTGGCAGCTTCCATACTTGATGTAGAAAATATATATTTATGCGATTACATAGAGACGCCCTTTGTTCTGGGGATCGTAAAGCCCAGGATCTATTTACCTTCTGCTATGGCGGAGGATGAGAACGCCGGGTATGTGATCGCCCATGAGAGAGCACATATCAAGCGCCGGGATCACTGGTGGAAACCATTGGGATTCCTGTTGCTTACGGTCTACTGGTTCAACCCGGTGATCTGGGCATCTTATGTACTGCTCTGCCGGGATATTGAGCTGGCCTGTGATGAATCTGTGATCGGCAGTTTGGGTGAAAGAGATAAGAAGTCTTACTCCAACGCACTGTTAGCCTGCAGTATACAGATGAAAACCGGAAGTATCCGGCGCAGGATGATTGCAGCCTGTCCCCTTGCATTTGGGGAGGTGGGAGTAAAGAAACGTGTAAAGGCTGTGCTGAATTACAGGAAACCGGCATTTTGGGTGTTTGTGGTGGCGGTAGTTGCCTGTATTGTTGTTGCGGTATGCTTTTTGACGGATCCGGCGGAGGAGAAACTGTATGCTCCGGAACCCTTTGGCCACAGCTATCGTGTGGAGGAAATTGTATATGATGCTCCCCAGTTTTCCTTTGCCTATTCACTGGAGACTGCTCCGAGATATCAGTTTACCTCTGATTATGCCATGTTTGTGTCCGGCGATTCTTTGGGTGATAGCGGTGACTACGAGTGGATACAGCAATCTGGTGCCTTTCAGGAAGTGAAGCTGTCTGCTTCCAATTTTGATGATTACTTCAAGATCTGGACAGATGGCCTCACTGCCATTTTGGGACCGGAGGAGATCAGGAAAAATGCGAAAAGTGCATGGCGCAAGGATGTGGAAGATGATGCAAACGGCGTATTCTATTATCTGATTCTCACGAAAATGGGCGATGTGTATCTTACCTATGGCTATGATGTGGATGGGGAATCCTCTGCAACTGATGCAGGTGATCTGATCCGTTGGATCTTCAAGCTGGCCCGTACTGACATATTAAGCTGCAATGCAGTGAGTGCAGGCTGTAATGCTTATGTAGAACCAGCTTATTATCCGGAGGGCTTCGACTGGGAGTATGACGAGCTTCCGGAGGGTACCATCAACGGAAACGGGGTATTATACTTTACGGCAGACTGGGATACGGATACCTTGATTGTCAGCGAAGATTATTATAATAACTATGACCCGGACAACCGAAGCGGCAGTACATTCATTGAGAAGGAAACCTATACCCTGGAAAGGGAGAAGTCCGGCCTGTTTGGCTTGAATGTAAAAACAAGGAGCGCCAACGGGGATATGGCAGTGTACTTTATCCAGGGACCAACTGGTGTTTATGTGATGAGGGTGCTGTTTTATGAGGACGAATCCGCGCTGACGGTGCCTTTGCAGGAGTATGCCCCGGAAGAAATCCTGGGAATGTCCTGGCTGGACTTTGAGAAACTGGCAGGGGTATCGGCAGAGCTTTATCATGCCAACTTTTATTTTGCGACCATTCCGGGTACCCAGCTGACTGCTGTTTTTCTGGCAGAAGGATGGGATGATAAGAATGCCACGGCATTTCTGGAGGAGGATGATACTGTTATCCGGCTGGAAGGGACGTTAGGTGAGATGCTGCCTGATTTTAAAGAGAAAATGTCGATGGAAGAGTTTGTGAAAGATGATATGTGGAGCGGCAAACTTGTGGACTATTGCCTTGAGGAAGGCGCAGGTACCGCTTATTATGTGGCAGACCGTTATGTGGCTGTCAGATATGATGTAAATGGCGATAATCTGGCAGATATGATGTTGCAGATTGCTTTGGATGAAGCAGATCGCGTTTCACCGGATTCGTATTGTTGGTTGAGTTATCCGTCTGATTCGGAGAAGATAGGTTCTATTGTAATACAATCAGGACTGACAGGACAAAGAATCACAGTAGAAGATGATGGAAGCATACAGCGGATCGTGGAGGATATCGAATCACTGCGTTACGAAAAGAAAGGATCTTCTGAAGGATATGTGGGCTACGCTTATTGGATCCGGTTTTACAATGAAAACGGTGAGGAGTTAGGAGAGTTTAATATCACGGAAGAAAATGGACACCAGATCAGTTATGACGGAGATTTCTACTTAGTGGGAGCGGATCTCAATATTGATGTGGATTATCTGGACGAATTATTAGAATCGGCTTCCAACGTAGAAACTGGGACTCCAGATTGGGGACTTACCCTATCCGTAAAAAACGTGACGCCTTCCGGTATGACACTGATTTGTACCTGGTCCGGTGGAGAATTGGCGGGCGAACTGGAGACAGGTAGTAGGTATACACTGCAGGCATTGGAGAATGGTAATTGGGTTGAGGTACCCTTTTTGGCAGAGGCCAACTGGACGATGGAAGCCTATGTGATCCAAAAGGATAAAGATGCGGAATTTGAGATTAACTGGGAGTGGCTGTATGGGAAACTTCCTGCAGGAACCTATCGCATTTGTAAGGAGTTCATGGATTTCAGAGGTGCAGGAGATTATGACGAAGCTCTATTCTATGCAGAGTTTGAAATAAAATAAAAAAAGATTGTAAAGAAAAGAAAGAAAAGAAATTTAAGCAATTTATGTAAGATTTCATATATAAAAGCGGTGAATACAGGTGAAGGGAGGAGTGGATTGCAATGGAAGATAAAAAAATTGTACAACTACTATTTGCAAGAGCAGAGAATGCAATCAGTGAATTGAGTGCAAGATTTGGCAAGCAGTTACATCGTATTGCTTTTAATATCTTGGAAAATCACCAGGATGCAGAAGAATGCACCAACGATACTTATTTTGCTCTCTGGAATGCTATTCCACCTGTATCACCAGATCCTTTGGCCCCGTATGTATACCGCACCGGGAGAAATACCGCTCTAAAGAGGCTACATAGAGATACTGCGAAAAAAAGAGATAGCCGGTATGATGTTTCTTTAGAAGAACTGAATGGTTGCCTGCCTGGAGAAGATGTAGAGCAAACGATTGATGCAAGGGAATTGGGACGAGCTATGGACCGGTTCCTGGATTCAAAATCAAAGGAAAGCCGTTATATTTTCATAAGGCGTTACTGGTATGGTGATTCTGTAGGTGAGATTGCGAGAGAACTGAACATGCAGGAAAATGCAGTTTCAGTCAGACTGAACCGAATTCGAAACAGTTTAAAGGAGCACCTTAAGAAGGAGGGATACCATTATGAAGCATGAGGAGATATTAACCGCATTAGAGGAAATCAGTGATAAGCATATTAAAGAAGCAGAGAAGCCTCCAAAGAAAAAGAAGAAAAGGATTTTTTTGAAGATAGCTGTGGCTGCAGCGTTAGTCATTGCAATCGGTACGAATATAATGAATGCCCCTATGAGGATTACGGCATATGTTGTTGCGGCAGCTTCTGAATCGAGGATGATGGAGAGACCTGATCTAGATGATTATGAAGACCGTGAAGAGTGGAATACCGATTATGAAGTGTGGGACACAGAAAGAAATTTACGAAATGAAACAACGGCACAGGCAGCGTCAGACCTTCGTTCCTTTTTTGCAGAGGGTAACAGCCAGTTCCTGTTGACGGAGGGTAACGAAAATAAGTTGTGGTCTCCGGTAAATGCCTATATTGGATTGGCTATGACAACAGAACTGACCGAAGGAGAGACAAGACAGCAGATCCTTGAATTGTTTGGTGCTGAAGATACGGATGCACTCCGTAAACAAGTGAGTGCTGTATGGGAAAGTGTATATCAGGATAATTCCAATGAAATTTGTGTTCTGGCAAATTCATTATGGCTGGAAAAAGGCTTGCAGTATGATCAGGATGCCATGGATGCGATTGCTTACCATTATTATGCATCCGTGTATCAGGGGGACTTAGGCAGCAAGAAGACCAATCAGGATATTGCAGCGTGGATCAATAATAACACCGGTAAGTTTTTAAAAGACAGTACGAAGAGCATTGAGCTTTCGCCGGAAACCATTATGGCATTATATTCCACTTTGTATTTCCAGGCAAAATGGTCTGATGAGTTTTCCGAAAGCAAGAACACAGAAGGTGTGTTTCACATGCCGGATGGGGATACACAGGCCGTTTACATGAATAAGAAACTGAAGCAGATGAATTATTACTGGGGCGGAAATTTCAGTGCAGTATATTTGCCCTTGAAAAATGGATGCCGCATGTGGTTTATCCTTCCGGATGAAGGCATGACAGTGAATGATGTATTAAATGACGGAACCTATATGGAGATGCTTTCATCTGATGAATGGGAAGATTACAAGTATATGAAAGTAAACCTTTCCGTTCCAAAGTTTGATGTATCCTCTACCATGGATTTGAGTGAAGGATTAAAAAACATGGGAGTACCTAATGCTTTTTCTGAGAATGTTGCTGAATTTGGGAAGCTTACCGGAGATTCTCCTATATATCTGACAGGGGCAAATCAGTCTGTTCGTGTGCAGATTGATGAAGAAGGAGTAAAAGCGGCAACATATATCGAACTCCCGGGAGCAGGAAGTGCAGCACCACCGGAAGAGGTGATTGATTTTGTACTAGACAGACCGTTTCTGTTTGTGATCACAAACGATAATATCCCGCTGTTTGCAGGGTGTGTAAATAATCCGGGGAATTAACAACTGTGAGAAAAGATTTTTGTTTTCAGTAACAAATACTTCTGTTTTTACGTCTATATAAATGAAAGGGTTATAGTCATAATAAGGGAACCTATTATTTTAAGATGAGGAGCATGGGCGTATGAAAAAGAAAAAATGGTTATGTACTGTTAGTACGGTGTTCATTGTATTTGTACTTTGCGTTGTGGCTTTGCTTGTAACAGCCGGCATTATGAGCGCAAGGGGCTATGGAATTACGGCAGGACGGCTATATTTTGCTGACAGCGTATGTTTTCTGATTGACAGCGATGATGATGCCATGATCGTGTCGGATCAGAGCATGCATAAGAATTTATTTGATGGCTATATCAGTGGTGATAAGGTCGTCCTGATACACGATGGTATTGCAGAATCCTATCCGGCTCGAACTGGCGGATATCATGTTCTTCGGATTTCTAAAGGAGATGGGACCTATAAACCAGAGGATGAAGTAATTGGAGTAGTAACACTTGTGGACGAAACAAAGAATGATATCGGGTTTGAAGTGCAGTATATTCGTACAGACGGATACCATGAGGATGTAGAATATCCGTCAGTAAAGATCATCCGTTCCATTGAAGAACTGAATAATTATTATGATGGGAATAAAGAGAAATACGACTTGGAACGCAAGGATAAAGTGTATTCTGATACAAGCATCGGTTTTCTGGATGCTTGCGACAAATATGATGAAGCATACTTTGAGAATCAGATACTTATTATGGTTCTGTTGGAAGAGGGAAGCGGATCCAACCGCCATAAAGTGAAAAGTCTCTCTATCGTGGATGACAACAAATGGGTAATTGACATTGAGACTTTGGTTCCGGAAGTCGGTACCTGTGACATGGCAGAATGGCATATATTGATTGAGCCGGAAGTGGGAATTAATGTGGAAACTGAAGTAGACATAACAGTACTTCTGAATGGTGTAAATCCATTGACACAACCTGAAACGGTACAACATAGCAGAGGATACGCTAATATTTCTTTGACCATTCCTGATGGATGGGAATGTTATGCTGAAGATAATGGCGATGAAAATGATTTTTGCATCGCCTTCTGGCCGGAAGGGCAGGCGGAAGGCAAGATTAAAGTATGGTATTACGATTCCTTTGGTGTTTGTGGTACAGGGCTTCAAGAGAAGAAGATCACGATTGGCGAATACGAGGCATATCAAGGAACTTACGATAATAAAAAAGTATGGGATTTTATCAGTTTCCCGGGAATGCCGGGCTCTTATGTTGTGATAAATGAAGGAACAGACACGTGGTGGAGTGCGTATGGCGAGGAAGCGATGCAGATACTTGCCACCGTCAAAATTGCGGACGGGGTGATTGATGAAGCCGAGGCAATAGAAATAGCCAAGAAGAATGTAACGGTGAAATATGATCAAACCCGTGCAAAATTTGATGCAGAAAATGGACTGTGGACAGTTAGTTTCTCTAAGAAAAATACTGCCGGAGGGGATCAGGTCTTCACGATCACCCATGAAGGAAAGATTATTGATGAAGAGTATGGAGAATGATGATAAAACAATAATAGGAAGGAGTGCTCTCCAGAATAGCATGCATTATCTATGTATTGGATAATCAGAACAACGAGCAGTAAAAGAACAGGAGGTGTTAGGGTATGAAGAAAACCAAGAAGAAGGTCATCATTGCAGTAGTATGTGTTATTGCGGTATGGCTCATTATGGGCATAGTAGATTTTGCGTTAGTGCATAACTATCACAGACCGTTGTTTTGTATTTGTACTGAACCGATGCAGGACGGTGGCTCTGGAAAGTATGTAGGACTTGGATATTCCTTTGATATCGAGGGTAACTTCATGCCGGCTGTGGAAACTCCTGCAACAGAAGAAGAAAAGCCGAAGGTTACTTCGTATAGAGGATACATAATTGGACAAGAAGTCAGCAGAGGATTTTGGGATGAAATGCAAGTAGCCCCATACAAGAGTATGGATGATGTAATTGAAAATGCACCGAGTATTCAAGGAAATGTTACAGAAGTCCATGAGGATTATATGATCATTCATATCGTAACAAGCGGCTATCCTTACGGAGCAGATTGTCGTGTAACTTTAAGTCCTGTGTTTGGCGATAGTTATACAGATGTTGCAATCGGAGATGAGGTAGTAGTGTACTTCAATGGAGATGTTATGGAAACTGACCCGTTAAAGTTGGGGACAGTGTATGCAATTACTTTGAAAACTCCGGCAAACAGAGTGGAAAGCAGGAGCAACAATATGCAATATTTCTTTGGAGCTAAATCATAACAATAAAGATTGCGGAAGAGTGACATTTATGGAGGGCTTGTGCATGGAAAATAAAAAGTTGCAAGGATATGTGTACGCTGTCATTATGGGGCTATTGACCGCTATTATCTGTCTGGCAATCGCTGATGGCTGGATTGGTGTGGCTGGAACCATAAAAGATTTTGAGGATTTGGGAAACGGATACCACACCTTTACCCTTTCCACAAGCGATCCGACAGGCAGATATATTTTCTGGATAGGTTTGCTTGGCTTGCCTGTTTTGTTTGCAAGCAAGGTTAAGGTTAAATATACATGGGTAAACCTGCCGATATATTTATTGGCATGGTATATCTGTTCAGGAATTTTCGGAGATAGTCCTAAACATCAGTATCTCGCTCATCCGGCAAGAGGGTGGTTTACGATTGGTGAAGGATTAGAGCCGTTTAGTGTAATGATTATGATGTGGTTGGTGCAGGCGATTGTGTTATTGGCAATAGCCTTTTTGTGCTTTGTAATAAGGAAATTACGGAGGAAAACCGATGACAATGTATGAGAAATTCTGTGTGGATACACAAGATATTCATGTTTTGATGGAAAAGTATTTGGCAGGTGGAAAATGTCTAGGAGGTCGCTATGAAAAAGAATTTTGACTTATCTCTATTTTTAGGTTGTTGTGCAATCAGTATCGGTATCATTACTGCAGGTTGGCTAATTTCAAAAGAATTACCGGATACAACCCATGTTCCTGCAAGTTTGGCTGTAACCACAACAGACTCAGGCTATGGTCAATTCGGAGAATATCTTTCTGAGTATGAATTGGCTGCGTATTTAGGAATTACAAACGAGGATGTGACTGCACTGATTAAAGCAGGAGAGCTTGACGGGGTTTCTACAAAGCTTGGTGCAAATTATGTGTTTGTTAAGAGTAAAGTGGATGAGTGGATGGAAAATAAGGTTAGGTAAAAGGCGGTGATTCTATGAAGAAGATTGCAAAGTGGATGGCTGTGATAACGTTGATTATATTTGTAATTGATTGGGGCATTATTGGTTTAAAATTGTTGGACGGTGATTATGACATTACGGTAGGGGCATATATCGGCGCAATCTCTATTGTGGTCTTTTTCATTTGTGTCGTGTATATCAAATTCACCAGGCGGTGCCAGAATTGCGGAAAGACGATAGAATCTTATGGGAAATTCTGTCCGCATTGTGGGAAGGAGATAAAATAACAAGTTTCAATCGAAGGGAGGGCTTTCGATGAAAAAAGGTGTGGTTTTAAGAATAATCAGCTTGGTAATGTTCGTAGTGGCAATTATCTTTATTGCCTGTGCGTTGGCAAACCCGGCACTGGGGAGAACGTTCTATATCGGAAGCATTGCAATAGGAGCAGAAGTCTGGAGAGTATTCTATGCCATTTATGCAATCGTGATGGTAATTCTATTTGTTCTTTCCTTCTTTGTGGGCATGCCGCCCGGAGGAATGAAAGCCGGGATATTAAAACTCTTGGTATTTATTTCGGTGTTGGTTTTTGCTTTTGTCATGGGAGCCGTGTTAATTCTTGAGTTCGCATGGTGGAAGTTGCTTGCATTTATGGTAATCAGTGTCGGACTTGGGCATGGAATATACCATCTATTCCGATTGATAGATAAGAAGTATGGAGGAGCAAAAGCATGAATATAGAAATTTTTCCATTAGAGAAGGTTGTATTTGATGGTATCCCAGTGTGCTTGGGAATGGCACGATCTGCGGTGGATAATGCAATCGGGATAGGACAGCTTATCGGCAAGCGCTATTATTACTGCAATAATGAGTTGGCGATTGATTATAATGAGAATGGCACCGTGGAATTTATTGAGTTCTTAGGCGGTGCGGAAGGTTTGCTGCAGCCTACAATTTATGGCATGTCTGTCTTTGGCACGGATGCTGAGAAAGTAGCAGAGCTTTTAAAACAGAAGAATGGTGGAAAAATCATCGATCCGGAGCAGGGATATTCCTATTCGTTCTCAAATATCAGTATTGGTGTGTATCGTGAGATCAGACCGGCTGATGTGATGGAAATGATGGAAGAAATGAAAGCAGATGGCATACCTACAGAGGACAATGAAGATTTGGCTGCAGATATGCGGAGAGCAAATCATTGGGCAACCATAGGAGTAGGTGTTGCAGGATATTATCAACGGTAGAAATGGAGGAGAAAACATAATGAGTGTTTGTACATTTATAGCTTCGGATTGTCCATTGCCGGAAGTTGCACCTGTGAAAGAATATCCGTTGGAGATAGATGTTGATAGCGGCACTATATATGATGGCGGGGCAGATGATAATTATTTTCTTCATACTTTTACAGATGTTCGGGACTATACAGATAAGCAGTATGGTGTTTGTTTAGAATGGAATTACACGGATGGTCGGGCAGAACAGATATTGAATTATATGAATGAGATGCTGGGAAAGGTAGAGTACATAGAGTTATGGCATGTTTGGTTGATGGATTATTGCGAATATGAAGATAGCCCAGTAATTCATAAGCGGACGATTTCTATTGATGAAATTACAATCCGGGATATTCATGAATTGGATAGTGCTGAAATTTGGAATAGTCCAGACAAGCATATTCCAAGTAGACCGTCATTTTATTGTTTGAGGATTACTCGGTAAAGGTAAAGGAAATGAAACAATTCGATTTATTTGGCTTTCAGGTCGAGATTGATAAGGTGGCAACAAAAGAATGGTATGATAAAGCTGATGAATGGAGCTGTGAATGCGGCGATTGCAGACATTTTGTGGCGTTGGCAAAAAAGAAGGAATTACCTTCTGCTGTAATTGAGATATTAGAGCAGTTTGGGATTGCTCCGGAGAAAGCAACTTATGTTTGTGAGATTGCCACAGAGGAGCATAAGGTACTGTATCAGTTCAGTTACCGTATGGTGGGGAATATCTTAAAGGAAAGATACGGAGACATAAAGGATTTGGGATGGGGCGAAGCATACTGTGGCCATGAGCCATATCCTTACGGTGCACCGGGATTTCCTACACCGCATTTTGATTTGGAGTTTTGGGTGCGATTACCTAAGCAATACAAGTATAATGATATAGCAGATTTTCTCATGCACGGCAGGGAAATTGAATTTGTATATAAAGACCGGGAATGTGCCATTACCAACCATACAGGTCGATGGTGGTTTTATGATGGAGCAAAGCAGGTGGAAGTCTGTGAGTTTAGAAATTTTGAGTTGCTTGTAAGCAAGGTTGCAGAGTACATGGTGGAAGATAAGAAGGTACAGGACATCTTTGACGATGGTCTGAGTGAAAATGCTTCTATTTTGTAGGAGATAAGGTATGAAATGTCCATGTTGTGGAAATGAAATGGAAAGTGGAGAGGAAGTTACGTTCGGAACCTTTCGAAATACAATTAACTGAAAATGCACGTTTTGATAAACTATTGTGCGGAAAAACAATCTATACGGCATCTCTCATATATTATATAATATAAATGTATCTTAGGAATCATATATACAGGTTCTGACGAAATGAATCGGAGAGGAGTACATATGAAGTTAGCAGCAGATTTTAGATATATAGCGAGAGAAGCTTTGCGAGGAAAATGGGGTATAGCAGTTATCGCCGGTTTGATAGCGTCCCTGTTGGGGGCTTTGGGCTCAGACGGACCGGAAGTAAAATTGAATATTGATGGGGCAGGGGTCAATGTGAATTTTGAAGTTGCAGGCCAGACGATTCTATCTACCAGCGGAGGGCTCAATGACCATTTGGGAGCATTTTTGACTGGAAGTGCTATCTATATTGCAGTGGCGGCCATTCTTCTTGCGGCAGTTTATTTTGTACTGGGAAGCGTGATCGAAGCGGGTTACGCCAGATTTCATCTGGATCTGACAGACCGGACAGAGGCAAAACTGGAGTCATTGTTTACTTATTTCTATAACTGGAAGACCACTGCAATCACCAGATTGTTAAAGGGCGTGTATATCTTATTGTGGTCGTTGCTGTTTCTTATTCCAGGTATTATTGCTGGTTACAGTTATGCCATGACTGGATACATCCTTGCAGAGCATCCGGAGCTGACCGCAAGTGAAGCCATAGAGCGCTCCAAAGAGATGATGTCAGGTAACCGGTTCAGATTGTTTTGTCTGCAGTTCAGCTTTATCGGCTGGTCTATCCTGTGTGCCTTTACTTTAGGTATCGGCAATCTGTGGTTAAGGCCCTATCAGCAGGCGGCAACAGCAGCATTTTACCGTGAAATCTCAGGGACAGAGCAGATCGGAAGAAAAGAGGATACTTATGAGACATTATGATGAAGAATTGCGGGAATTACAGATCCAGGCGGCCACAAAGAACCGCTTGGAATCTGTTCTGAATGAACTGCGGAAACAGAAGAGCATTCTGGAGGCAAAGGTGGAAGAACTTTCCGTACAGAAAGTCAAGGAGCAACTGGATGTGGACCGTCTGGAGGGGCGGAGCCTTGCCAATTATTTTTACCAGGTGGTTGGAAAACTTGACGATAAGCTATCTAAAGAAAAACAGGAGGCTTATGAGGCGGCAGTAAAGTATGATGCGGCATACAGTGAATTGCAGGCAGTAGAGGCGGATATCCGTGCCAAAGAGCTGGAATATGGAAAAGTCCGCAGGAGTAATGAGCGGTATCAGGAAGTCCTAAAAGAGAAGCAGGAGGCTGTGAAGCTGTCCGGTGTCCCGGAGGCAGCTGAGATACTCAGATTGGAAGCACAGCTTACAAGTCTG
>JBGVLR010000168.1:0-5448 GCA_045124375.1 Acetatifactor sp.
GAGAGCCAAGCAATTTATGCCTTTTGATGCTCTCCGTGGTCTAAAGGAGGCCATCGCAGCCAAAGAAAAAATATCAACCCCCAAAAAGGAGTTAGCTGAAGATATGATTAGAGAGATAAACAGCATTCTGGTCGACCTGCGTAAAGGGCAGAATGTGACTGTGGTGTATTACAACGGCTATGAAGAAGAGTATCTTCAGCTTACAGGAGAAGTTGAGAAGGTTGATGCTTATTGGAAGCTCCTTCAGATAGGAAATATAGCAATTGACTTTGATGAGATTTCCGAGATCCATACTGATTTTGAGTCGTTTCTGCCGCATATATACGAATAAAAAAGATATATCGACAGATTTCATCCTAATAACAGGTGAAAAAGGCGGGAAAAATCCGGGAAAATTTCGGGAAAAATCCGGGAAAAATCTGGGAAAAATCTGGGAAAAATCCGGGAAAAAAGTGGGAAAAAAAAGGGAACGACACGGGAAACAAAGTGTGTTATATTATTAGCATGAAAAGGTGGGTCCAGACGGAGCCACCTTATTTTTATGAAAAAAGGAGAATAGCACAATGGAATTATGTCCCAACTGCAGCGCCAGGCTTAAGGCTGGCGCTGCTTCTGTTTGTCCCAAATGTGGCAAGGCATTATCCGGTTCAAATAAGAAATCACCCGGAAAATATGCAAAAAAGAAAACAAAAAAGAAACCCAAAAAGCAGAAAAGACCGAAAGCAAAGAAAGACAAAACCGAGAACATCCCGGAAATCATGGGTGAAGCCGTTGATGATGGCTATGATGGATATTACAATGATGTTTTGCCTCCGGACACGGACCGCATCAATGAGGGGATGGATAAAGAACTGATCAAGAACATCTTGGTTATCAGTCTCTGTGCTGCGGTAATAATTTTGATGTGTGTTGCACTTTTATATGTCCTTTGATCATTGCACTTTTCATGTTTCAACAGTGTAATTTAGCAAATGATCAAAATGGAGGTAACTAAAATGAAATACATTTCTATCGGAGCCGTAACAAAACCTTCCACCGAACATATTGTTTATGTTTCTCACTGCGGTTTTGACTATACGTTAACCGGAGACCTGGCTTATATGTGGCTGAATGGGCGCTTTGGGTTTGATGCATCCAGGAATCAGTTCCAAAACAATGCACTGAATCAGCTGGAAAGAATGGGGTTGGTGGTTATAACAGAAGATGTTCTGGAAGGGGAGTACCGGGCTCTGACAAAAGTACGGCTGGTTCCCGCAAAATCCAGAAATCCGTATAAGGGACTTTCCAGAAACGAGAAAAGGGCACTGAAATGGATCACGGAAACCGGATTGATTCTTTCTATGGCAGAACTGGTTTATCTGATGGAACGGGATATCGAACCGGAAGAAAAATATCTGGGACAGGAAAACGTTCAGCGTTTGGTTGAACGCATCTATACCAAGGATACGATTTTCGATAATATCCTGGAAAATCAAATGGAGCGGGCAGAAAAACGAGACCAGGTTGTCAAACTGGTTCTGTCCCTTCTGAAGAAAAAGCGGATCGTTCTTCTGTAAGTGAGGTTCCTATGCTGAAATCATATAAGAATTTCCCGCCTATACTCCAAAAACAGATTCTGATGCGGTTAACTGGCTCTGTTTTAGGACTATTCTGTGTCCTTGTCATACTGATTTCTCACAGTCAGTGGCAGCTGATATTTCCTGGCCTGGTGATCTCCCTGTCTTTCTTTATCAGTGCCAGCAACCTGTTTTTCCGCTGTGAGGAAAAACGATACATAATGATTCGCGGTATTTGCCGTGGATTTGAACGTACTTCTGTCAGAAAACAGATCAAAGCCATATATCTGGAATCTGATGGTAAATCAGTAAAAGTGTTATACACGTACAAAGGCCGCCCGATAAAAGAGGGAGACCAAGTGACGATCTACGTTGCAGATACCGCATCCGTGTATGATGTGGATGGCGAATATATCATTTGCAATATTCTTGCCATTGGCAGAGAACAAAATTCTTCCACGTTGCAGAAAGCTGCATGATCAAAAAACAATCTCTGGCAAACACCTGGATGGAGATTGACTCCAATAGGCAAATATGGTATAATTACTATGTTAGTATCAGAGTTTCACTTAAGTGAAATGTTAGTTTATCCGATTTTCTAAAGTGTCATTTGCCCTTTTTAGGGGGTAAATGGCACTTTTTTTGTTTCCTGGTTTCTGCCTGCAGTTTGCAGGTTGAGATAAATTTTATTACTGTGCAGGCAGAACCTGCAGGAAGGAGTTATCCATGTTAAAGTTTTTCGCAACCGAGGTCACCGTGTCCAAAGGTGCCAACAACACACCCGCGCTGAAGTTCTCCGACAAGGGGGATTTCGTAAGATTCCGAATCGGTGCAAAGATCTATGATACCCGCGCCGAGAAGAACCACAGATGGGTCAACCTGACCGTTAAGGCATTTGGTCCTCTGTGTGAACGGATCCGTAAAATGGATCTGAAAGAAGGTTCTCACATCAACCTGTGCGGCCGATACGATGAGGACGTATGGGAAGATGAGCAGACAAATACGAAGAAGAGTATGCCTGTCATCATACTGGATGAGATCGAGTATTGTTTCAGTGGCAGCAGCAAGAACTCTGGAGACGGTCAGAAAGCAACCGCCGCCTCTCAGAACCCTGCCGGGAATTATGCTGCACCTCCTGCAAATGATGCTATGCCCAACGGATTTACCGGTTATCAGCCCTATGGCGGCGGCAATTCCTTCTTCAATATGTAAGGAGGTTCGGAAAAATTGAATCACAGCGCATAAAACGCACAAGGGTATCTAGAGATAGATCTCTTGTGCGTTTTTTTGCGCCCAAAAAGGAGAAAACCATATGAATGATAGAAACAGAAACCGTCATATGGCCTATGAAGCCCTGGTTATACTGGGGCTTCTGGCTTTACTGCTCTATATAACCAGACTCTGGCCAATTCTGCTTCTCGTAATGCTGGGTATCTTTATTGCAACACTTCGGTTATTGTTCCTGGCTTCCCAGAAAGTTGAACTGGTGGAACCGATATTAGCACTACCGGAGCCAAAGCAGCAGCAAGAACCTACAGAGAAAGACATGATGTCTTTGGCGTATCTGGTCATTCAGCGTCGTATTACACAAATATTAATAGCGAAGTATCCGGATGCCAGATGGATCTGGGAGAACCCAAGAGCGCAGGAAGATATTTTTAAAGGGAATCCCGTCTACATCATTCTCAATAAAGCCGGTGGTTACAGAAGAGGTCTCGTCCTCATTCGTAATCTACAGGTGTTTGATGTCGTATTTGATGCTGCACCCACGGAGCAGTTTGATACGAAAACGCCTGTTATACCCAAACCCATTTCAGAGCCCATTCCTGAAGCGGATGAACCTGAAGAAGAGGAGGATGATATCCCTGAAGATTTCGGACTTCTTGCATTTCAGTGGGTAGAGGCACATGTCATTGAGCTTAATGAACGTGTCAACGAAGCAATTGGAAAGCGTGAATCAAGCATTTTGATCAACGCTTCAGATCTTCCGGTAAAGGAGAGTTGGATTGAGATATGCAAAGAGCTAGAACGGAACGATCTCTCCGGTGCGATCTGTCATGAAAATGGCATCATAATAGAATTTGAGCAGTAAAACTGCAGAAAGGGCTTTTTTCTTATGAGTGGAGCAATCAATAACCTCTTTAATTTTTCCCGGGCGCTTCCGGAGCCAATGGACAAACTCAGTTCGAAGAAGATCAAAGTATCTTCCAAGTACGGTAGTGGCACGGAGGCAACGCTCTCAGCTACCGTTATTAAGGCTGTTCACGCAGTCTGTGACTGTATGAATGGTATCAGGGAAGGTGCTGTTGGTGTGATCGATCACCGCATGGTGGCAGAATATAAGTCCAGCTCCGGACCCGATGCCTACCACCTTGTCGTGTATGACAGTGCAACCGGTAATATCGTTGCAAGTGGGTATGACAAGAACACAGAGATGATAGAGTCCTATCGTCTCCATTCTACTGCAAATGACGGAGCCGCAGTCCTTATGGCCATGATGCCCGCACTAATGGCGGATGATGAGTTCGAAGATAACTTCGTTCTTTATTTTGATCAGCGCAAAAACGGATATCCGGACATGGGAAAAGCTGTAGATTGTATGGCTATTCTTTGTGATAACGCCTATCGGCGCATCAAAGATGAGACTTGTCCTGCAAATCTGAAGGCAAAGGTCGAGAAATCTGGTAATGTACTTCGTGTATCACAAGCACAGCTGGATTCCGGTGCCTATACCCCTACCAGCGTTATGGCAGGCGAGTTTACGATCTTCGCCAAAACAGGCCGCGCCGTTGTTAAGTCCACAGCAAATGAAATCGCACATACTGATTTTGAAGGGAAATATCAGCTGACCCCGGGCAGAAAGCTTTCCGTTCTGGAAGAAAGCCTGGTACCCAAGCTGGATGCCTGGTATATCATTCCTGAGCAGGTCGTTAACATTTGCAAGCACGCCCAAATTACTACCGGCAAGCCTATGCAGATGCGTAACTTCCTGATGCGCGGTCCCGCCGGTACCGGTAAAACCCAGGGTGCACGGGCTATCGCAGCTGGTCTGCATCTGCCCTATATGAAATACACCTGCTCTGCATCTACAGAGGTATTTGATTTCGTCGGTATGGTATTCCCTAAGACGGATACCATGACCACAGGAGATGCCCAGCTGGATAAGGAGCGGGAGATGGTCATGGCTATGGGCGGAATTACATACGCCAATGTAGCGAAACTCATGAACCTCCCGGATCTTGAAGACATGGATTTCGATCCCTGTGGCGTCTTCCAGAGCCTTACGGGCGTTCTGAACGAGGAAGCTACATCCAGAGACTGTATGGCTGTGGTCATGGATATGGTCGCAGAGAAGATCAAGCAGCTCAGCAAGCCTGCAGAAGGGGAGCAGTCCTCCGGTCAGTCCTATACCTACGTTGAGACTGATTTTATCAAAGCACTGAAGAATGGTTACGTGATAGAGGTTCAGGAACCCACCGTGATCATGCAGCCCGGTGTTCTGGTTGGTCTGAATTCGCTCC
Source organism: Acetatifactor sp. (assembly GCA_045124375.1). GTDB lineage: Bacteria > Bacillota > Clostridia > Lachnospirales > Lachnospiraceae > Acetatifactor. The sequence goes on from JBGVLR010000168.1 coordinate 5,078, forward strand.
TGGAGCAGAGTGGCTCTATTACACTGCCAACGGGAGAGATCATCCAGCGGCACCCTGATACAGTTGTTGTAGTAACGACCAATATCAGCTATGAAGGTTGTCGTGGCCTCAATCAGTCCGTTATTGACAGAATGAGTCTGGTAGAAGACATCGAATTGCCAACACCTGAAGTCATGATTCAGCGAGCCATGGCAATTACCGGAGCCAAGGATGAGTATCAGGTTTCCCAAATGGTTCAGGTCGTCATTGATATGTCTGAGTATATGAGAAAGAACGGTATCACAGACGGAAGCTGCGGTATGAGAAGCCTGATCGACTGGATCATCAGTGCTGAGATTACCGGTGATGTCTACAGATCTGCGCTCAGTACC
>JBGVLR010000169.1:0-1601 GCA_045124375.1 Acetatifactor sp.
CGGTATATCCGTCTGACCTACCTTATCCCGGAGATTCTGGAAATGGTAGACAACTCTGTTCTGAAGGAAAAAGACAAGCTGCAAATTGCCCTGCGGCCTGCTGTGGAGCTGTCCTACCTAACCGAACAGGAACAGCGTGACCTTCACGAAACCATGATGACGGAAGATCGCACCCCATCCCATGCCCAAGCCATCAAGATGCGGAAGTTTTCACAGGAGGGCAGGCTGAATATGGATGTTATCTTTTCCATCATGCAGGAAGAAAAGCCTAATCAAAAGGAACAACTGAAAATCCCAAAGGAGCGTATCAGCAAGTATTTTGCACCGGGGACGCCTGTGCAGAAAATGGAAGATACGATCATCAAAGCATTGGAACTGTATCAAAAACGGCAGCGGAGTTTGCAGAGGTAATACTGATTTCTAATTAAAACATTTAATAATCCATTCTCTGCCTGTGATGCTGGAAATGGTGTGTTTGGTCAGTGCGGAGATTGTATCACAGAGCCTATCCATGACTTTAGTTAGGCTGGCAAAGACCTCATTGTGGAAGCCACACTTGCGGATTTCTTTCCAAATCTGCTCGATAGGATTCATTTCCGGCGTGTACGGAGGAATGTGGAATAGCACGATATTCTCCGGGATCTCCAGTGTGCCAGACTTGTGCCATGCTGCACCATCGCAGCACAGCAGGATGATATCGTCCGGGTATTCTCTGGACAGACTCTGCAGAAACACATTCATGCACACCGTATTGCACCGGGGAAGCACCAGAAAGAAACTATCTCCTGTCCTGGGTTCCACAGCTCCGAAGGCATAGTAATACTCCCGGATATGGTGACAGGGCACACTTGGACGGATACCTTTCTCGCACCAGCAATGTTTCGGCTTGTTGATCCGTCCAAATCCTGCTTCATCCTGGAACATCAGGCGGATATTTTTGCCTCTGTGGATAACTTTCAGTTCTTCGACCCGTGACTTAATTTTTTTGAGGCCTCGATAGTCGCATCATCGGCCTTTTGGGGGTGTCTGCTCCGGGGCATGACTTTACGCCACCCATGACGGTGCAGGACATAGTAGATCTGTGCAACGCTGATCGGATGGTCAACGGCAGCCTGATACGAAGCCTTGATCTCCTTAATTTCAATCATTTCACCTTTCGCGGCTCTTTCACGAAACGGTGCCAGTATCGCAGCTTCTTCTTCAAAACTCATATTGCGTCGGTTCCCGCCGTAATGATTTCCGGTGATTGCTTCAATCCCGCCATTTTTATACTTCGCTGCTAACTGAGAGATATAAGCCGAGTGAAATCCGGTTAATTCTGCAATCTCACTGGCTTTTACGTTTCTGGCGCGCATTTCCAATGCTTTCAATCTGGCTTCGACACGCTTATCCTTATTCTCTCTGCGTGCCTGAACGATTTCTTCAATTTCTTCTTCGCTAAACTTGTATACCTGTGCCATCTTTATCACCCAGATATATCATAGCACAATTCAGCGAAATTTGTTAAATATTTTTATTTGAAAATAGTATAAAAACTGGTGTTTTTTAACGGAAAAGCAGGGAGAAAACCCATAAATAAGGAGGATTTTTAAATGTTTTTC
>JBGVLR010000170.1:0-47566 GCA_045124375.1 Acetatifactor sp.
TATGTAAATCTTTGGGATTATATCAATAAAGATGATTCCGGCACACACACGTTAAGCTTCTTCTATACTGAACGAGGTGCTTCGGGTTCCACTTGCTTTATGCGATTTACATTACCCTCTGTATCCTCTGTTACGCCTGAACATAATACAGGAAACCTGAAGGTGGAAAAGAGTGTAAAAGGTGTTACCTCAACGAAAGAGTTTGATTTTGAAATTAAGCTTACAGATGCAAACGGTAACCAACTGCAAGATGATTATGCTTATACTCGCTATAACAGTGATGACACCGTCATGATGAGTGACCTCATTTTGCATGGTGGCGGAACTTTTAGCCTGAAACATGGAGAATATATTATTATCAATTATCTGCCTAATGGTACGAAATATACCATTACAGAAAACGTACCGAATGGCTTCTATGCTTCCGTAGAAAGCTCCGGAAGCATAGAAGCCGGCAATACGGCAACCGGAACGATTGTTACAAATACAATCGGTGTCGTGAAATATATCAATACGGCATCCTATGCCCTTCCCCACACCGGCGGAAGCGGTACTCAATGGTATGCATTGGCAGGCATAGTGCTTCTCTTAAGCGCAGCTTACCTTTTGTATAGACGAAAGAAATATGCATAACGAACTCCTAAGCGAGTGACTATGCAAATCAAAAAACAAGCTCTTATAGAGCAAAATCTTTTATTAAGAAGGGAGTTTTATCATGAAACGTATGAAAAAATTAGCCAGCTTATTGCTGGCAATGGTCATGGTATTTTCCATGGCAACAACTGTTTTTGCTGCAGGCACTAATACAATTAAAGTTGCCGGTGCGCAGAAAGGTGAAACCTATAAGGTTTACAAGATGTTGGACTTGAGTGTTGATGTTGAACAGAAAGCTTACAGCTATACTGTCAACTCTGATTGGAATGCATTTTTCAAGAATTCCGGTGCAGGTGTAGCATATGTTGACATTGACGATCAGGGTTATGTGACTTGGAAAGAAGACAAAAAAACTGCAGCTGACATGGAGACGTTTGCCAAGGCAGCAGCTGCATATGTAGAGAGTAATAGTATATCTGAGGTTGACTTTATTACCCCTACCGAGGATGAGGATATTACCTTTAGGGGTCTTGATTCTGGTTATTACCTGATTACTTCTACTAATGGTACTTTTGCAATGATCGATACAACACCAGCTGACAAAGATGTTGTTGTAAATGAAAAGAACCCTGATCCTACTCTTGAAAAGAAAGTACAGAAGGATAGTACAGTTCTTTGGGGTGATGAGAACAGTGCACAGATTGGTGATACTGTAGAATTCAAGGTTACCATTCAGGTGAAAGAAGGTGCCAAGAATTATGTAATGCACGATAAAATGGAAGATGGTTTAACTTTCAATGAGAGCAGTGTTGCAATTGAAGGTTTGACCAAGAATACCCACTATACTGTTGTAACCAAGCCGACTGATGGATGTACTTTTGAGATTCAATTTACTAAATCCTATCTCGATAGCCTGGACCAGAATACAACTCTTACTGTTACATACGATGCTGTTTTGAATGAGAATGCAGATATCACTAACGGTGAAAAGAATGATTCAAAGATTACCTGGGGTGATGCTAGTTCCACTGAATGGGATACAACAGTTACAAAGACCTATAAGTTTGAAGTACTTAAGTACAATGGTAAAGATTCAGCTAAGAATCCTCTTGCCGGTGCAACCTTCCAGTTAAAAAATGCTTCCGGCGCAGTTGTTAAGCTGATTAAGGTTTCTGATACTGAGTATCGTGTGGCAAATGGTGCGGAATCCGGTGCTGTTGATTCTTTTGTCACTGTAGGAACAGATAAGGTTGTTATCAAGGGTGTTGATTTGGATCAGTATACTTTGGTTGAGACTCAGGCTCCTGCCGGCTTTAATAAGTTGAAAAATCCTGTTAACGTTGTAGTTGAGTCTACAAATGCTCTTGTTGTTGAAATCGCAAACCAGGCAGGTACCGAACTTCCTTCTACCGGTGGAATGGGAACTACCATCTTCTATATACTGGGTGGCATCATGGTTCTGGCAGCAGTTGTTCTGTTAGTGACCAGAAAACGCATGAATTCTGCTAAATAAACTTTAGAATAGTTCTTTGAAGAAACATAATACTCTGCAGCACTTGGAGAAGAGGCTTGAGCCTCCTCTCGGGTGCAGCAGCAAGGAGAACCCTATGAAGAAACACTTATCTACTATATTGCTTATCATGATATTGCTCATAGGGCTGTCCCTGCTGTTGTATCCTACGTTTAGCGACTGGTGGAATTCTTTTCATCAATCCCGCGCTATTGCTACCTATTCGGAGCAGGTGACGAATCTGGACAATGACCAGTACGAAGAAATCTGGAATGCCGCTTGGGAATATAATCAACTCTTGATAGAGCGAATGAATGCTTTTATTTTGTCTGATGAGCAGAAAGAACAATATGAAAGTCTGTTGGATGTAGGCGGTAATGGTATCATGGGTTATATTGAGATTCCGTCCATTAGTGTATCGTTGCCAATTTACCACGGAACAGAAGAGTCAGTACTTCAGATCGCTGTCGGACATTTGGAGTGGACCAGCCTTCCGGTTGGCGGTGATGGCAGTCACTGTGTCTTATCCGGGCATCGTGGTTTACCCAGTGCAAGATTATTCACCGACATTGATCAGCTGGTAGTCGGCGATGAATTCCTACTCCAGATATTGGACGAGACACTGACTTACGAAGTAGACCAGATCCTGATTGTAGAACCCCAGGACACAGATGCTCTCCAGATCGTAGAGGGCAAAGATTACTGTACTCTTGTAACCTGTACCCCCTACGGCATCAATACCCATCGTCTGTTAGTCCGTGGCCACAGAGTTGAGACCCAGGAAGCATCCAGAACGGTCCGTGTAACAGCTGATGCCATTCAGATAGAGCCGCTGGTGGTTGCTCCTTTGGTAGGTGTACCTATGCTTCTGATCCTGCTGATCGTGATCATGGCAAATGACAGCAGAAAAGCCAGAAGAAGACACAGGATGGCTGGTAAGAAGAAATAACTGTAATGATAATAAGATTTGATAGATAAGAAAGCGATTTTTGGAGGTGAAGAAGATGCGTACAATGAAAAAAAGATATCTGATGTATGTATTATGCCTGTTGTCTGTTATCATGCTCTTCCCGGCGAAAGCCTTTGCCAGGGAGCCAATAGATCTCACTAAAACGGCCAGCCTGACAATTCATTTTGAATCAGAGGACGGCAATGTATCGGGAGTAAATTTTAAGATATATAAGGTGGCGGAAATTTCTGAATTCTGCGACTTTACACCTATAGGACAGTTCGCAGAGTATCCTGTTTCCTTTGAAAACCAGACAACCGATAGCTGGAGAAAACTGGCGACCACCCTTTACAGCTATGTAGTTAATGATCAGGATGCAGAACCGGATATCATTGCAAGTACTGATGAAGAAGGCAATATCAAGCTTGAAAATATGGAACTGGGTCTGTACCTGGTACTGGGAGAGTCCTTTAATCGTTGGCGCCGGGATTATGTAGTGGAGCCGTTTCTTGTGAATCTTCCGGGCATCATGGAGGATAACGACACCTGGCTTTTTGATGTAACATCCAATGTTAAGTATTCCGCCAGCACCGATTCTCAGCCTGTAGATATCGAGGTTCTGAAAGTCTGGGATGATAATGATAATCCCGACCGCCCGGATGGAGTCATAGTTCAGTTATATGATGGCTATACGATCAGTGAGACTGTCATTCTGAATAAGGAGAACAACTGGCACTACAAATGGAGCGGCATCTATGGCGGCACCACCTGGAGTGTGAAAGAAGTGAATGTACCGGAAGGCTATACAGTATCCATTGATAAGCAGGGGGATTGTTTTGTCATCACCAACAGTAACGGTACGGTAACGCCTAAGACTCCCAGCGGTAAGCTTCCGCAGACAGGTGTTCTCTGGTGGCCGGTACCTACATTAGCGTGTGCCGGAATTGCAGTATTCTTAGTCGGCTGGATCAGACGCAGGAGAAGTCAGGATGAAGCGTAATACAAGACAGGAAGAAAGAGAGGCTTCCGAAGTAAAACACAGGAAGCCGAATCTGAAGGGAATCCCCACAATGATACTTGGGCTGCTGCTTGTTGTGGCAGCCCTTGTTTTAGCATGCTACAACATTTGGGACGAACAGCGGGCCGGCTTAGTCTCCAATGACCTGCTGAACAGCCTGGAGAGCGCGATCGTAACCGGACAGCAGGAGGAGACTGCCCGGGGGAGTACCAATCAGACCCGGGATCAGCCTCTGTATATCCAGAATCCGGGTATGGAGATGCCTGTCATAACGATTGAGCAGGAAGACTATTTAGGAACTTTAACAATACCTTCCCTTGGTCTTACATTGCCGGTACTGGATGACTGGAGTTATCCCAAATTAAAGAAGGCTCCCTGCCGTTATGTGGGATCTGTCTATCAGGACGATATGGTAATTGCGGCCCACAATTATACGACTCATTTTGGTTCCATCAATAAGCTTCGTTCAGGAGATACCCTGACTTTCCAAGATGCTGATGGGAATACATTTATTTATGAAGTAATTGAGCTGGAAATACTGCAGCCAACCGATGTGGAGGAAATGCAAACAGGGGATTGGGACCTCACATTATTTACCTGTACCGTGGGAGGAAGCAGCCGTGTGACGGTACGATGTGAGAAGGTGGGCGAGCTCCCCGCGAATTGGATAAATTGACAGGAGAGTCTATGAAATCAGATTGTGGAAAAGAGGATAAAAATATAGCAGGACAGAAATTCGGCAGACTCACGGCAATAGAACCGATAGAGGAACAGAAAAGCGGTTCCGGGATTTGGAAGTGTCAGTGTGAGTGTGGGAACACCTGCGAGGTCTATTACTGGAACCTGGTGAAGAATCATACCAGAAGCTGTGGATGCCTGAAAAGACCTGATCTGACCGGAAAGCGTTTTGGACTGCTGACAGTGCTCGGCCCTTCTGACAGGACGGCCCCTCGTGGTAAACGTCGCGTTCGTCTCTGGGAGTGTCAATGTGATTGCGGTGCGATTACTTATAAGGCTACGGATACGTTGACCAATAAGAGCCAGAGCAGTTGTGCAGAATGTGCTGCCAGGAATGCCTCTGAAACAGCCAGAAAAGCTGCCGGATATGTAGGCGGTACACAGATCAGCCGTATCAAAGAAATGAAACTGACTGCGGCCAACAGCAGCGGAGTGCGGGGCGTTTATTTTGATAAAAAATCGGGAAAATGGCGGGCTCGCCTGCGCTTCCAGAAGAAGATCATGGATTTCGGATCCTATGCAAAATTTGAAGATGCCGTTGCAGCGCGCAAGGCTGCAGAGAAGGAATACTTTGGCGCGTTCCTGGAAGAAAACGATAAATAAAAACAACTGCTTTCCCGAAAGATCCTTTTTCGGCAGGCAGTTGTCTTTTTATATCACGAAGCTGATACGTTATCACTTTTCCAGCTTATTCTTTTTCATCATAATAAGTCAGAGCATACACAAAACGTTCTGCAACTTTCTTTCGACCTTCTACATTAAGATGAAGGTTGTCCGTCAGATATTCCTGTGCATTATCTTCGGTAATGGTTCCGTAGATGTTATCAATAAAAGTTACGCCTCTGTCGTAAGAATAACCGAATTGCTTGATGACGTAGGTGGAGAGTACATCCTGGTCATTATAAATATACTGGTCACTGCTTACGTATTCGCCTTCTTCGTTAATCGCATAGGCATAAGTGGGAGACATAACGATAATACGAATATTCGGATAAATTTCCTTGATCAGATCAATTCCGGCGCACATATTACCGTTGAATGTCTGAATATCGGTATCATTTTCATCGCTGTACATACCATGCCCGGCAAGATAATCGCTGCCGTCATACATCAGTACGATCACATCCACGGTGTTGAAATCAATACTCATCATAGTTTCATAAGCTTCAATACCATCGGCAGACAGCTGCCCATCCAGTTCATCGAAAATCCATTCATACAGGTAATCATTATTGCGAAGACAAAATGCAGTGGTTAGCCAGTAGAAATTAAAAGCATCTCTTTGAGCTGTTTCGATAGCCAGGGTAGGATTCTCTGCTGCTAAATAAGAACCGGATACAGAGCAGTTGTATATGGTAGCACCGGTCATATCCTCAATGATACTTGCCAGGCTGTCTTCGGAATCCCTGTCATCTGCAAAAGGAGCGTTGCCGAAAGCAACGATAGTAGTTATGCCGTCATCGACCGGCTCGTTACCTTCAACAGGAATCAGGGGCATCAGGTGATCAAGAACCTCCGCGTCATAACCGCCTTCATAATCAGCAAGATCCTTCACATTACCGTAATTTCTGATACGGTGGACTGCCAGAAAGATAATCAGCACTACGATCAGCACAAATCCAATATGAATAAACATCATCAACTTTCGTGAATGGTTTTGAGAGTCGGAGTCTTCTTCGGCGTAGTCATTTTCTGTCTCTTCGTTATAGTCATCATCTACATAGCTGTCTTCCTCATAGCCGCCTGCTTCGTAACCATTCTCGTTATTATCTTCTGCATCATATTCGTCATCAGCATCTGTGATGTCATCCATGATGTCATCATTTCCCGAAACAAAGTCATCAAAAGAATCCTGGTCCAGATCAATAATTTCCAAATCAGGAATGTGGGTTGCATTTTGTTCTTCTTTTTTGCTATTATTGTATTTCATTGTGTCCTCACTATGTTGCTTCATTGATAGAATCTATACATATTTTACTATTATATGGCCGTGTTGTCCAGAATATTAGAAAGATTTAAGAAATTCTGAAGAAAATCATTTCTACTTGAAGAGAGGTGGTAGAGATGATATAATGTTACAGAATTGTTAAGTGATAGTTGATATTAGAAGGGAAATATTATGAAAAAATTATTTAATCATAGGAAGAGACCTTACGATGATAAGATCGATTATGATGAATGGAATGAAATAGAAGCATCTGAGGCGGAAGGATATGAAGCCGATGAAGAATTTGAATTTACAGAAGCTACATATGATGCAGAAGAATCAGAAGCTGAAGAAAGCATAGAAGGTGATTTTGAGGCAGAAGACGGATATTATGCCGAGGAAGCTGATGAGGCAGAAAATCTTGAAGACGTGGAAGGCGACTATGAGTCCGAGGATGAGTATTATGCCGAAGAAGCGGAAGATATATATGATGCAGAAGATATAGAAAGTGCAGAAGGTATAGAAGGTGATTTTGAGGCAGAAGACGGATATTATGCCGAAGAAGCAGACGAGATAGGAGAGACAGAAGATATAGAGGGTGACTTTGAGTCGGAAGAAGAATATTATGCCGAGGATGCATATTACGCAGAAGAGTATTCTGACGAAGAGTATAATGAGGAATACGATGCGGAATATGACGATGAATATGATGACGATGATGATGAGCCCCTGCTTTTGTTCAAACATAAGAATGGACAGTCGCGTAAGAAGAACGGAGGAAAGCTGATCCGGGGCTTCCTTAATATGGGACTGATGGACAAGATCATTACCTGTACCGGTGTCATCGTATTGATAGTTGCCCTTGTTACAGGTTCCATTTATGCAAGCTCCAGGGTTTTGGACAATCAGATTGAGAGCTTTGTCAGTGTGGGAACCCAGCTTGCAGATATTACACTTCCCGGAGAAGCCGGACTTCTGGCAGTGGCGGATGCAGAGGCTGCCAAGAAAGCAGCTGCAGATGCATTGTTAGCTCAGGAAGAGGAACAGAAGAGGCTGGAAGAGGAGCAGAAGGAAAAGGATAAGGAATACGAGGAATCAGAATATTCCAACACAATTACCGTTGTGATGAATCTGACCTCTATCCAGAAGGATTTGAAGATCAAGTTCGTCAATAAGAAGACGGATAAACTGATTTCCAATGTGCCTTTCAAGGTTACGGTTACTAAGCCTGACGGCAGCACAGAGACCTGGTCTGATGATGATATGGACGGTATCATTTATAAGACCAAGCTGGATGGCGGTACTTACAAAGTAGCAGCAGAAGAATTGACGGCAGATAAATACAAGAATTATTCTCTTCCTACGTCAGCTCAGAAAGCAGAAGTCAAGAAAGAAATCGAATATAAAAAGGTAGATGTCAAAGACGAGATCAAGACAGAGGCCGAAGTTGATGTAACGAAAGAAGATACCAAGAAGAACGAGACAAAGGTGGAAACTAAGCTGGAGGACACTGTCAACTGGGTGGATAGTACCACCACACAGATGAATTATAAAGAAGTGGATAAGAGCACTATCTCTGATCCCGCCAAGGTCGTATATAGCGGAAGCTTCCGGAGACTGGCCCAGGTGACGGATGAAGCGGCAGCTGTGGCATCACTTTCCACTTACAAGGGTACCATCAGTGAAAGCAGTAAGACGCTCAAAGTGGGAGAGACCTTCACTTTAACAGCTTCTGCGGAGGGTGTGAGCCTGAAAGATATCAAGTGGACCAGCAGTAATGAAAGCATTGCTAAGATTACGGGAAGCGGAGCACAGATTACAGTGGAAGCAGTAGGGGAAGGAACTGCATTCATCTCCTATACTGCAAACGGAACAGTAGCAGGCGGCAATGAAGTCAGCAGCGGAAACGCTGTAACAAATCTGGGCGCTACTTGCACTGTTACGGTAGGAAAAGGGGCTGCTCTTACGAAAGGTACACTGAGTGCAGACAATGCGGCGCCTGCCATGGCTGTAGGCGGAAAAGTATCTGTGAAGATGACAGCAGCAGGCTTTACAGAAGGCCAGGCACTTTCCTATACGATCAGCAACAGCAACACAGCCGTAGCGGAAGCTACAGTAGATGAAAACGGAAATGTTGCCATTACCGGTAAAGCAGCCGGAGAGGCAACGGTGACTGTGGGCGTAAATTATAAAGAAGGCGGCAGCGATGCCACCAAAGCTACTGTAGATCTGAAAGTAAAAGTGACAGGAACAATGGCAATTGCCCTGGATAAGACTACGGCAACAGCATACATCGGAACACCGCTTACACTGACTGCTACTCTTACCAATGCGGCAACAGGTGCGGCGGTTACAGCACAGTCAGCAGATACCACAATTGCAACGGTCAGTGTAGACAAGAATGCTGTAACGATAACAGGTGTGGCTGCAGGAAGCGTTGAGATTACCGTAAAATACACAGAAAACGGCCAGGAAGTAAAAGCAGTCTGTGCAGTGACCGTGAAGAATGATCCTAAGAATGATAAAACGACTAAGCTGTTGGATATCAGCGGCAATCAGGTCTATGTGCAGGAAGGCAGTAATTACAGAGAAGCATATTACGCGGATTATTATACTGCTGCTAAGTTCTACATTAAAGGGGATGCTAAGTATACCGGATGGCAGACCATAGATGGAAATGTGTACTATTTTGATGCAAATGGTAATAAAGTGACCGGTGAGCAGGTCATTCAGGGAGCAAAATATAATTTCGGTCCCAATGGTGTGCTGAATACCGGTTCCGGTATAAGAGGTATCGATGTATCCAAGTGGAACGGAAATATTGACTGGAATGCTGTGAAGAACTCCGGTATTGAGTATGTCATCATCCGCTGCGGTTACAGAGGATCTTCACAGGGTGCGTTGATTGAGGACCCGAAATATAAGACTAATATTCAGGGGGCCATCAATGCAGGACTGAAAGTTGGTGTTTACTTCTTTACACAGGCTATTTCCGAAGCGGAGGCAGTAGAAGAAGCCTCCATGGTATTGGAACTGGTCAAAAATTACAAGATTTCCTATCCGATCTTCCTGGATGTGGAAGCCAGCGGCGGTCGTGCCGACAGCATTGATAAAGCAACCAGAACCGCAGTCTGCAAAGCGTTCTGCCAGACAATTCAGTCCGGCGGTTATACGGCAGGTGTCTATGCGAATAAGACCTGGCTGACAGAGAAGATTGATGCAAGTGCGCTGGGATCTTATAAAATCTGGCTGGCACAGTACGCAGACAAGCCTACCTATACCGGAAGATACGATTTATGGCAGTATCAGTCCACAGGTAAAGTCAGCGGAATCAACGGAGACGTGGATATGAACTGGAGTTATTTGGGATATTAATAAGAAACAGGGGGACAAGTTGTTGTTCCCCTTTGTTTTGCAGATTACAGTTCACTCGTCAGCTCATGGCAGGAAAAGCGCATGCTTGCATGCGGCTTTTCCTGTCTGAGGTGACGTAGGGAGCGCCGGTTTATGAGCAAAGGTAGTCGCGAAGCGACGGAGAGCACCGCAGACTGCGACCAAAAGCATCTGCGATGCTTTGCGAATGGCGCGGAGTGAACGGCAACTTTTGCGATGAACTGTAATAAAAGAAACGCCAAACATGGGCTAGTCATATGCAGAATTCTTTGATATAATAACTTAAGATAGGTAAATTCTGTAAAAGAGCAAAGATAAGGAATAAAGAGAAAGGATAAGTAAGAAAATGGGTAAAATAACAGTAGAAACATGTGAAATAGAAGGACTTAAGATTATTACCCCCACTGTATTCGGAGATGCAAGGGGGTATTTTATGGAGACTTATCACTACAACGATTATAAGGCTGCAGGGATTGATGTAGAATTCGTACAGGACAACCAGTCTGCATCTGTGAAAGGTGTGCTGAGAGGTCTGCATTTCCAGAAGGAATTCCCACAGGATAAGCTGGTACGTGTGATCAGAGGTGAAGTTTATGACGTTGCCGTAGATTTAAGAGAAGGTTCTCCTACTTTCGGACAGTGGCATGGTGTTCTGCTCAGTGAGGAGAATAAGAAGCAGTTCTTTATTCCCAAGAATTTTGCACACGGCTTCCTGGTATTATCTGATTATGCAGAGTTCTCCTATAAGTGTACTGATTTCTATCATCCCAATGACGAGGGCGGTCTGATTTATAATGATCCTGAAATTGGTGTGGAATGGCCGATTCCCGAAGGTATGGAGCTTGTAATGTCAGAGAAGGATACCAAGTGGGGCGGACTGTCAGCTTATAAGGCAGAAAGAGGACTGAAATAACACATGAAGATAACGAAGAAGCATGGTATCGCCCTGGCCCTGACTCTGGGTGTGGTAGCGGCGGCCATCATTATATTTCATAATAATCCGGGAGCGGATCCTACGCAGGAGCTGGTCAAGAAGATCATATCCTGTGTCGTGATCCTGTTTTCCTGTATTATTTTCGTCAAAATGTATGATAAGATCACAGTGCTCCCTGTAGAGTTGTATCAGAACAGGCATCTTATCTGGAAACTGGCAAAGAACGATTTCAAGAAGCGTTATGCAGGCTCCTATCTGGGAGCAGTCTGGGCGATGGCACAGCCTGTGGTCACGGTTGCCATGTATTATGTGGTGTTTGATGTGATCATGGACAGCAGCGCCAACGTGCTGCGGAGTGGCGTGGAGATTCCTTTTGTATTATATCTCACAGCCGGACTTGTACCCTGGTTCTTTTTCACGGAAGCATTGACCAATGGTACCAATGCTCTTTTGGAGTATAATTATCTGGTGAAAAAGGTGGTCTTCAAGATTAGTATTCTGCCGATCATCAAGGTAATTGCGGCCAGTTTCATCCACGTATTTTTCGTGTGCGTACTTTTGATCATTGCGGCTATATACGGATATTATCCCAGTATTTACACACTTCAGCTTGTGTATTATAGCTTCTGCCTGTTTGTTTTTGTACTGGCACTCAGCTATACTACTTGTGCGGTAGTTGTATTTTTCAGAGACTTGTCACAGATCATTAATATTGCGCTGCAGATCGGTATGTGGGCAACTCCGATCCTCTGGAATATGGATGCATTGAATGGAAAGTGGGTCGCTGTTTTGAAACTGAATCCCTTAGTGTATGTCGTAAATGGTTATCGCAGCGCCATATATGAGAAGCAATGGTTCTTCCAGGACTTCTTCTCCACCATGTATTTCTGGATCGTGACGGTAGTGCTGTTTGGTATCGGTGCGCTGGTATTTAAACGATTAAAAGTGCATTTTGCAGATGTGCTGTAATTACGTTATGCATAAGATAATAAGGAATGAAAGCTATGAATGAGAAAGATAAAATGGCAGGGGGAGTTCGCTCCGTCCTGACCTTTAGACTCGACAGACGATTGGTGGCAGCAGGAGCGCTATTGGTATTGCTGGCGATGCTGGTACCGATTCTCAGGATCATGGAATATGCGGTGCCTTGGTATGACGATTACAATTATGCGCTGGTGGGACATCGTTACTGGGAGGAAACACATTCTGTTCTGGGAGTGTTGAAGGGTACGATTTATACCGTTAAGACCAACTGGTATGCATGGCAGGGAACCTTTTCTTCTATTTTCTTTATGACGCTGATGCCGGGGATCTGGGGAGAAAATCAGTATTTCTGGGGACCTCTTCTGATAGTGGTGCTCCTGGTAGCAGGTTGTTTTGCCATAGCAGGTGTGCTGGCAAGAGATGTCCTGAAGCTGGATCGTTGGGATGCGCTGCTTTTTCAGGCGGTTACAGCCGGAGTGGCTGTTGCATTGATTCATTCCTCACAGTCCGGTTTTTACTGGTATAATGCCGGTATTCATTATGTAGGCATGCATAGCTTCATGCTTCTTTTGATTGCCGCCGGCATACGGCTTTATTTTGTGCAAAATAAAACAGCAACAGTTTTTTTGATTCTCTGGACTATGACAGGTGCCTTGATTGCGGGAGGAAGCAATTATGTGACCTCTCTGCAGGGAATACTGATCTGGTGTCTGATGATTTTGATATGCCTTCTGTTTTATCGCAGGCGGATATGGATGTTTCTTCCGGCATTTTGCGTATATGCATTCAACTTTTATAAAAATATATCAGCACCGGGGAACAATGTGCGCCGGGCTCAGCTGGAAGGCGCAGGATTGGGGATGAATGCATTGCCTGCAATCGGTCATTCTTTCCTGGCAGCAGCAGAGTATCTGTTTCGCTTTGGCGGATGGATCATGCCGGCAGTTCTGGTGCTGATGATCCCTGTTTTCCGGAATATAGCAGGCCGGACTAAATTCGCTTTTGCCTGGCCGGGGATGGTGTCGTTGGTGTCCTTTTGTCTGTTCGCAACCGGGTTTACACCGAGCTTTTATTCTCTGGGACATGAAGGATTGAGCAGGACACTGAATGCGGTTAAGATTACGTACCAGATATTGGTGTTGTTGAATGAAATGTACTGGATCGGCTGGCTGGTGAGAAAACAGGAAGCAGCAGGAAAATTCCGGAAGATACCTCTCTACTGGTGGTTCTTCCCGGTGATGGGTGTCATGATGACAGTGATCATGCTCAATTCCTCCAATATAGCGGGCAGTTATTCCTTTTATGGGGCATACTATTACATACATAGCGGAGAAGCTTATAATTTCTATCAGGAATATCAGGAGCGCGTCCGGACGATCAAAGAGGGCGGAAGCAGTGTTACGGTAGAACCTTATCATTTCAGACCATGGATTTTGTGTGTGGATGATTTGGGTGAAGATAGCAGCGCGGAACCCAACAAAGCAATTGCTGATTGGTACGGAAAGGAAGAGATTTTCTGTAAAGTGCAGCAGGCACAGTAAGAAATAATGATATGACAGGTAAAAATATGGAAGATAAGAACATTGCAATAGAAGTCAGGGATGTAAGAAAAATATATAAGCTGTATGATAAGCCTTCCGACCGGATGAAGGAAGCCTTTGGACTGGGCAAAAAGAAGAATCATAAGCTGCATTATGCTCTGAATGGTGTGAGCATGAATATCCATCAGGGAGAGACAGTGGGAATCATCGGCACCAATGGTTCCGGAAAGTCCACACTGCTTAAGATTATCACCGGGGTGCTGAATCCTACAGAAGGAAATGTGCAGGTGAACGGCAGAATTTCGGCTCTGCTGGAGCTGGGAGCCGGTTTTAACATGGAATATAACGGTATAGAGAATGTATATCTGAACGGTACCATGATGGGCTTTTCGGAGAAGGAGATTGATGAAAAGCTTCCTGATATCCTGGAATTTGCTGATATCGGAGATTATGTGAATCAGCCGTGTAAGACTTATTCCAGTGGTATGTTCGTGCGCCTTGCATTTGCGGTAGCGATCAATATCGAACCGGAGATCTTGATCGTAGATGAAGCACTGAGCGTGGGAGATGTCTTCTTCCAGGCCAAGTGTTACCACAAATTTGAAGAGTTCAAGAAGATGGGTAAGACCATCGTGTTCGTCAGCCATGATCTGAGCAGTATCAGCACATATTGTGACAGGGTGTTCCTGCTTAACAAGGGTGTACTTCTGGGAGAAGGCAGTCCTAAGGAGATGATCGATGCCTATAAGCGTGTGCTGGTAGGTCAATACGAGGTGAGCGATAAGGAAGAGCATCAGAATCTGCTCTATGATGAGGAATTGATGGCGGCGGCAAGCGGCAGGAATTCTCAGGGACAGAATCCAAATGCCCTGGAGTACGGCGATAATAAGGCTCAGATTGAGGAATTTTATCTGACGGATGAGAGTAATGTGAGGACCACCGCGATCATTAAGGGAACTGAATGCACAGTTCACATGCGCGTGCGGATTCTGGAGCATATTCCGGCGCCTATTTTTGCTTTTTCTCTGAAGAATCCTATCGGTACTGAGATTACGGGTACCAATACCATGATTGAGAAGGCTTTTCTGGAAAGTGCAGAGCCGGGGCAGGTGAAGGATGTGACCTTTACTCAGAAGATGAATTTGCAGGGTGGAGAATATCTGCTGTCACTGGGAGTGACAGGCTATAATAAGGATGCGTTTGAAGTGTATCATCGTCTGTATGATGTGATGAATATCACGGTTGTTTCCGATAAGAACACAGTAGGTTATTATGATATGGAATCCCGGGTGAAAGTAGAAGATGCCGGGGTATAGGAATGTAGGTAGCATATGACAGAGACGTTTGAAACAGGGACAGTGAAAGCAGCCGGGATAGAGACGGTTGGAAAAGTGAAACTGGATTACAGCAAGTATCCGGGTCAGGATTTTTATTGTGACGGCAGTGTAGAGGACGAGCTTCTGGAGATCGTGAAGACTTATCCTGCCGGTGATTATAGCGAAGTGATTCAGGAGAGGAAGAAATGGCCTATTCTGTATCATCTGTCTCCTCTTCGTGAAAATATCGTGGAGTGGATTCCCATGGATAAGTCAGACAAAGTACTGGAAGTGGGAAGCGGCTGCGGTGCGATTACAGGAGCATTGGCGAAAAAGGCAGGTGCCGTGACTTGTGTGGATCTGTCCCGCAAAAGAAGCCTGATCAATGCATACAGGCACAGTGATTGTGAAAATGTGACCATTCATGTGGGAAACTTTAAAGATATCGAACCTGATCTGGAGGCAGATTATGATTATATTTGCCTGATTGGCGTATTCGAATATGGTCAGAGCTATATCGGCGGCAAGACTCCTTATGAAGATTTTCTGCGGATACTCATGCGCCATCTTGCGCCGGGCGGCAGGATCGTTATCGCTATTGAAAATAAATACGGTCTGAAATATTTTGCAGGATGTAAAGAAGACCATCTGGGCACGTATTTCAGCGGTATTGAGAATTATGCGGACGGAGGCGGTGTGCGCACATTCGGCCGCAAGGGTCTTGAAAAGATTTTTGCAGCCTGTGGCGTGACAGGAAGTCACTTCTATTATCCTTATCCTGATTATAAATTTATGACTACGCTTTACAGTGATAAGCATCTGCCGGGAAAAGGAGAACTGGTCAATAATCTGCGGAATTTTGACAGGGACAGGATGTTATTGTTCCATGAGAAGGAAGCATTTGACGGGTTGATTGAGGAGGAGTTATTTCCTGTATTTTCCAACTCCTATATCGCGGTGCTGGGAGAGGATTTCGAGGTAGAGTATGCCAGGTATTCCAATGACAGGGCACCACAGTATCAGATCAGAACCCAGATAGACTGTGACGGGAACGGTAAGCGTCTGGTGCGTAAAAGTCCGCTTTCAGATGCGGCTTTGCGGCATGTGAGGGGAATGGAAGATTCATATCATGCACTGTGCAAGCGTTATCAGGGCAGTGCACTGAAAATTAATATGTGCAGTATGCGCGAGGAGGATGCCTGCTTTGAATATATAGAGGGTGTGTCCTTGTCACAATTAATGGATCGGTGTCTTGAGACGGGAGATAAGGAAGGGTTCTTATCCTATCTCCGGGAATTTGTGAAGCGAATCGGCTATGGGCAGGACAGTGAGGTAACGGACATGGATCCGGTCTTTTCCAATATCCTGGTATCGGGAGAGGAATGGACGTTGATAGATTATGAGTGGACTTTCCGAAAGAAAACAGACATCAGAGAGCTTGCTTATCGTGCGGTTTACTGTTATCTTCTGGAAGATAAGAAGCGGGAAAAGCTTCCAATGGAGGATGTTTTGGCACAGCTTAAAATTACACCACAGGAAGCGGAAAAGTTCAGGGCCGGGGAGATGGAATTCCAGCAGTTTGTTACAGGAAATAATCGTTCTATGGCTCAGATTCGTGACGATATCGGTTATCAGGTCACACAGCCTGTGAAGTGGGTAGACAGATATCAGGATGCGGCCGGAGTGAACCGGGTACAGATTTATGAGGATAAAGGGCAGGGATATCAGGAAGAGAATTCTTATTTCGTGCAGGATGCTTATCAGGGAGAGAATCTGATTGAGTTTACGGCAGAAGTTAGCGGCGGGGTGAAGAATCTGCGTATCGATCCTGCTATGGACAGCTGTATCGTCAAGATTCAGGAGATGACCTGGAATGGGCTGAGTATCGATATGGGCAATCGCCGCGTGGTAGTGGCAAATGGACGGATAGCAGAGTCAGGGGAATCCATTTTGCCGAGCATCGTATTCCCTACCACAGACCCTAATATCAATATCAGGTTAGAACGTCTGCATCGGTTGGAGAGTAACAGATTGAATGTAAAGATGGAGATTGTCAGGATTCCCATGGCTATGGCAGTGGACATGGCACAGAAGCCGGGAGGTATCCTGAGGCGGTAAACGGGCATTTTGTAATGAGGAATGGCAGATGCCATGAGAGGGTAAATATCGGACAAGCTGCAGGCAATAAGCAGGTGAACATTTAAAGTGTGAAAAGGGAGGTGGAGATATGGGAATTCGTGACCGGATAAGAACACGGCTTGTAAAGCAATTTGAACTTCAGTATGTCAAAGAATTGGAAGAAAAGAAAGTGACATATGAAGAGTGGCTGGCCGGAGGCCGGGGCAGCGATTTTCACCCGAATGGTGCCAAGGCGCAGTCGGAAGGCTCCATCCTTCTTCTCCAGGCACGTGAAGGTGTACTTGCACAGGGAGCAGAGGATTGCATACGGAGTTATTTTGACGAGCACCCGGAAGTGTTGATCGCATACGGGGATGAGGATGTGCAGGATCCTTCTGACGGGACACTTCTGGCTCCCTGGTTCAAACCGGACTGGTCCCCGGATACTTTCCTGAGTGAGATGTATTGGGGAAATGTAATTGCTGTCCGCAGAGCCTGGCTGGAAAAGCAGAACGATATCAGCATAGAGGAGCTGACGGCAGACTCCTTGTCCGATGAAGACTTGCAGAAAGGTCTGGCCAAGCTGGCAGTGGCGGCCGGAGGATTTGAGGCGGGCTGTCAGGCAATCGGGCATATTCCCAATGTGGTATTTCATGCAAATAGTCTGAAAGAGCAGGAAAGGTGCAGGGCACTTTCCATGGAACAGTCTGTGGAACGTTTGCGGGGAAAGGAAAAGAGTGTCGCCAGGTCCATGGTGTCCATCATCATTCCCTCCAAGGACCATCCGGGGATATTGCGGCAGGGGTTACAGGCAATTTATGATACTTTGGGAAAAGCCGGCGTTGAGATTCTGGTGGTAGATAACGGCAGCAGCGAAAACAATCGCAGGTCGATAGAAGCGTTTCTTAAAGAAGCGCCGGTTCCTGCAGCTTATTTGTATGAGCCGATGGAATTTCATTTTTCCAGGATGTGCAATCTGGGAGCGCAGCATGCTAAGGGCGAATTTCTATTATTTTTAAATGATGATGTGGAAATGCGTTGTGAGGGCTGGCTGGAGCGCATGGTTGAGAAAGCATCTCAGCCTTATGCAGGTGCCGTGGGTATGAAGCTTTATTATCCGGACAGTGTGCGGATACAGCATGATGGCATCGTAAATCTTCCTATGGGGCCGGTGCACAAGCTGCAATTTCTGGAAGATGATAAGGAGTATTATTACGGCTACAATACCATTGACAGGAATGTGCTTGCAGTCACAGGTGCCTGCCTTATGGTACATCGGGATAAATTCCGGCAGGCAGGCGGAATGAGTGAAGAGCTGCCTGTGGCTTTTAACGATGTGGATCTGTGTTACACATTATGGGAACTTGGGTATCACAATATTGTGTTAAACAGTGTTCATGCCTGGCATCATGAATCTCTGTCCAGAGGGGATGATGAGTCCCCGCAGAAGTTAAAGCGGCTGATGAATGAGAAAGAGAAGCTGTATCGAAAGCATCCTGAACTTAAGGAGGGCAGAGACCCTTATTATACGGAAGCATTAAACCGGGACGGCCTGGATACCGGGATCAGACCGGCATATATAACGGCAGGCAATCATATACAGGTATCTGCACCTGTAAAGAAGCAGCTGAACCTTGGAAAATATCGCAGGGACAACTGTCTGTTATATCGTGTGGAGCGTTGTGAGGAAGCATGTATCCAAGGGTACGGCGTGGTGCTGGGGGATAACAATGCCTGCTACGAGCGGATGCTGGTGCTGTGGAGACAGGAAGAGATCGTGGCAGAAGGCAGAGAGCCTGGTTTTACAGAACCTGTTTTCAAGGAACCGGAAGGGCAGATCACCTGCTTCTGCATTCCTCTTTCCGGTCAGTATCGACCGGACCTTGGGGAAAATATGCCGGACCAGAGCAATGTGGAGCTGTGTGGCTTCTGGTGGAAACCGCTGCCGGGCAGCCTGCCGCCCGGCAGGTATCGTCTGGGAATGACTGCCTGCAGTAAGACGGGAAGAATCAAACTGATTAACTGGAGCAGCCATGTGCTGCAGACCGGATTGAAAGGTTGGAAGGAAGAATGACGGAATTAGAATACAAAGAGGCATATGAGAACGAGCACATCAAATGTGCAGACCTGGCAGCCAGGATCGCTGAGCTGGAGGCCAAAAATGAGGAGCTGGAATGGAAGCTCGGCAGAATCAAGAATAATCCTTTATGGAAAGCCAGCAAACCGGCCAGAGACTGGATGCATTGGGCTATCAGGCAGAAGGATCGTATCGCCAACTGCGGCGGTCCCAAAGGCGTGATCCGGAAGCTGGATTACAAAAAGCGTGAGCGGGAGGCTATGACCCAATTCGGCACAGCCAGCTTTCCTTCTGAGGAAGAAGCTGCCAGACAGAGGGCAGAGCGTTTCCCGAGAATGGTGAAGATCAGTATCCTGGTTCCTTTGTGGAATAACAAGAGAGAGTTCCAGATAGAGATGTTGGAATCTGTCATGAATCAGACTTACGAGAACTGGGAGCTTTGTCTGGCTGACGGTTCGGATGCGGAGCATGATTATATCGGGGAAATCTGCCGGGAATATGCAGCTAAGGCTAATGGCCGTATCGTATATAAGCATCTGGAGAAGAACGGCGGTATCGCAGGCAATACCAATGAGTGCCTGAAACTGGCAACCGGAGAATATATCGGCCTTTTTGACCAGGACGATGTCCTGCATCCTTCTACTCTATATGAATATGTAAAAGTGATCAACGAGCAGGAAGCAGACTATATCTATTGTGATGAGACTACTTTCCATAACGGAGATATCAATAATATGCTGACCATGCACTTCAAGCCGGACTATGCGCCGGATAATCTGCGGGCCAACAATTATATCTGCCATTTCAGCGTCTTTTCCAGGGAACTTCTGGATGGTACGGAGCTGTTTCGGCCTAAGTTTGATGGCAGCCAGGATCATGACATGATCCTGCGTCTCACCGATAATGCGAAGAAGGTAGTCCATGTGCCGAGGCTTTTGTATTATTGGAGAAGCCATTCGGGAAGCGTAGCCTCCGGCATCGAGGCGAAGCCTTATGCTATTCAGGCAGCCAAAGGAGCTGTAGCGGAACATTTGCAGAAGCATGGGTTTACCCATTTTAAGATTACCAGTACCAGAGCCTTTGAAACGATTTTTAGGATTCAGTATCAGATTATCGGCAACCCCAAGATTTCCATAGTGATTGCCAATAAGGACCATGTGCAGGATTTAAGAAGGTGTATCTCTTCTATTTTGGAGAAGTCCACCTATGATAATTATGAGATCATTGTGGTGGAAAATAACAGCACCACATCGGAGATTCAGGCGTATTATCAGGAACTGGCCGACAATGACCGGGTAAAGGTAGTTACTTATCAGGGTGCTTTCAATTATTCAGCAGTAAATAATCTGGGCGTGTCTCAGGCGGATGGGGAATATATCCTACTGCTCAATAACGATACGGAAGTTATTACCGTCAACTGGATGGAAGAACTGCTGATGTATGCTCAGAGAGAGGACGTAGGGGCCGTAGGAGCCAAGCTTTATTATGCCGATAAGACCATCCAGCATGCGGGAGTGGTCATCGGACTGGGAGCCCACAGGACGGCCGGACATACCCATTATAAGCAGTCCCGCCAGAATCTGGGGTATATGGGAAGGCTTTGTTATGCGCAGAATGTATCCGCAGTAACGGGCGCCTGCCTTATGGTAAAGAAGAGCCTTTATGATGCAGTAGGCGGTCTGGATACAGGTTTCGCGGTTTCTTTAAATGATGTGGATTTCTGTCTGAAACTGCGTAAGCTGGGGTATCTCAATGTGTGGACGCCTTTTGCAGAGTTGTATCATTATGAGTCCATTTCAAGAGGGTTGGACGATCAAGGCGAGAAGGCCGAGCGTTATAATCAGGAATCGGAAGTCTTCCGCAACAAGTGGAAGGAAGAGCTGGAGAAGGGCGATCCTTATTATAATCCGAATTTTTCTTTGGACAGAAGTGATTTTTCACTTAAGATACAGAAGTAAGTATGAAAAAGCGGATGCTGTTTCCAATATAGGGAAAGCGGCATCCGCTTTTATCATGCCATGAGCAAGCTTATGATTGCCATTCACTGCCTGCGATGAACAGGCTTTATCTGTCCCGTTCTCTGACATTCATTATATCCGCAAGACGCTCAGACTCAGGATTCCGGGGACGGAACTGCCACATACCAGTATGTGCCGAACTGTGTCAATTCGTAGTCATCTTCAAATAGAGGGACATCCGTATAGTAGATGATATATACGCTGTCCGGCTGAATATTATCATAATCGATTCTTGTGTGGAAGGTAATATCGCCTTTGGTAAAGCTGGTCGGGGCAGGATATTCATCGTATACCACATTTTCCAGATATTCAGATGCGGTAGTGCCGGAAAACAACAGGATACGGGGCCATTGGGCACCTTTCTCGATGACGATGTCATTTCCATTTTTCATTGCAAATTCCACCGCTTCTTTTACACCTTCTGCAAAATAAGCGTTCACAGTATCTCTGTAACTTGTGTAATAGCTATGCTGAAAGGCTGTCAGACAGATGAGGTATACAAAGGTAAGTCCACAAATTACCATCCTGCACAGGCGGGGATATCTGGCTGTCAGGAAAGAGATGGTACTCCATACCCCATATGCTTCGCACAGAACCAGAGGGATGAACAGGCAGTTGACCTGGTGGAGCATGGCGGTTACCAGCACACATACGATTCCGGCACCGATCAGCTGTATGAAAATGAAAACTTCATAAGAGAAAGTCTTTGCACGCAGCTTTTTTACCATATGATATACCAGACTGAGAAAGCCGATTACAATAAAAAGTCGACCGATATCATAGAAGAGGCCGTAAGGAAGCAGAATATCATAAGGGCTTCCCAGATCCTGACGTACCAGAAGAATTGCCACCCTGCGCAAGTTCTCCCACATGCCGGACAGAGTGAGGGCCAGTTCCCCGCCACGATAGCCGGGCATAGCAGGAATGGTCATAAAGGGAAGTTCAATCTGAGGCAGGATGGAGTTGTTTACCAGAATGAACAGGATAAGCGGAAGTGCCATGATAAATAAAAGTAAAGTCGACAGGATTGCCCAGACATTGATATGCAGCTTTTTCATGTAAAGGCAATAGAAAATCTGCAGCGCCAGCATGATAGGGACGATGGGCCAGATGACTGCGTAGCAGTACAGACTCAGCCCGTAAAAGAAGGCAGACAGCAGAAGAAAACGGTTATCCTTAAGTCCATAAATAAAAAAGCATAATCCGAAGATCAGGAATCCGGGAGCCAGATTGGCATCCAGGCCCCATCGGGACATGGTGATGTGCCAGGGACACACAGCCAGAAGAAACATAGCCCAGAGTCCCAGCTCGCGGGAGAACATTTTTTTCATCAGAAAATAGACTGCTGCCAGAGTGAAAATGGCGATGGCAGCCTGTGGAAGTCTGCTGATGAAAGAATTGACATTTCCGCCGTTTAATGCAATCAGAGGAATCAAAAGGTAGCTGTAGAGCGCACTGTGGCCGTCTCCCCAGTCTGCCATATACACAGGATAGTGATGACCGGCAGAATCCATGCCATCGTGATAGAGTGCATAGGCGTTCCATGCTACAAAGGTTTCGTCCTGATGCATACCGCCGGGCATAGAACCTAGGCAGATAAGCCGCAGCAGTGCACCGCCGGTCAGAATAAAGAGGAATAGCAGTATATATCGTTTTTCCCGTAATGTATGAAGAGGGCTTTGTTTGGGCATCGTATCTTACCTCACATATTTTTGAAATAAGTATATCAAATGTTCAGTAGAGCGTCAATAAAGGACCGCAGAAAAACAGAACTGTAACTATTAAAGTGGTAACAGTTCACTCCGTGCCATTCGCAAAGGCGCCTACGGCGCTTTCTCGCCGCTTTGCGGCTAACTTTGCTCATAAACCGGCGCTCCCTTCGTCAGCCCAAGCAGGAAAAGCCGCATGCAAGCATGCGCTTTTCCTGCCCGTAGCTGACGAGTGAACTGTAATATTAAAGTGCTTCTCTCAGAAATTTCTTCTCAGTTCCGTTTTTTTGTGGTACAATAGTGTGTAACTGATGTCAAGTATAGGCGATGGCAGTTTCAATCGGCTATAATATGCAACTAAGGAAAACAGGAGAAGATGCAAAATGAACCATATAGATCAATTTAATTTCTGGCTGGAGGACGATTACTTCGATCAGGACACGAAAAATGAGCTTCTTGCAATCCGCAATAACGCAAATGAAGTAGAGGACAGATTTTACAGAGAACTGGAATTCGGCACCGGAGGTTTACGCGGCGTGATCGGTGCAGGAACCAATCGTATGAATATTTATACAGTGCGGAAAGCCACACAGGGGCTTGCCAATTATATTTTAAAACAGGGTACTCAGGAGAAAGGAGTAGCGATTGCTTACGATTCCAGACGGATGTCTCGGGAATTTGCAGACGAAGCAGGTCTGTGTCTGGCAGCAAATGGCATCCGGGCGTATGTATTCGATTTCTTAAGGCCCACACCGGAGCTGTCCTTTGCCTTGCGCAAGCTGGGATGTACAGCGGGAATCGTGATCACTGCAAGCCACAATCCGCCGGAATATAACGGTTATAAGGTGTACTGGGAGGACGGTGCACAGATTACGGCGCCCAGAGATAAGCAGATTATTGCGGAGGTTCAGGCTATTAAGGACTATCACAGTGTAAAAACGATGGATAAGGACACGGCTGTGATGGCCGGTCTCTACCGGATAATCGGCAGGGAAATTGATGATGCTTATATGGAAGAACTGAAGAAACAGATCATTCATCCTGATGTCATCAAAGAGATGGCGGAAGATATCAAAATCGTCTATACGCCGTTGTGCGGTACCGGTAATCTGCCTGTAAAGAGAGTTTTATCCGAGCTGGGATTCAAGCATGTGTATGTGGTGCCTGAACAGGAGAACCCGGATCCTGCTTTTACAACACTGGAATACCCCAATCCGGAGGATCCCAAGGCTTTCACTTATGCCCTTCGTCTGGCAAAAGAAAAGGATGCGGATATTGTTCTGGCCACCGACCCGGATGCGGACCGTCTGGGTGTGTATTGCAAGGATTCAAGAACAGGAGAATATATATCCTTTACCGGTAATATGTCAGGTATGCTGATCGCCGAATATATTTTGAGAGAGAGAACAGCGACAGGTACCATGCCTGAGAACCCTGCTCTTGTGACTACTATTGTTACTACCAACATGACAAAACCGATCAGCCGGGCTTATGATGTGAAGCTTATTGAGGTACTGACAGGTTTCAAATACATTGGTGAGCAGATTAAATTCTTCGAAGAGTCCGGATCCAATAATTATGTATTCGGCCTGGAGGAAAGCTATGGATGTCTGGCGGGAACCCATTCCAGAGATAAGGATGCCTGCGTGGCAGTTATGTGCCTGTGCGAGGTTGCAGCTTATTGTAAAAAGCATAATATGACCCTGTGGGATATGATGTTATCCATGTATGAAAAATATGGATACTATAAAGAAAGCCAGTATACCATCACTTTAAAAGGAATCGATGGAGCAAAACAGATTGCGGAGATTATGAACAGACTGCGCGAGAATCCGCCCAAGTCTTTTGGCGAGTTAAAGGTGCTTAAATTCAGGGATTACCAGACTGACCGCATCATCGATATGGAAACGGGAGCAGAGACGGCTACAGGTCTGCCCGCATCCAATGTCCTGTATTTTGAACTGCCTGATGATGCATGGTGTTGTGCACGTCCTTCCGGAACAGAGCCCAAGATCAAGTTCTACATGGGAGTTCGGGGCGGCTGCCTGGAAGATGCGGGGGAACGCCTGGAACGGTTGACATCAGAATTGAAAGCTGTTCTGTAAAAGGGACTTGGCGATAGGGACACCCGGAGGAGACAGGGATGGCTCAAAGCGGGCGGTAAAGGAAATTGTTATGAGCGTTTTGGCGAATTGGAAGAAGACGGTATATTATCTTAAAAGAAACGGACTGAAGAATACGGTTTATGCTGTGGCGGAGAGGCTGGAGCAGCGCAAGGAAGAAAAGTATCAGTTCGAGGAGCCGGGTGAAGAGGTGTTGGCCGGGCAGAGGGAGCATAGATTCAGCGTAAGGCCGGTGTTTAGCATTTTGGTGCCATTGTATCGGACGCCGGAGGCGTATCTGGTGGAGATGGTGGAGTCGGTGCTTGGACAGACTTATCCGGAACTGGAACTGATTCTGGCAGATGCTACGGAAGATGACAGCGTGGAGAGAATGGTCCGGGAGTGTATGGCAGGAGAACAGGCACGGTATGGAAGACAACGGATCGTTTATAAGCGGCTTGCGCGTAACGGCGGTATTTCGGAGAATAGTAATGCGGCTTTGAAGCTGGTGAAGGGCGATTATGTGGGGCTTTTAGACCATGATGATGTGTTGACTCCGGATGCACTTTATTATATGGCAAAGAAGATAGAAGAGTTTGCCATGAAAGGAAGTGAGCCGCTGCTTCTTTATTCTGATGAGGATAAATGTAATCAGGACAGGTCAGTGTATTTTGAACCGCATTATAAGACGGATTTTAACCTGGACCTTTTGCTTTCTAATAATTATATCTGCCATTTCCTGGTGATGAAACGAGAACTGATTCAGGGGCTGGGCTTCAGGAAAGAATATGACGGGGCTCAGGATTTTGATCTTGTACTTCGGGCTGCTTCTGAGATTTTGCCGCAGGAAGAAAGGATTGTACACATTCCGAAAATTCTGTATCACTGGCGGTGCCACACCGGTTCTACGGCGGAGAATCCACAGAGTAAGCAGTATGCTTATGAAGCAGGGAAGAGAGCTGTTCAGGATATGGCTGACAGAATGGGGTGGAAGGCTCAGGCTGTGCATTTAAAGCATCTGGGATTTTATGGGCTTGTGTATGAGCCGGATCTGCTTTCTGTAAGAGAAGATGTAGGAGCCATAGGCGGAAAGCTGGTGGCCGGAAAACGTCTGGCAGCAGGGGCATATGATGATTATTGTAAAGTCCTGTATCAGAATCTGCCGGAAGGTTTCAGCGGCTACCTGCACAGAGGGGTGCTGCTTCAGGATGCTGCGGCAGTGGACATCAGATATATCAGTTTAAGGCCCCAGTGCCATGCTCTTTTTGAACGTGTGGTAGGCGTACCGTATGTAACGAAAGGAGACTGGTTTGACTGGACGGTGCTGCCGGAGGACAGCGATTATGCCAAAATAAGCTGCAGACTGGGGGAAGCGCTCAGGGCGGAGGGGTACCGGATCTGCTGGGATCCGAACAGGAGCAGGGAGCTTAAATAGACACAAAATGGCTGATGAGTGAACTGCAAGCGAAGATATACAAATCAGTTAAAGGAAGAGGACATGAGGAAGGCAACAGTAGTAATACCCAATTACAATGGCATGAAATATATGGCTAATTGCCTGGAGAGCCTGTATCGTCTGGATGAACAGGCTCTTTTTCAGGTGCTTGTGGTGGACAATGGTTCCACAGACGGCAGCATGGAGCTGATCCGTGATCATTATCCTCAGGTGAAGTTGGAAGCACTGCCCGAAAATACCGGCTTCTGCCATGCAGTCAACGTGGGGATAGAAGAGGCAGACACACCATATGTGATTCTGTTAAACAATGACACCGAGGTTCTTTCCGGGTTTGTGGAAGCTCTTATGAATGCCATAGAACGCAATGAAAAATGCTTCGCAGTCAGCGCGCAGATGCTGCAGTGGCAGGATCACGAACGCATCGATGATGCCGGTGACCAGTACTGCGTCCTCGGCTGGGCCTACTCCCGCGGCAAAGGAAAGCCTGCCGCACAATACAACCGTCCGGCAGAAGTCTTCGCAGCCTGCGGCGGAGCCTCTATCTACCGTAAAAGCATTCTGGACGAGATCGGCTATTTTGACGAGAACCATTTTGCTTACCTGGAAGACATCGACATCTGCTACCGCGCCCGCATCTACGGCTACCATTGTACCTACGAACCAACTGCCAAAGTCCTCCACGCCGGCAGTGCTACCAGCGGATCACGTTATAACGACTTCAAAACCCGTATGTCCTCCGCCAACAGCACCTACCTCATCGCCAAAAACATGCCCCTTCTCCAACAACTATGGAATCTCCCCTTCCTCATGCTGGGGTTTTTCATCAAAACCTGCTTCTTTACCATGAAGGGAATGGCCCCCACCTACACCCAAGGCCTCCTCAAAGGCCTCCAAAAATATCACACCCCCTCCGGCCGAAAACAAAAAGTTCCATTTAAATTTAAAAATTTACCAAACTACATCCACATCCAACTCCTCCTCTACCTGAATACATTCCGATTTATCATGAAAAAATAAAGCAGAGATACATTTACTATAACAGCCGATTCTTAAAATATCTTAAGATTGTTCTGCGGAAAGAGTAGTCCCCAGGGAGCAGGCGTGGAAATTCAGACCCTATAAAAACGCCGGTCCTTGGTCGCCGTCCTTTGGCGACCTAGTACCGCTGCGTTTTTAATGGAGCGAAAGCGCGTCTGAATTTCCACGCCTGCTCCCTGGGGACGGCCCTTTCTACCCGAACAAATTCTTAAGATATCTTAAGAATTCGCTTCATAAATTATTAAGTTGCTCTTTTAGTGGGATTATTGTAAAATAATCGCAGATATTAAGACTGGGTGACGCTTATGATCAAAGATAATCAAAAGGTGTTCAACAGGCTGCATCTGATAATGGATGGAATTATCACCGCAGTCTCTTATACACTGGCATATTATATTAAATTTTATATTATTAAGCCCGGTCCGGAGTTGGGAGACCTTCCGGCGGCTGACTATTTTGCGGCGCTTTTTGCATTGGTGCCTCTGTATATGATACTGTATTATTACTGTAATGTATACACACCGAAGCGTACTGTAAAGAGACGGCACGAGATTCTGGGTATCATCAAGGCCAATGTCTTTGGCATCGTGATTTTCATTCTCTCACTGTATATAGTCATGAGAGAAATCAACTTTTCACGAATGATGATGGGCATGTTCGTTTGCCTGAATATATTCTTTACATCTTGTTCACGTATTGTTCTGCGTAAGAGTCTGCAGACTATGCGGAGCAAAGGATATAATCTCAAACACATCCTTTTAGTGGGGTATTCCAGATCTGCAGAAGAATATATCAGCAGAATACTGGACAATCCTCAGTGGGGATATGTGGTGTGCGGTATACTGGATGATCACGTGCCGAGAGGAACACTCTATAAAGGGGTAAAAGTTCTTGGTTCTATCGGAAATCTGGAATATATCCTGCCGGAGAATAAGCTGGATGAAATTGCTATTACACTTTCCCTGAAGGATTACGAACATTTGGAAAAAATTGTCGATGTTTGTGAAAAATCGGGTGTGCATACGAAGTTTATCCCTGATTACAACAGTCTCATACCAACGCATCCTTATACAGAGGATTTGATGGGGCTGCCGGTTATCAATATCCGTTATGTTCCGCTGACCAATACCATGAATATGCTGATCAAGCGAATCGTGGATATTGTAGGTTCCCTGTTTGGAATCATTGTGACTTCACCGATAATGCTTGTGTCGGCCATATTGGTCAAGCTTTCCAGTCCGGGACCGATTATTTTCAAGCAGGAGAGAGTGGGACTTCATAACAAGCCGTTTTATATGTATAAATTCCGCAGTATGGAGCAGCAGGCTCCCAGCGAGGAGAAGAAAGCCTGGACAGTCAAGAATGATCCCAGAGTAACTCCGGTAGGAAAGGTTCTGCGCAGGACCAGCCTGGATGAACTGCCGCAGCTGTTCAATATTTTAAAAGGTGATATGAGCCTTGTAGGTCCGAGACCGGAACGACCTCTTTTTGTAGAAAAGTTCAAAGAGGAAATTCCACGTTATATGGTAAAACATCAGGTTAGGCCGGGGCTTACCGGTTGGGCTCAGGTGAACGGTTACAGAGGAGATACTTCTATCCGTAAACGCATTGATTATGATATTTATTATATTGAGAACTGGACTTTAGGACTTGATATAAAAATTATATTTATGACCTTTTTTACAGGTTTTATCAACAAAAATGCATATTAGAAGGTATGCAAAAAGGGAGATTTGATTATGGCAACTAATTCCAATCAGACAAGGGGTGCACAACAGCACACAGGTAACGGACAGAACAGAAGCAGAATGACTGCAAAGCAGCGTGCAGCCAAGAAGAGAAGAAAAATCATTGTATTTGCGGCAGAAATCGTAATACTGGTAGCAATGCTGGCCGTATTATTAGTATTATTCGATAAGACAGAGGAAGAAGAGGCGCCTGTTGTAGTAAAATTGCCTACTGAAGCTGAAAGTATCGGAATTGCTTCTCAGGTAGAAGAAAGTCCCGTCATGAAAGGCTATTGGAATATTGCTCTGTTTGGTATTGATGCTGAAAATGAGAACCAGCTGGTTAAAGGCGCAAGAAGTGACAGTATCATGATTGCCAGTATTAATCTGGATACCGGTGATATCAAGCTGGTGAGTGTATATCGTGACACCTATTTGAATATCGGCGATGATTATTACATAAAATGTAATACGGCGTATTATCGGGGTGGTGGAGAACAGGCAGTTACCATGTTGAATGCGAACCTGGACCTGGATATTCAGGACTTTATTGCAATCGGTTATGAAGGTCTGAAGGGTGTTGTAGATGGTCTTGGTGGTGTATATCTGGATGTAGATGAGGAAGAATTAAAGCATATCAATAACTATCAGTACAGTATCGATAAGCTTTTAAAATGTGGTTATACAGAAGTGACCAAGACAGGTTACCAGAAGCTTGATGGTATGCAGGCTGCAGCCTACTGCCGTATCCGTTATAGAAAGGGCGATGACTTTGCGCGTGCTGCAAGCCAGAGAGAATTGATTCAGGCTATTGAAGAAAGAATCAGAGAAGTGGATCTTGCAACTTTGACAGATGTATTCGAGGAAGTTATGGGGCATGTAGTTACCAGCCTGACGGCAGACGATATCATTCCTTATCTGTCCCAGGTATCTAATTATAAAATTGTAGATGAAGGCGGATTCCCTGAATCCTCCATGCGTACGACCGGCAATATCGGAAGCAAGGGAAGCAGCGTTATTCCTGTGAATCTGGAATCTAATGTAAAATGGCTCCATGAATTCCTGTTTGATGTAGAGGATTACGAAGTATCTGATAAGGTTAAGGAATACAGTGCTGAGATTAATGCAGAGACATCACTTTACCTGAATAAGTAAAACCGAACTGATAAGTAAAGACAAAACTGATATCCAAAGGAGGGAGCTTCCGGGCTCCCTTCTTGCAATATGTGCGGAGGGTGCACATTTTTGCGCAAACGGAATATCTTGTGGGAGAAACGGAATGGATATTGATGTGATTATCCCGGTGTATAAACCGGGAAAAGAACTGTTTACTCTGATCGAGCGGCTGGAGAACCAGACGGTGGCAGTCAGGCAGATCATCCTCATGAATACAGAGGAAAAATATTTTGAACAACTGGTGTACGGGACGCGTTTCCTGGAGCAGCATAAGAAAGTAAAGGTATACCATCTTTCCAAGAGAGAATTCGACCATGGAGAAACCAGGCGGCGGGGAGTGAAGAAGTCAGATGCCGAAGTGTTTGTCATGATGACTCAGGATGCCATGCCGGCAGACGAATATCTGATAGAAAATCTGACAGCACCGTTACAGGATAAAGTGGCTGCAGCATATGCCAGACAACTGCCTAATGAAAGTTGTAATCTGACAGAGAGGTATGCAAGAAGCTTTAATTACCCGGAACAGTCATATACCAAATCGCTTGAGGATTTACCCAAACTTGGAATCAAGACCTATTTTTGCTCAAATGTATGCGCTGCTTACAGGAGAGAGATTTATGAAGAAATGGGTGGCTTTGTGCATCATACCATTTTTAATGAAGATATGATTTATGCAGCAGGTGCAATAAAAGCAGGTTGGGAGATTGCCTATGCAGCAGATGCCAGGGTGGTCCATTCCCACAATTATACCAATAGGCAGCAGTTTCATCGTAATTTTGATCTGGGAGTATCTCAGGCCCAGCATCCGGAAGTGTTTGCCGGGGTGCCGTCTGAATCGGAAGGAAAAAAGATGGTGCTGCAGACCTCAAAATATCTGTGGAATCACAAAATGGGACGCAAGATTCCGGCATTGATCATGCAGAGTGCCAGTAAATATGCAGGATACCTGCTGGGAAAAAGGTACGCATCCTTACCACATTCCTGGGTGGTTGCGTTTTCCGATAATAAAGATTACTGGAAATAAGGATATTCATTATACTTTCTACTTGAAAAAAAGTTTGAAATAAGGCATTATTGTAGTGTCAGATAGATAGACTTCATTAAAACAGCGCAAAGGCGCAGAAAAGAGGCTAATATGTGTGGAATTGTTGGATATATAGGAAGTAATCAGGCAGCGCCCATCATACTGGATGGTCTGTCAAAATTGGAATACAGAGGCTATGATTCAGCAGGTATGGCTGTTTTTGACGGAGAGAAGATCAACGCCCAGAAGGCTGTGGGAAGACTGAAGGTTTTGGAGAACCTGACCCGCGGCGGAGAGACTATGAAGGGAAATGCCGGTATCGGTCATACAAGATGGGCTACCCATGGTGCTCCCAGTGATACCAATTCCCATCCCCATCTCAACGCGAAAGGTACCATCGCAGTTGTACACAACGGTATTATCGAAAATTATATTCCTTTAAAGAAGAAAATGATCAGTAAGGGATACGAGTTTGTTTCCGAGACGGATACTGAGGTACTGGCTCACCTTTTAGATTATTATTATAAAGGAAATCCGTTGGAAGCTATCAGCAAGGTGCTTCACCGTGTAGAAGGTTCCTATGCACTTGGAATTATGTTTTCCGAATACCCGGATGAAATCTATGCAGTCAGAAAAGACAGTCCGTTGATCGTAGGACAGAATGCAGAAGGTTGCTTTATTGCTTCCGATGTACCGGCTATTTTGAAATATACCAGAAGCGTATATTATGTGGATAATCAGGAAATTGTGCAGTTAAAGCGTGACGGTATGAAGTTCTTTTCCGTAGACGAAGAAGAGCTGACTAAAGAACCCGTGACCATAGACTGGGATGCAGATGCTGCAGAGAAGGCCGGATATGAACATTTCATGTTGAAGGAAATGTATGAACAGCCCAAGACGATTACCGATACCATTTCTCCCAGAATCAAGGATAATGATATTGTAATCGACGAACTGAATATGACAGACGACGAACTGAGAGGTATCAAGAGAATCCATATTGTAGCATGTGGTTCTGCTTATCATGCAGGTGTTACCGGTAAATATGTGATTGAGTCCCTGGCCAGAATTCCGGTTGAGGTAGATGTTGCCAGTGAATTCCGTTACCGTGACCCGATTCTCGGAGATGATTGTCTGGTCATTGTTATCAGCCAGTCCGGGGAAACTGCAGACTCCCTTGCTGCCTTAAGAGATTCCAAAGCAAAAGGATATAAGGTGCTTGGTATTGTCAATGTTGTGGGAAGTTCCATTGCCAGAGAAGCTGACAGCGTTATGTATACTTGGGCAGGACCTGAAATCGCGGTTGCTACCACAAAGGCTTACAGCGCACAGCTGGCAGCACTTTATCTGCTGGCTATGAAACTGGCTAAGGTAAACAATCGGATTTCCGAAGAGCGTTTCCAGAAGCTGCTTGTAGATTTGAGAAAGCTTCCTGAACAGATTGAACTTCTCCTGGGACAGAAAGAGAAGATTCAGCACTTTGCAAACCGCTATGTAGGTGCTAAGGATATTTTCTTTATCGGAAGAGGAATCGACTATGCAATTTCCATGGAGGGTTCCCTGAAACTGAAGGAAATCTCCTATGTACATTCTGAGGCATATGCTGCAGGTGAACTGAAACACGGTACCATTTCTCTGATTGAAGACGGTACTCTTGTTGTGGCAGTATCTACCCAGCCCCACCTCTATCAGAAGACAATCAGTAATATCGTAGAAGTAAAGGCTCGCGGTGCTTTTGTTATGGCATTGACCTGTGTAGAGAATCAGGCTATTGAAAAAGCTTCAGACTATGTGGTATACATTCCGCAGACTGATCCGCTCTTTACCAACTCACTGGCTATCATACCGCTTCAGCTCTTCGGCTACTATGTAGCAGTGGGCAAAGGCTGTGATGTCGACAAGCCTCGTAATCTGGCTAAGTCAGTAACCGTAGAATAAGACTTGAAAGGGGAGAGAGGAACTGTTTTCTCCCCTTTTTTGCGGCCTTTTTCATGATGAAAAAAATTATAATTTTCACAAACGTATTATATTTTTATCACAGTTTGGTCACAAATCTGGGGTATACTGTGTTCATAAAGATAAAGAAAGGTAATGAACACAAGGTTCAGACCTTTGGGAAGGAAAGAGGGAACAGATATGTACGATAATGATCTTTATTCCGGTGAAGGCGCCGGTACCAATACATCAGGCGCTGACAGCCAACAGAATCAGAACAACACAGAAAATAACACAGCTAATAGTGCAGCAGGCAGCACAGAGAACAGCTACGGAACCCGGAACAACAACTACTCCGGCAGCTACGGAAGTGACAGTTACAGCAGTTATAATTTCGGAAGCAACAGTAACAGCTATGGAAACAATAACAGTTACAGAAGTGACAGCTATAACAGCAACAGTTACGGAAACAACAGCAATTATGAAAGCAGCAATAGTTACAGAAGCAGCAATGCAGATGATTCCGGCAAGAAACATAAGGAAAAGAAATCAGGTGGTTTCTTCAAAAAAGCGCTTGTCAGTGTCTGCATGGGACTGTTCTTCGGATTGTTTGCAGGAGTCGGCTTCTACGGTGTACAGTATGTAACAGGAAGCATGGCAAGCCAGGACGTGCAAGATGCACCGGTTATCAGCAGTGATGTGGAGAACCAGACAGAGGATCTGGCAACTGAGGAGAGCAAATCCGGCATCAAGCTGACCGATACCACAGAAGTAAGAGTTGTATCTTCAGATGTCTCTGATGTAGTAGAAGAAGTGATGCCGGCAATGGTATCTATTGTTAATAATTATACTGAGACAAGTACTACTTTCTTCGGACAGAGCTACACAGAAGAGAAGGCAGCAAGCGGTTCCGGAATCATTGTTGCAGAAAGTGATACAGAGCTGTTGATCGTAACTAATCATCATGTTGTAGCAGATGCTACTAAGCTGGAAGTAAGCTTTATTGATGGTTCTGTTGCGGAAGCGCAGATTAAGGGTATGGATTCCGATATGGACCTGGCAGTCATTGCAATTCCGCTGGAGTCCCTTACTGAGGAAACCAAAGGCGCGATCGCCATTGCTACCATGGGTGACAGTAATGCATTAAAGCTTGGTGAGCCGGTTATTGCAATCGGTAATGCACTGGGATATGGACAGTCTGTAACAGGCGGTTTCGTCAGTGCACTTGACAGAGAGATTACCACAGAGGATGGCACTACCAATACCTTTATTCAGACAGATGCAGCTATTAACCCAGGTAACTCCGGCGGTGCGCTGTTAAATATCAATGGTGAGGTCATCGGTATCAACTCCAATAAGATCGGTGCCACAACTGTAGAAGGTATGGGCTATGCAATCCCAATCTCAGCAGCAGAACCTATCATTGCTGAACTGATGTTAAAGGAAACCAGAAATAAGGTAGAAGATGATCAGGTAGGTTACATTGGTATTACCATGCAGACTATTACCAGTGATTACTCTCAGAAGTTAAGAATTCCTCAGGGTGTATATATTGTGGAAGTACAGGAAGGTTCACCCGCTGATGCAGCAGGCCTGCTTCCGGGAGATGTAATCGTCAAGTTCGAGGGTGAGAAGATTTCTACTCATGAGGACCTGCAGAACATCCTGCAGTACTATGGTTCAGGTTCTACCGTAACCATAACGGTGAAGAGACCTCAGAATGGTGAGTATCAGTCTGTAGACCTGCAGCTTACCTTGGGTACCAGACCGACTTCTGATCAGTAATAAGAATGAATGAGAATAAAATAACGGGCAGAGGCGAAAGCTTCTGCCCGTTTTTCCTGTAAAGTGCTGGGAAATGGTGAATCATTAATGCCGATGGCACTCCGTTCTAAAATACGGAAAAAAGTAAACTTTCTATTGCTCAATGCGCATTAATACTATATAATGAAGGTAGGTACCATATAGCGGAAATAGAGGTTATATGGCGAAAAAGAAGAAAAAAGTACGAAATGCGCGTACGGTTCAGCAGACAAATGTGTTTCGTCGGGCTAATGTATCATTGCGGACGCAGAAAGTGCAACAAGCAGACATGCCGCAGAAAGAGGAGAAAACGAGTCATACAAGTAAGCCCCCTGAGGCAGAAGACAGAGTTTTGAAAGTGGGCATGCAGGTATGCAATGCTTTATGTCTTTGCATGTAAATTCCTGAAGGAAGAAGAATTAGCCAAAGTTAAGGAGGAGATTGGAATGACGATATTGGGAAAGATGTTAATGGATGATGGAATAGAGAAAGGAATCATTGCTTTGGTAAATACCTATAAGCGTTTTAATGCAACCAAAGCAGAGGCGGTAGTAGCTGTAGAGAAAGAATTCTCATTAACTCAGGAAAAAGCAGAAAGTTGTGTGGAGAAGTATTGGAGTGAGTAGAGAACGCATTTGGGTAGTCTTGCAGTGCTCTTTGAGTACAGTTGTGATACTCTTGTAATCTTACATCAGGAATGGTAAAATAGTTTATATCTGTAAAGAAAGGAATCCTCATGTGGATAAAAGGAAAGAACAATGGTAAAACATATTATTTTATGGCAGTTAAAAGATGAATATTCCGAAGAAGAGAAAGCAGCAATCAAAGCAGCAATTAAAACAGATTTGGAAGCTCTGAAGGGCAAAATTCCCGGACTTCTGGACATCAAGGTACAGATTGCTCATCTTGCATCGTCCAATGCTGACCTGATGTTGGACTCTTCCTTTGTAGACGAGACAGCACTGAAAGGCTATGCCGTACACCCGGAGCATGTAAAAGTAGCTGACGGGAAAGTAAGGCCTTTTACCAAGAGCAGAAGCTGCCTGGATTTTGAAGTGTGACGCGTACCCTGTTTAGAAAAAGTTTACTTCTATTAACAAAAGTTCTCTTGTATGCTCTGGAAGAATCCTTTATAATAGTTGCAGATGGAATCCCATATAAGACTTGTTAAGAGAGGGTAAAGAAATTTATGTCAGATATATTTGATAAAGATGAAGAATTAAAAGAAATAAACAGTGATGCGGAAATTGTCGCGCAGGAAGAGTCAACAGAAGACTCCGGTAAGCAAAATGTTTCCGATAAAAAGGATGCCGCGAATACTTCCAAGGCAGGTAAGAGTGATAACAGTGAATATGAGGATGTCTGCTTCGTCTGCCGCAGGCCGGAGAGCAAGGCCGGTAAAATGTTCAAGATGCCCAACAATATCTGTGTCTGTGATGACTGTATGCACAAGACCATGGATGCGGTAAGCCAGTTTGATTACCAGGGCATGTTCAGTAATCCCAATTTCCAGAAGGAAATGGATGAGATGGCTAAGAAGGGCGGATTCCCCAATATCAGTTTCGTGAACCTGGCTGATCTTAAGGGAGACGGCGGAATTCCCAATAAGCAGAAGCTGAAGAAGAAAAAAGAGAAGAAGGCTGAAGAGCCTGTTCTGGATATTAAGAACATTCCTCCGCCACACAAGATCAAGGCCAGCCTGGACGAGTATGTGGTAGGTCAGGAGCATGCCAAGAAAGTTATTTCAGTGGCGGTGTACAACCACTACAAGAGAGTAGCTACCGGAACCATGGATGAAATTG
This sequence comes from Acetatifactor sp., assembly GCA_045124375.1. Classification (GTDB taxonomy): domain Bacteria; phylum Bacillota; class Clostridia; order Lachnospirales; family Lachnospiraceae; genus Acetatifactor. The sequence continues at coordinate 36,890 of JBGVLR010000170.1, forward strand.
AAATCGAGAAGTCCAACATGTTGATGATCGGACCTACCGGCTGTGGTAAGACCTACCTGGTTAAGACACTTGCCAGACTTCTGGATGTGCCTCTTGCTATTGCAGATGCCACTTCCTTGACGGAAGCAGGTTATATCGGTGACGATATCGAAAGTGTTGTATCCAAGCTGTTGGCAGCAGCCGACAATGATGTGGAGAAAGCAGAGCGCGGAATTATCTTCATCGATGAGATCGATAAGATTGCCAAGAAGAAGAACACTACTTCACGTGATGTCAGTGGCGAGAGCGTACAGCAGGGTATGTTAAAGCTTTTAGAGGGAGCAGAGGTAGAGGTGCCTGTAGGCGCCAACAGCAAGAACGCCATGGTGCCCCTTGCTACGGTGAACACCAGAAATATTCTGTTCATTTGCGGCGGTGCGTTCCCAAATCTGGAAGGTATCATCAAGGAACGTCTGACCAAGACTGCTTCCATCGGTTTCGGTTCCGAATTGAAGGACAAGTATGATAATGATAAAAATATCCTTTCCAAAGTGACTGTGGAAGATATCCGTAAATTTGGTATGATCCCTGAATTTATCGGCCGTTTGCCTATTATCTATACATTGGAAGGCCTGAACCGCGATATGATGGTGAAGATCCTGAAAGAGCCCAAGAATGCTATCCTCAAGCAGTATCAGAAGCTGCTGGAGTTGGACGAAGTGAAGTTGGAATTTACCGATGAAGCCCTGGAGGCCATTGCGGACAAAGCAATGGAGAGAGATACCGGTGCCAGAGCATTGCGCTCCATCATTGAAGAATTTATGCTGGATATCATGTACGAGATTCCGAAGGATGATAATATCGGTAAAGTTACCATTACCAGAGAGTATATTGAGGGAACCGGCGGACCGGTGATCGATATCAGAAGTAATCAGGTGATGGGCAGGATTGAGGAACTGAAAGAGTATCCGACACAGAATTAGTAGTTTCCTAATATCGGCACACACTGAATGACTCGTTTAGTGTGTGCCGATACAAATTTGGACTGATATTATATTCTTTCGCCAGAGTACCCAGAGTGTATTGTTCATAATCTGTCAGAGAAGACTGCATATCAAACAGGAAGAATATACGCAAACCGGAAAGGATACATATATGAAGCATGAAAGATTTCATTATAAAAATGTAGAAGAAATAAGAGAAAAAGCACAGGAGTTACAGGTGCATCTTCCCATTGCAAAAGATACCCGGGTGCTCGCAGAAGAGGCATCCTTCGGGAATATTACCCTGAAGAATCGCCTGGGAATTGCCCCTATGGAAGGCGCTGATGCCCTGCCTGATGGATCCCCATCGGAGCTTACCCTGCGAAGATATATCAGGGAGGCACAGGGGCAGGCAGCAATGATCTGGTTTGAAGCCATCTCCATCGTGCCGGAGGGGCGTTCCAGCGCCCATCAGCTGATGTTGACAAAAGAAAATCTGGAGAATTATAAAAAAATGACTGCCGCTGTCAAGGAGGCAGGAATCAGAGCCAACGGTTTTGCACCGTATCTGGTCATGCAGGCCAATCACAGCGGACGTTATTCCAATCCTCAGGGGAAACCGGCTCCCCTCATTGCATACCGCCATCCGGAGTATGAGAAGCTGCGCCCGGCGGATGACAGCTGCATTGTTTCCGATGATTATTTAAAAAGTCTGGAGGAAAAATTTGAAGAAGCTGCCCTTCTGGCAAAGCAGGCAGGATTTGATGCAGTGGACATCAAATCCTGCCACGGTTACCTGGTAACAGAGCTGTGCTCTGCTTATAATCGTCCGGGACTTTACGGTGGAAGCTTTGAAAACAGGACAAGACTTCTGCGCAACGGCATTGCCGCAGCCAAGGTTCATGAGGACTCTGATTTCCTGGTGACGTCCAGGATCGGTATTTACGATGGCTATGCTTATCCCTATGGATTCGGTGTGAAAGAAGGTGGAGATACCACTCCTGACATGACGGAGCCGATCCGCCTGATTAAAATGCTCCATGAGGATTATAAGCTGCCTATGGTCAATCTCACCCTGGGCAATCCCTACGTGACTACCCATGTGACGAGACCCTTCGATGGCGGAAAATATATCCCAGAGGAACATCCTTTGTACGGACTGGCAAGAATTATCCGCTGTATCGGTGAAGTGAAGAAAGCGGTTCCGGACATGTTTATCTCTGCCTCCGGTTCCACTTACCTGAGGCAGTATTCTGATCTGTATGCAGCAGGAGCCATTGAAGAAGGCTTATGCGACAACATGTTGTTCGGAAGAATGTCCTTTGCCAATCCGTTCTTCCCGAAACAGATCATCGAGACCGGCAGAATCGATGAGAAGCAGGTATGCCTGACCTGTGGAAAATGCGGCGACCTGATCCGCGCCGGAAAACCTACCGGCTGTGTGATTCGGGACACGGATATCTACTTAAAATATTACAGAGAATTCCAGGAAGAAAGTAAGCGTTAACGGGGAGTGTGACACAGGAATGATGAAGCAGTGCAAGAGATATTGCCAATGACGCGCGTGTGAAAAGTAATGATTGAGAAGGGTAAGAAATTATAAATTTGTATTGACAAATCCTATATTTATGATAATATAAACATATGAACAATGATTCATATGAAAATATCTGATTGGAGGATTTGTATATGAAGAAAACTTATAAGATCGAAGTGGATTGTGCTAACTGTGCCAGAAAGATGGAAGAGGCCACTAAGAAAGTAGAAGGCGTTGCCGATGCAACCGTCAGCTTTATGACCCAGAAGATGAATGTAGAGTTTGCCGAGGGTGCAGATATCAAAGCTGTAATGGGCAATGTGGTGAAGGCTTGCAAGAAGGTAGAGTCTGATTGTGAGATTTACCTGTAAATCAATAAGAAATACTGAATTGAGATATTGAAAAAATATTGAATCAAAATTTAAGCAGGTAAAACAATTATGACCAGAAAACAGAAAAAAGTACTGTATCGCATTATTGCAGCTTTTGCACTACTTATTATCCTACAATTTATTCCTGCTGAAGGCTGGTTTGAGCTGGCACTCTACCTCATTCCTTATCTGGTGATCGGCTACGATATCCTGAGAAAGGCAGCGTTGGGAATTATCCACGGAGAAGTATTTGATGAGAATTTCCTCATGGCGGTAGCCACCGTGGGTGCCATGCTTTTAGGGGACTACCGCGAAGGTGCAGCGGTTATGCTGTTTTATCAGATTGGTGAGCTGTTCCAGAGTGTGGCGGTAGGTAAGAGCCGAAAGAACATCAGCGCCCTGATGGATATCCGCCCGGATTATGCCAACATAGAGGCTGAAGACGGCAGCCTGGAGCAGGTGGACCCTGATGAGGTGGAGATTGGAACCGTGATTGTCGTACAGCCCGGAGAAAAAGTACCGATTGATGGTATCGTGGCGGACGGCAATTCTGCACTGAACACCAGTGCTCTGACAGGAGAAAGTATTCCACGGGAAGTGGCAGCAGGAGATGAAATCATCAGCGGCTGTGTCAACCTATCCGGTCTTTTAAGGATCCGTACCACTAAGCCTTTTGGAGAATCTACCGTATCCAAAATTTTGGAACTGGTGGAGAATTCCAGTATGAAGAAGGCGAAAGCAGAGAACTTCATTACCAGATTTGCCCATTATTATACGCCGGCAGTCTGTTACAGTGCCCTGGCGCTGGCAATTTTGCCGCCGCTTGTCAATGTCCTTATGGGAAATCCGGCCGGCTGGAGTGAATGGGTGACAAGAGCATTGACATTCCTGGTTATCAGCTGTCCCTGTGCATTGGTGATTTCCATTCCTTTAAGCTTCTTCGGCGGAATCGGCGGAGCTTCTTCCTGCGGAATTCTGGTAAAAGGTTCCAATTATCTGGAAGCACTTGCATCCACGAAATATGTGGTATTTGATAAAACAGGTACCCTGACGGAAGGCGTTTTTAAAGTAACCCATGTGTGCCCCGCAGTAAGCTGTTCGGAAGAAGAGCTGCTTCGCTATGCAGCTTATGCGGAAAGTTATTCTACACATCCGATCAGTAAGAGCCTGAAAGAGGCCTACGGTCAGGAAATAGACAGAAATCTGATTGGGAATGTGGAGGAAATCAGCGGTCACGGCGTTATTGCTGCAGTAGAGGGAAAGAACGTGGCTGCAGGCAATGCCAGACTGATGGAAAAGCTGGAACTCAAAGTGGAGGCTCCGGACCAGCCCGGCACGGTGGTACACATAGCGGTGGATGAAATTTACTATGGCTATATTTTAATAGCAGATGTTGTGAAAGAACAATCTGCCCATGCCATAAGCGCTTTGAAAACCGCAGGTGTCCGAAAGACAGTAATGCTGACAGGAGATACCGCACAGACAGCCGGTGCAGTGGCTGCCCAGCTTGGGATTGATGAAGTACGCAGTGAACTGCTTCCTGCAGATAAAGTAACAGAAGTTGAGAGATTACTTGAGCAAAAGGGAAAGAAGGAAGTCCTTGCCTTTGTGGGAGACGGCATCAACGATGCACCTGTCCTTTCCAGAGCCGATATCGGAATCGCTATGGGCGCCCTTGGATCGGATGCAGCCATTGAAGCCGCCGATGTGGTATTAATGGATGATAATCCCGAGAAGATTGCCCTGGCAATTCAGATATCCAGAAAGTGTCTCCGCATTGTGTATGAAAATATTATCTTTGCCTTAGGGGTGAAAGGTATTTGCCTCATTTTGGGTGCCCTGGGCATTGCCAATATGTGGCTGGCTATTTTCGCAGATGTAGGCGTAATGGTAATAGCAGTCCTAAATGCAGTCAGATGTTTAAAAGTAGATAATATGGCCCGCAGACAGTAGTCTGCGGGTTTTGTCATTCCGGCCCCCGAAAAAGCTAAAAATGTTAGTAAATAGTATAAACGGCAATTGTTTGGAAGGTATCAATTCACTATAATGTAACTGAAAAAGTGAAAGATCTTGTAAGAACCGGAGAAAGGATTAAAAAAGATATGAATACTGTAATTGAACAGAACAAGGAATGGATTGACGCCACCTGGGAAAAAATTGATAAAAAGTTAAGCCGTATAGCTGTAAAGGATCGTGATAAAATCCCTTATACAACCATCAATGGGGAGCATGATGATAGACAAGGTAAAAGAATTACCTGGTGGACCAATGGCTTCTGGGGTGGTATGATGTGGCTGTTGTACAAGGCTACAGGCAATGAAGAATACAGAAAGACTGCAGAGCGCTCCGAGGAATTATTGGATGCAGCGCTGGTGCAGTATAAGCAGCTGCATCATGATGTAGGATTCATGTGGCATCTTCTCAGCGGAGCCAACTATCGTATCACGGGTAATGAAGCATCCTGCACCAGAAATCTCTATGCTGCAGCTACTCTGTTTTCCAGATACAATATCGATGGTGACTATATCCGCGCGTGGAACGGAGATCCGCAGGCAGGATATTCTATCATCGACTGTCTGATGAACCTGTCCTTGTTATACTGGGCTTCTGATGAAATCGGCGATGACCGTTTCAAAAAGATTGCCATGAGACATATGGACATGGCTATGCGTGATCACATCCGCCCGGACGGAAGTGTGAACCATATCGTGGATCATGAGCAGGATAAAGTAGGTGTGAAGAAAGTTTATGCAGGACAGGGTTACAGTGAGATCTCCTGCTGGTCAAGAGGACTTGCCTGGGCCGTATACGGATCAGTAATTTCTTATATTCACGCAGGAAAAGCAGAATATCTGGAAGCAGCCAAGAAGACTGCCGATTATTTCATCGAACACTGCAAGAAGACAGATTACCTTCCCGTAATCGACTTCTGTGCACCTGAGACACCTGTATATTATGACAGTACAGCCGGTGTCTGCGCAGCCTGCGGTATGCTGGAAATTGCAAAATATGTGCCGGAAGAGGAAGGCAGAAGATATACCCGGGAAGCTATTAATATCTTAAAGGCATGTGATGAACACTTCTGCAACTATGAGGACGGTGAGGACGCACTGGTACTCATGGGCAGCGAGAGATATCCCAGTCAGGAATCTTATTTTAAGGGAGTACATATCCCTATTATCTATGGAGATTTCTTCTTTGTAGAAGCATTGTTTAAATTGAAGGGAAATGACTTCCTTATCTGGTAAAAAACATTGCTGAAGCTTGAAAATGGATTTTGTGAGGAGGTTGTCTGGGCGGCAGCCTCCTGTTTTGTTTATTCTTACCGGTACCTTCCGGGGCATCGGTGTCGGGGATACTGCGCAGGGCTGCAGCCTGGATGTATGTTTGATACAATTCCATCCAAAATGAGCAGGTCTGCCCATAGTGGATATTTTTATTACTCATGGTTAGAAAAAGCTTCAAATACATTCTTTAATGATCTACCCATAAGTACAGATTTGGTTGCGCAGGTAAGAAAGCCGGTAAGCAAGCACTTTTCCTGCCATGAGGTGACGAGTGAAATGTAATAGATAAGTAACAGCTCAGATGCGCCATTCGCAAAATCGCGCCTGAGCACTTGATATTATTTCAAATATATGGCATAATAATATCAAATCCTGATTTAGTAAATTACGATTTGATATTATTAGGGAGAGATTTATGTTTATAGGAAGAGAGGCCGAACTTAAGTTCCTGAAAGATAAATACGAGGCGCAAGGCGGACAGCTTATTGTTCTTTATGGAAGACGCCGTGTAGGAAAGACAGAAACACTAAAAGAATTTTGTAAAGACAAACCGCACGTTTTTTATTCTTGCACGCAGAGTACGGACAAAGTACAGCTTGCAAAATTTTCCAAACAACTTCTGAAGGAAAATATTCCGGCAAAGCAGTACATTTCTGAATTTGTGGATTGGGAAAGTGCTTTCCGTTCCATTCTTGATCTTCCATACGGTGATAAAAAGAAGCTGGTCATTATTGATGAGTTTCCCTATATGTGTAAAGGGGAAAAGAGTATTCCGTCAATATTACAGTATCTGTGGGATGCCGAGTTCAAAGACCGGAATGTTATGGTAGTTTTGTGTGGCAGTGCAATGAGTTTCATGGAAAAAGAACTTCTTGCAGAGAAAAATCCGCTGTATGGCAGGGCAACCGGTATTTATAAAATGACTGCAATGGGATTTTATGATGCAGTGAAATTCTTTCCGAATTACTCAGACAGGGATAAGGTTGTTGCATATTCCATTCTTGGCGGTATTCCCCATTACCTGCGTCAGTTCAGACCGGAATTGTCCCTCGCCGAGAATATCAAGAAAAACATCCTTTCCAAAGGCTGTGTTCTGTATAGTGAGGTGGATTTTCTGCTGCATCAGGAACTTCGTGAAACTCCTATATACAATTCTATCATTGAAGCAGTTGCACTTGGAAGCACAAAGCTCAATGAAATCAGTCAGAAATCCCTTGTGGATGATACATCCAAAACGAGTGTTTACCTCAAAAACCTGATAGAACTGGGTATTATTGAGAGGGAATTTTCTATTGATTCCAAAATAAAAGAAAAAGCAAATGCTAATAGAGGAATGTATCGTCTTACAGATAACTTTTTCCGATTTTGGTATGCCTTTGGATTTGCAAATTTTTCGCAGCTCGAAGACGGAGACGTAGACGGTGTATATGATTTTGTGATAGCACCTGTATTACACGAATTTGCCTCCCTTGCTTTTGAAGATGTGTGCAGGGAGTTTGTTAAGGAACTTCAAAAGAATAACGAGTTGCCTTTCCGATACGCAAGGATGGGACGTTGGACCGGTAAAACGACTGTACGTGATAAAAATGCACCAAACGGACTGCGGATTGCCGACACAGAAATTGACTTGCTTGGTATAGGTAAGGATGAAAAAGTATATTTAGTGGGAGAATGCAAATTTAAAAATGTTTCCTTTGATTATTCGGACTACCTTGATACCATGGCAAAACTTACGCCATTTAAAGAGAAAGCGCAATTCTTTTATGCTTTATTTTCTGAATCCGGATTTGATGAAAAAGTGATTGAGGAAGCAGAAAAAGAAAAACGTCTGCAGCTCTATGATTTGCAGAAGATAGTAAATTACAAATAACGGGGTAAGGTATTTGCGTTCCTGTTATATTAGATTCGATAACAAAGACCAAGACCCGCAGACAATTGTCTGCGGGTCTTTGCATATGATAAGCATAAGAGAAAAATAGTGTAAAAAGCAAATATGGATTGCAAAGAAAAAATTTTATCAAACGATTATCGTGATCTGATCGTGGATTATTCCGTCAGGATCAATACAGATGCAGGTCAGGACCTGTGCTACACCAATCTGGGTAATCTGTTCCGAATGGTATATGTGAATAAAATGAACGTTCCCCCTATTATGGATGTCCCAAGAGAATACCAGATGATTCCCAAACTATTCGGGCTGATGCCCATCAGCGGTGGGGCCGGCGGCGGGCAGTTTGACCCGGCGGCACTGACGTCCAGCGGGATTACCCAGGTGCAGCGCCAGCCTTTGAACCTCACCGGAAGAGGCGTCATCCTTGTCTGTATCGGCTCCGGTATTGATTACCGCAGTGAAGCCTTTAAAGACGAGCTGGGTGAGACCAGGATCATGTCAATCTGGGATCAGTCCATACAGGAAGGGACGCCTCCGGCCGGTTTTCTATTTGGAACAGAGTATACCAGAGAGGAGATCAACAGTGCGCTGCAGGCCGAGGATCCCTACAGTGTAGTACCCACCAGAGATGAAGCCGGTCATGGAACCACAATGATGGAGGTGGCAGCAGGAAGCAGGCTTGGAAGCAGAGGCGGCTTTACCGGGGCGGCTCCGGAGGCTGATATCGTGGTGGTGAAGCTAAAGCAGTGCAAGCAATATCTGCGAGACTATTATATGCTCCCTCAGACTGTGCCGGCCTATGCAGAGCAGGACATCATGCTGGCAGTGGAGTATGCAGACTCCTTGTATGAAAAATACGACCGCCCTGTGGTGATCCTGCTGGGGCTTGGAACCAACCGCGGATCGCACAGCGGAACCTCCCCTCTGGGACTGTACTTAAACAGTGTGGCTATCAAAAGAAGCCGTGCAGTGGTGGTGGCAGGCGGGGATGAGGGAAATGCAGCCCATCATTTTCAGGGAATGTTAAAGAGGGGGACCGATTCTGCTTATTTGGGACCAAATGAAAATTACAGGGATGTGGAAGTGCGGGTGGGAGCAGACAACAGAGGCTTTCTAATGGAGCTTTGGGGAAGTACCCCTGATATCTACAATGTTACCGTCAGGACACCGGGCGGTGAAAATGTTCCAATGCAGAACCTGGGAGTCGGCAAGAGCATCACCTACAATTTTATCTATGAGCGCTCGGAAGTTACGGTTTCCAGTATTCTGGTAGAGCCGGTATCCGGCGATGAACTGATTATTTTCAGGATTCAGAACCCCACGGAAGGAATCTGGAATTTCCGGGTATCTGCATCAGGCATGGTCCATAACGGAGTCTTTCATATGTGGCTTCCTATCACTCAGTTCCTTACTTCTGAGGCTTACTTTCTGGAGCCGGATCCTTACACTACATTAACGGAGCCTGCTATGGCCATCAATACGATCGGCGTGTCTACTTACAATGACCAGAATAACAGTTTTTATATCGAATCGGGAAGGGGATTTTCACGCACCGGTCAGATCCGGCCGGACTTTGCGGCGCCCGGAGTAAATGTTTCCGCCTTAAACGGAAAAAAGACGGGCAGCAGCCTGGCGGCCGCTATCACAGCCGGGGGCGTGGCCCAGTTTCTGCAGTGGTCGGCAGTGGAACGCAATAATGAGTATCTGGAAAGTAAGCAAGTAAAGAATTTTTTTATCCGCGGGGCCTCACGGAGTCCCGATCTGGTGTATCCGAACAGAGAGTGGGGTTACGGCCGGCTGAACGTGGCCGGGACCTTTGATGTGCTGGCGGGACTGTAGCGGGAAAGGAAAATAATGTAAAAATGCACATAAATGGCCATGTAATTTTTTTGTAATGGGACATATTGACGAAAGACACAAAAAAGTTATATTGCCAGATGGCTAAAAGAATGGTAAGCTTAACTGGTAATCCTATGCAGTCCGAGTATGCAGAAGATATCAAGGGAGTGGTAATTTATATGAAGAAGCGTAAGTATTTATATCGTTTGATTATAATTATAATTTTAATATTATTCCTTCCCACCATTCTCTTCTTTGATGTTTTATGGAAAAAATCTTTTGCCGAGCTGGAAAAAGTGAATGAACTGTATTATGACAAAATGTTGAACTCCTATATATCTCTGTTTGATGATATCATAAAGGAGCTGAATACCTTTACGGCATCAGTCAGCGTGGAGAGCAGGCAATATACGAACATTCTCTATAATGGTGTGGAAGAGCTGGAAGGAAATTATCTCCACCTGTATAATGTGGCAAATGCGTTGTCACAAAAGCAGATTGTCTCTAATGTGAGCGAATGGGGCATATATGTTTATGGTGTAGACAGGATTATAAAGCCCAAAAGGACATTATCATCGGAGCAATTTGTCTGGACTTATGAAAGTACATCAAATGAAAAACTGCCGTTAGCTCAATTCTTTTCTTTAGACACAATCATTTAGGCGTTTACCGATATGCTCCAGACTCAATTTGAGTCCGGAACCATCATCTTCGACTCAAAGCCAAGTCGCTTTAATATCTGGATATCTCGTTTCCTTACGTTCTTGAGATTCCAGTTGTTGCCTCTCCG